>NZ_CP110395.1:2883238-3203598 GCF_029910215.1 Paraburkholderia sp. D15 | reverse complement strand
ACGGTCATAACGAGGAACTGGTCGGCCGCGTGCTGAACGGCAGCGGCGCGCGCGAGCGCGTCGTGCTCGCGACCAAGTGCGGGATCGTTCGCGACAAGGACGATCCGGCCAAACGCGGCATCGACAATTCGCCCGCGTACATTCTCGAAGCGTTTTCGAAGAGCGCCGAGCGCCTGAAAACCCACATCGATGTGTTCTATCTGCACCGTATCAGCCACTACGGCGAACAGATCGAGGCGAGCATGTCCGCGATGGCGACGCTGTTGAAGCAGGGCGCGATTCGCGCGGTGGGCTTGTCGGAGGCGAGTGCGCGGACCATCGAGCGCGCGCACGCCGAATTGCTGCGTCTCACCGACGGCGAGCATGGCCTCGCCGCCGTGCAGACCGAATATTCGCTGATGTCGCGCGACGTCGAGGACAACGGCATTTTCGCGGCATGCCGCGATCTAGGCGTGACGCTCGTCGCCTATAGTCCGATCGGGCGAGGCTTGCTGACCGATTCGCTGAACACGCTGGACGCGCTCGACCAGAGCGACTATCGCCGCACGCTGCCGCGTTTTTCGAAAGACGCGCTTGCATCGAACGGCGATCTTGCCGCGGCGATCGGCGCGGTGGCGAAAAAGATCGGCGCGTCGACCAGCCAGATCGCGATTGCGTGGGTGCTGAGCCGCGCCGGGAACCTGCTGGCGATTCCCGGCACGAAGCGGCTCGACTATCTGGCGAGCAATGTCGGGGCGAGCGCATTGACGTTACCGGCGCAGACCTTGCGGGAACTGGAACAGGCGCTGAACGACAGGCCGGTGAGCGGGCGCCGTTACGCGCCGGAAATTCTGGCGACGTACGGGCTGGATCGCTGACGTCGCGCCTGGTGTCGGGTCTGGTGTCCGGCGCGATGTTTTTTGCGCCGCTACTGGGCAACCACTGCACGCCGCGGTGACGCTGTCTTTCGACAGACGCCACCGCGGCGTTTTTCATCGATGCGGTGGTTGGGCGACTCAACCTCAGGCGGCCAGCAAGGTCCGGGTCAACTGCTCGGTACGCGCGCTCAGCACGTTCTGCGCGGCGGCGTGCTCGCGATTGTTGATCCACGACACCTCGAACGCCGTGAACGACACCTGGCACACCGCGCACAACACCTCCGCCTGCCAGATTTCGATGCGGGCCTCGATCGACACGTTGCCCTTGCTGCCGCGATTTTCCGACACGATGAAGTAGCGCGCGTAGGCGTCGATCGGGAAGACGAACGCCTTGAATTCGGTCTCCATGCGGTGAATGACGAAGTAGTGGCGCTTGCCGGCGGGCAGGCAGTATTGCTCGGTCACCGCGAGAAACGCCTGGCGGCCGGCCTCGGTGATTCCCATGCCCTGGATGTGCTGACCCGACATGTGATCGTCGAAGAACTCGTTGTCGCCGTCGAAATACAGGTCCATCAGGAATTCCTGATCGCTGACGCGTTCGGCCAGACTGACCACGATGTTGCGCGACTTGTGCTTGTGCGCGTCGAAATAGGTCGCTTTCGGACGCTTCGCGCCAAATACGATTTCAATCATTTTAGGCGTCGCCGCATAGCGGTCGATTAAGGTCTGCAGCCCGGCCTGATCCACGCCCTGGCCGAGAATGACGTTCAGACGCTCTCCATTCGGCTCTTTTGAAACCAGGTCGATGAACGACGACACCGTAAACACGGTTTCATGTTTTTCTGCAAACTGGGAGAAGCGGTTGTCCACGACATATACAACTTGCATAGAATCCTCTGCCTGGTTAAGTGTTAAATAAAGGGTAATTCGACGGCTAACTGTCTCGAAGATAAAACCATTTCCGCACGGCATGCCCGGACCGCCATAGCCGGCAGCCCAGTCGAGCGGCGATTCGAGTTCCGGTCATTCAGTCAGAGCGCCTTGGTGCAAGGCGTGTCCGTGCTCCGTTATCGCGAGATATTCCGTGGCGTCATTTGATTGGCGGAATTTCTTTTAAGCGATTCCGGTTTGGGTGTTATGGCGTCCTTTTGATATGCTTTTCGCATTGATCGCGACCGTTTCTTGATTTCGGTGCGATTAATGGACTGGCCATAAACTGACTTCCGTGAAACCTACTTTATCAAACTGGTTGATTTTTTTTAAACACAAATTATTGCAACGGCCGTTCGGTTTTTGCGGAATTAATATGTTCATGACGGTGTCTTTTTTATATGAGCAGGCGTTCGATCGGATTCGCATGAGGTGATGCGACGCCGTGCGCGTGCGGGGCGGAAACCATGGCCGGCGATGCACCGGCACGGCGGCCGACGCGGGTCAACGGAAGGAGGGGAGGCCGCCGTTCTGTTTTTCTTCCACGGCGGCCGGAGACGTGACGGTGCGTTTGAAACGGCTGGGTTCGAATCCGCTGATCTTGGCGCTGAAGTATCCGCTTCAGCCGCGTTTGCGTTCATGTGTCCGGCCGCGCAACCGGACGCCGGCGCTGAGCGTCGTTCACCCCTTCGGCTGAACCTCGATCGAATCGACGCGGTTCGGATAGAACGCGAGATGCTGCGCGATTTCCTTGACGGCCGTGTACGGCGTCTCGTATGTCCACACCGCGTTCACCCCCGGCTCGCCGGCTGCGGTGATGCTGTAGTACGCGCATTCCCCCTTGTACGGGCAATAAGTCGTGTGCTCCGTGCGCGCCAGCAGGTTCATGTCGACGTCGGTACGCGGAATGTAATAGGCGGGCGCGTACGCGGCTTCGCGCAGCACCAGCGCGTCCTTCGTGTCGGCGATCACGCGGCCGGCCGCGGTGACGACGACGCGTGCATTGGCGGGTTCGATCGTGATCGGATGATCGGGGCCGGGGACTTTGACGGTTCTTTCGGTCATGCTGTCGGACTCCTTGTGGAAGGGACGCGCGTGCGGGCTTGCGTTCGAAGCATACGCTGCTCGCGGAGAACGCGTCTTGCGTGAGCTTGCCTGCCGCGCAAAAAAAATGGGCAGCCGAAGCTGCCCGCAAAACTGCCCACCGGATGGCCGCGCCGTCGCCGGCGGCGGCCCGTTGCTTACCGCACCCCTTACTGCTTGATGTTCAACGCCGCGGTCAGGTCGCCCATCGGCTTGCTGCCGTTGCTGACCAGCGCCGCGTCGCGTGCCGAGATACCCGGCAGCTTGGGCAGCGAGAAGCGGCGCGTGACGAAGCGCAGGATCGAGGTGGTGTCGTACTGCGTGTGATCGACATAACCCTTCTTCGCGAACGGCGAGATGATCAGCGCCGGAATCCGCGTGCCCGGACCCCAACGGTCGGCCTTCGGCGGCGCGACGTGATCCCAGAAGCCGCCGTTCTCGTCGTACGTCACGACGACCAGCATGTTGTTCCACTGCGGGCTCTTCTGCAGATGCGAGATCACATCGGCGATGTGCTGATCGCCCGACGCGACGTCGGTGTAGCCCGCGTGCTCGTTCAGGTTGCCCTGCGGCTTGTAGAACGACACCTGCGGCAGCGTGCCCGCATCGATCGCCTTGATGAACTCGGAACCGGCGAGGCCGCCGTCCAGCAGATGCTGCGCGCGATTCGAGGTGCCCGGCGCCAGATCGGCGAAGTAGTTGAACGGCTGGTGATGCGGCTGGAAGTTCGGCGCCGTCAGATTCGCACCGTAGATCACGTTGGCCGTGCCGGTTTGCGCCGCCGACACCGCCGCGCCCCACGCGCCGCCGTACCACGCCCACGACACCTTCGCGTCGCTCAGCAGATCGCCGATGTGCTTTTGTGTCTGTGCCGGCAGCGTGGTCGCCTGCGTCGGATCGGCGAGGCTCGCGTCGCCGCCGGTCGCCGCCTTGTTGCCGCTCGGCTGATACGGCGGCTGCATGGTGTTGATCGCGTAGAAGTCAGGCGTCAGGTTGCCGGACAGCACGTACTTCGGCGCGCCGGTCAGTGCCGAGGCCGGCGAGTTCGTCGCCAGTTTCAGCGTCACGCCGTCGTTTTCCACCGCCGAGATCGAGCCGGCCGCCGGGCTCTTGTCCGCGTTCGGATAGGTCGGCGTGCACGAGCAGATCAGCCACTGGTGATTCAGGAACGAGCCGCCGAACGCGCCCATGAAGAAGTTGTCGGCCAGCGTGTACTGCTGCGCGATCTTCCACAGCGGCAGCTTGTCGGCGTTGAGCGTGTAGTGGCCCATCACGAGGCCGCCCGAATCCGCCCATGCGGCGAACTTGTCGTTTTTGCCGCCGTTGATCTGCATCTGGTTCTCGTAGAAGCGGTGATACAGATCGCGCGTGGTGGCCGTGATCGGCGTGTTGAAGCCCTTCGGATCGTCGATCGCGAACGGCGTGTTCGGCAGATTCGCGGTCATCGCCTGGGTGATCACCGGCGTCACGCCGGTTTGCGTCAGACCGTTCCATACCGGCGGCAGCGTCGCCAGTGTCGAGCCGTCGCGGTCGAGCTGGGTCGAGTTCGCGGCCGTCACGTTCTGCAGACCGTTGGCGCCGGGGAAGTTGCCGTACAGGTTGTCGAAGCTGCGATTCTCCGCGTAGATCACGACGACCGTCTTGATCGACGAGATGTCCGCTTGCGCGTTGGCCTGCGCCGCGGTGTCCGGTTGCGGCGTGACGTCGCTGCCGCCGCACGCGTACAGGGTCAACGCCGCTGCGATCGCGATAGGCGTCGCGCAGATCAGTTTTTTGTTCATTGGATGTGGATTCTCTCTCTCGCGTTGGGGACGGGCCGTCGTGCGATTACTTACAGCGACGACCGCGGGCGAAAGTTTGGCGACAGAATTTGACAGAAAGATGTAATTAATTACGAATTGCTTTGAGTTCTAAAATTGCGTCGGCGTTATGTCATTTAAAAGACATTCAATTGAAATACGCTCGCGGACTTTACTATCGGCAACTCACTTCACTCATATGCGGCCTGGTCTTGCGGGGATACGGAAAACGGCGGTTCGGCTGATGGCGCGGCGGCGCGCTGGGGCAACCGCCATGGCTCGAACATTGACGACGATGCTCGCGCTCGCGGGCCTCACGCTGGGGCTGGCGGCGTGCGATTCGAGGACGTCCGCGGCGGGCGGCGGAGCGCCGGCGAGCGCGGCGGCTTCGGTGGGCGCCGCGAGCGCGGCGGTTTCCGCTTCCGCTTCGGCTTCCGCTTCAGCCGCCCTTGCCGCCAGCGCGCAGTCCGGTGCGCAGCCCGCTGTGCACGACGCCGGCCAGACCCGGGCCGAGGTGTTCAAATCCGTCCAGCAGATGAGCGCGCTCGGCAAGCAACTGTTCTTCGATGCGTCGCTGTCCGGCTCGGGCCGGCTCGCGTGCGCGTCGTGCCATAGCCCCGGCCACGGTTTCTCGCCGCCGAATGCGCTGTCGGTGCAACTGGGCGGCAACGACATGCATCGCACCGGCATGCGCGCCGCGCCCACGCTGAAGTATCTGCAATCGGTACCGGCCTTCGCCGAGCACTATCACGAGTCCGACGACGAAGGCGACGAAAGCGTCGACGCGGGTCCGACCGGCGGGTTGACGTGGGATGGCCGCGTCGACCGTGGCCGCGACCAGGCGCGCATTCCGCTGTTGTCGTCGTTCGAAATGGGTAGCACGCCGGCCAAGGTCACAGCCGCGGTGAAAGCGTCGCCGTACGCGGATGCATTCCGCGAGGCATTCGGCGCGCGCATCTTCGACAACGACGACGCCACCTTCAACGCGGTGCTGCAAGCGCTCGAAACCTTCGAGCAGACGCCCGAACTGTTCTATCCGTACACCAGCAAGTACGACGCGTTTCTGGCCGGCAACGCGCAACTGACGAAAGCCGAACTGCACGGCCTGCAACTCTTCAACGACGAACAGAAGGGCAATTGCGCGAGCTGCCATATCAGCCAGCGCACGAAGGACGGCGCGCCGCCGCAGTTCAGCGATTTCGGTTTGATCGCGATCGGCGTGCCGCGCAACCGCGCGCTGGCGGTAAATCGCGACCCGCAATTCCACGACCTCGGCGCGTGCGGTCCGGAGCGCACCGACCTCGGCGGGCGCGCGGAGTTTTGCGGGCTTTTCCGCACGCCGACGCTGCGCAACGTCGCGTTGAAGAAGAGCTTCTTCCACAACGGCATCTATCATTCGCTGGAGCAGGTGCTGCGTTTCTACGCGCAGCGCGATACGAATCCGGAGAAGTTCTATCCGGTATCGAACGGCAAGGTGCGGAAGTTCGACGACCTGCCGCAGCGCTATTGGGTCAATCTGAATACCGATCCGCCGTTCGATCGCAAGCCGGGCGACAAACCTTCATTGGACGAGGCGGAAATCAGGGATGTGGTCGCGTTTCTGAAGACGCTGACCGATGGGTACGACGCTCAGAAACCCGCGCCTTCGAGGATGTAGTAGCAGCCGATCAGCAGCAGCGCGAACGACGTCAGCAGACAGGCCAGCCCGAAACGCGTGAGGAGATTCGGCCAGCGCGCTTTCGGCACGGCTTCCATGCGCACGATGCGGCGCGCGAGGCCGGGATCGCGGCGAATCGCGATCGGTACGAGTGCGACGCACAACAGCGCCAGTGCGACGGCGAAGGTTTCGAGGGAGTGGGCGGTGTTCATGGAGACGGTTTATTTTTGACGCGTATTTGACGTCGGATTCGACGTCGGATTGGCGCTGCGGCGCAACAGAGCAATCTTAGAAATACCGTCATCGAACGGGTATGAGACGCGTCTTAAAATTAACGAAAGGCTCCATGCTATGCTTTTGGGGTCCAGATCACGTGCGCAAATGCCTGCGCGCGTCGGCCGTCTGCAACACTTTCGAGGAGAACCCTTCATGTCGATGCGAACCCGTGCCCTGTTTCATCTGACCGTCGGCGGTTTGCTGCTTGGCGGCGCGCTCGGCGCGCAGGCGGCGAACCTCGGCTTTCTGAACGACACGCCGATCAGCTACATGAAGCCGCGCGACGTCGACTCGATCAAGAGGGCCGTGTTCGACGCGCTGAACGACAAGCAGGACGGCGAAGCCGCGAACTGGGTCAACGAAGGCACCGGCAATAGCGTGAAGATCGACGCGACGATCACCGTCGCGGGTACGGCCAAGGATGGCGAGCGCACCTGCCGCGACGTCGGTGTCGTGCTGAATGCGAAAGGGCAGTCCATGAACCTGCGTCCGCAATTCTGCAAGCAGGGCAGCAGCGGCAAGTGGCAATTGCAGAAGAAGCACTGAGCATGCTGGGCGTCGTGACGCTGCGTGCCGCTTCGACGCCGGCGCGCTCCGGTGCCATGGCTTGGCGCAACGCGGGACGGCCGTGAGCGCGCGGGTCGTCTCGTGCGGGATCGTGCTGCTCGATCCCGGCGGCCGTGTCTTGCTCGCGCATG
This sequence comes from Paraburkholderia sp. D15, assembly GCF_029910215.1. NCBI lineage: Bacteria > Pseudomonadati > Pseudomonadota > Betaproteobacteria > Burkholderiales > Burkholderiaceae > Paraburkholderia > Paraburkholderia sp. D15. The sequence continues at coordinate 3,196,298 of NZ_CP110395.1, read as the reverse complement.
CCACCGAAACCTCGCACTGGGACATTCCGAAAGGACACGGCGAGGAGGGCGAGGCGCCGCACGTCACCGCGCTGCGCGAAATGGTCGAGGAAACCGGCATCGAGATCGATGCGGCCCGGCTGAAAGATCTGGGATTGTTCGTCTACCGGCGCGATAAGGATCTGCATCTGTTTGCCGCGCGGGCCGTCGCGTCCGAACTCGATCTGAGCGCATGCATCTGCACGTCACTGTTTCCGCGCCGCTCCGACGGCACGATGATTCCCGAGATGGATGCGTATCGCTGGGCCGCGCCGCACGAGGTCGATCGTTACGCGAGCCGGAGCCTGTCGCGGCTTTTTCAGACGACCTTATCGCTGACGGAACTGCATCGGTCGCTGGCGGCGTAGCGGGTTCGGGTTCGGCCGCGGCTAGTCCAGCGCGCGATCGTTCGGATGCGCAAACAGCGCGCGATTCTGTTCCGACAACGGAAAATTCAGATTGATGCCGCGCGGCGGAATGGGCTGCGTGAACCATTGCCGATACAGGCGTTCCGCGTCGCCCGAGGTCTGGCTGCGCGCGATCACGCCGTTCACGAGATTGCGGAACGGCTCGTCACCCTTGCGGAACATGCACGCATACACCTCGTAGCCGAGCGGCGTGCCGGTCACGACGAAGTCGTCCGGACGCGGATCGGTCGCCTTGAAGCCGTACACGATCGGCTCGTCCATCACGAAGGCGACCGCGCGGTCTTCCTTGAGCGCGGCGAACGCGTCCGCATGATCGCGCGCGCTGGTGATGCGCATCTTCAGATGTCCTTCGGTGTTCAGACGACGCAACAGCCGCTCGTCGGACGTGCCCGCGGTCGTCACGACCGCCTTGCCCGCGAGGTCCGGGAAGTCCGTGATCCCGCTGCTTTTGCGCGCGATCATCCGCACCGCATACTGGAAAAAACTGTTCGAGAAAGCGGCGACGTTCTCGCGTTCCGCCGTATGCGTGGTCGACCCGCACTCCAGATCGATCTGGTTGTTCAGCAGCATCGAGGTGCGGTTCGACGAGGTGACGGTGATCTCGTGCACCTTGAGTTGCGGCATGCCGAGCGTCTTCCTGATTTCGTCGACGATCTGCAGCGCGATGTCTTGCGAATAACCGGCGGTGCCCTTGCCGTCGAAGTACGAGAAAGGAATCGACGCTTCGCGCACGCCGAGCACGACCACGCCGTCGTCGTGGATTTTTTTCAGCGTGCCGGTGAGTTCGTCCGCGTGCGCGGCGCAGGCAAGGCACGTGGCACCGAGCGCGAACAGCGTGAGCAGGGCGGCTCGCGCCCCGCGGCGGGCGGTAACTTTCATCGGACCGGACCTCCGGGACTGACGCAGCCGGGCGGGCGCGCCGTCACTGTCGATGGAACATGATGCAACGAAACGGCGTGCACCCCGCGATCGGGATGCACGCCGTCTTTTACGTCAGTTGCGCACATTCGGATGCGCCGCGACCAACGGTCGCCCAAGCTTACGCCGGCTTGCCCCAACTGTCGCGCAGGCTGACGATCCGGTTGAACACCGGCTTGCCGGGGGTCGAATCGACGCGGTCGGCGACGAAATAGCCATGACGCTCGAACTGATAGCGCTGTTCCGGCAGCGCTTCGCGCGCGCCCGGTTCGAGGTACGCGTTGACCACGCGCTTCGAGTCCGGATTCAGCGCGTCGAGGAATTCGCGGCCGCCGGCGTCCGGTTGCGGTTCCTTGAACAGGCGGTCGTAGATGCGCACTTCGGCGGGGCAGGCGGTGGCCGCGCTGACCCAGTGGATGTTGCCCTTGACCTTGTAGTTGTTCGCGCCTTCGGTGCCCGACTTGCTGTCCGGGAAGTAGTTGCAATGCACCGCGACCACGTTGCCGTTCTCGTCCTTGTCCGCGCCCACGCATTCGATCACGTAGCCGTAGCGCAGCCGCACCTTGTTGCCCGGGAACAGGCGGAAATAGCCCTTCGGCGGCGTTTCGTTATAGTCCTCGCGCTCGATCCACAGTTCGCGCGAAATCGGAAACTCGCGCACGCCCTGTTCCGGATGATGTGGATGGACCGGCGCGCTGCACGGCTCGCTGACGCCTTCCGGGAAGTTGTCGATGATCAGCTTGACCGGGTCCAGCACGGCGACCGTGCGCGGCGCCTTCGCGTCCAGATCGTCGCGCAGCGCGCCTTCGAACACGCTCATGTCGATCCACGAATCGACCTTGGTCACGCCGATGCGCTCGCAGAACAGCTGGATCGATTCCGGCGTGAAGCCGCGGCGGCGTACGCCGACGATGGTCGGCATGCGCGGATCGTCCCAGCCGTCCACGTGGCCTTCGGTCACGAGTTGCAGCAGCTTGCGCTTGCTGGTGATCGCATAGGTCAGGTTCAGACGCGAAAACTCGATCTGTTGCGGCAGCGGGCGCGTGAAAATGCCGGCCTCCGCGAGTTCGTTCAGGATCCAGTCGTACAGCGGACGATGGTCTTCGAACTCCAGCGTGCACAGCGAATGCGTGATGTTTTCCAGCGCGTCCGAGATGCAGTGCGTGTAGTCGTACATCGGGTACACGCACCATTTGTCGCCGGTGCGGTAGTGATGCGCGAAGCGGATGCGGTAAATGACCGGGTCGCGCATGTTGAAGTTCGGCGACGACATGTCGATCTTCGCGCGCAGCACGTGCTCGCCTTCCTTGAACTCGCCGGCCTTCATGCGGCGGAACAGGTCGAGGTTTTCCTGCACCGAGCGGTCGCGGAAGCGCGACGGCGTGCCGACCTCGGTGGCCGAACCGCGGTTGGCGCGCATTTCCTCGGCCGACTGGCTGTCCACGTAGGCCTTGTTGCGTTCGATCAGCAGTTCCGCGAACTCGTACAGCTTGTCGTAGTAGTCGCTCGCGTAGTAGAGCTGTTCCTTGCCGTCCTTCTCCCATTCGAAGCCGAGCCAACGCACGGCGTCGATGATCGAATCGACGTATTCGACGCTTTCCTTTTCCGGGTTCGTGTCGTCGAAACGCAGATGGCACACGCCGCCGTAGCTGCGCGCCACGCCGAAATTCAGGCAGATGCTCTTGGCGTGGCCGATGTGCAGATAGCCGTTCGGCTCCGGCGGAAAGCGCGTTTCGACGCGCTGGCCCCATTTGCCGCTGCGGTTGTCGTCGTCGATGATGTTGCGGATGAAATTGGATGCCGCTGGCGCGTCGTTGCGTTCGGTATTCATGCGAGAAGGTGAAAGTCGGTCGGGGCGCGTGATGCGCTCACTGATCCGGCAATTCTACCTGACGCGTCCCTTCGCGGCAGGCGAATGCGGCGCGCAGCCAACGTTCGAGCGGTTTCGGCGGGTTTTCCCCGTCGGCTGGACGGGCCGCAAGCTGCGTTTAAGGTGCTGTAACAGGAGGTAAAACGGTTTGTTGGCCGCCAGGTCAGCGACTTAGCATGCGTGCGGCCCCTCGCAGCTTTCGCGTTTTTCGTGTCCCTTGCGGCCCTCGCGTTCCTTGCGTTTCTCGCGTGTCCTGCGTGTCCTGTGTCTCGTGAGTCTTGGAATCTTCGAGTCTTCGAGTCCTCGAATCTTCGATTCACGCATTCGCGCCGCTGCGTCGTGCCCCTCATTCCCCGGAGTATCTCGGATGTCTGTTTCGACCCAAGGCGCGCGTCGCGCGCGTTTCGTTTCTGGTTCCTGTCTGGCCGCTGACTTTCCTGACCGCGGTGGGTCCGCCACCGAGTCTCGCGCCTGGCTGCGCGGTCTGGCGCGCCGGTTACCCCGGTTCGCGGCGGCGTCCGCCGGATTCGCGTTGCTGGCGATGAGTCTCGCGCCGGTCGCCGCGCTCGCGAAGACCGCGCCCAAGCCGGTGCTCGACGCGTCGGCGGTGGCGGCGCCGGACCGCTACAGCGCGGACGCCGCGCAGCAGATTTTCGCGGCCGGCGGCAACGCGATCGACGCGGCCGTGGCCATGGCGTTCACGCTGGCCGTGACGCGGCCGGACGCGGGCAACATCGGCGGCGGCGGGTTCATGACCGTGCTGATGGACGGCAAGCCCTACTTTCTCGACTACCGCGAGCGCGCGCCGCAACAGGCGACCCGCGACATGTACCTCGACGACAAGGGCAACCTGCTGCCGGGCTTGAGCGCGGTCGGGCATCGCGCGGTCGGCGTGCCGGGTACCGTCGAAGGCATGTGGGAGGCGCAGCAGCGTTTCGGCAAACTGAAGTGGAAGCAGGTGCTGGCGCCCGCGATCCGCTATGCCACCGACGGTTTCCCGGTCGAGCCGTGGCTGCAGCAGCGCCGCGACGCGGCGGCGAAGAACTTCGCCGGCAAGACCAACTTCGACGCCTACTTCTCGAACCTCAAGGCGGGCGTCACGTATCGCCAGCCGGAACTCGCGCAGACGTTGTCGCGCATTGCCGGCGACGGCGGCCGCGAGTTCTACGAAGGGCGCACCGCGGACCTGATCGTGCAGCAGATGTACGGCCACGGTCTCGTCACGAAGCAGGATCTGACGCAGTACAAGGCCGTGTGGCGTCAACCCCTCACCGCCGACTGGAACGGTTATCAGGTCGTCACCGCGCCGCCGCCGAGTTCGGGCGGCGTCGGCCTGATCCAGATGCTGAAGATGAAGGCCGATCTGAAGCAGGCGTTCGATGGCCTCGAACTGAACTCCGTGCCGTACATCCATCTGATCGCGCAGATCGAGGACCGCGTATTCGCCGACCGGCAGCAGTACCTGAGCGATCCGGATTCGTCGACGGTGCCGGTGGGCAAGCTGCTCGACGACGCCTATCTCGCGCAGCGCGCCGACGAAATCAAACCCGACGAAGTGCCGGGCGCCGCGCCGGTGAAGCCCGGTCTCGCGGATGCGGCCGGGTCGGCGGAGAAGGCGCAGACCACGCATTTCTCGGTGGTCGACAAGTGGGGTAACGCGGTGTCGAACACGTACACGTTGAACGGCGATTTTGGCTCGGGCGTGGTGGTGGACGGCGGCGGTTTCCTGCTCAACGATGCGATGGACGATTTCGTGACGAAGCCTGCGGGCGGGGCCGCGGCGGGTTCGGGTTCTGCTGGCGTGGCTGCGTCCGGTACGGGTGGCGGTGATGACGTCAATACGATCGCGCCGGGCCGGCGGCCGCTTTCGTCGATGACGCCGACCTTGCTGCTGAAGGACGGCAAGGTCGCGCTCGCGATCGGTACGCCAGGCGGATCGCGAATCATGACCACGCTATTCCAGGTGATGACCGATCTGTACGACTTCGGCATGAGCCCGACGGATGCGCTCGCCGCGATGCGCTTCCATCATCAGTTGTTGCCGCAAAAGACGATCTACTTCGAGCCGTATCGACCGATTGCGGGTGAGCTGGCGGAACAGCTGCGAGCGAAGGGGTACACGCTCGACGAGCAGAGCTTCACCGGCGACGTGCAGTTGATTCGCGTGGAGGGCACTACGCCTGAACCGGCGGCCGATCCGCGTGGCGTCGGGGTGGGGCGTGTGATACGGTGACGCGGCTTCGGCTTCGGCTTTGGCTTCGGCTTCGGCTTTGGCTTCGGCTCCGGCTCCGGCTCCGGCTCCGGCTCCGGCTCCGGCTTCGGCTTCGGCTTCGGCTTCGGCTTTGGCTCCGGCTCCGGCTCCGGCTTGAGTGCCGCGACGCAGAGCAACCCGGCGCGACGCAGCCCGGTCCGTGCCGACACTGAAGCCGACGACGCCTCACGCGACAACGACAACAACACCATCAACAACAATCACACTCGACCACACACGGCGAACACGATGACCAAGCCCAACACCTTGCTGGTCCTGCCCGGCTATCAGAACTCCGGCGCGGGCCACTGGCAAACCCGCTGGGAGGCACTCGACCCGGCGTTCAAACGCGTACAGATGCCGGACTGGGATCACCCTTCACGCGATGCATGGTGCCGCACGCTCGAGGCCGCCGTCACCGCCGCCGCCGCACCGGTCGCGTTCGCGGCGCACAGTCTCGGCTGCCTGACGGTCGCCTTCTGGGCGACGCAATATGCGAGTGCCGCGCAACTCGCGAAGGTAGCGGGCGCGTTGCTGGTGGCCGTCCCCGACCCTGCTGGAGAGCAGTTCCCGCAGGACGCAAGCGGCTTCGCGCCGGTCCCGCTCGCACGTTTGCCGTTCGCGAGCATGGTGGTGGCGAGCAGCGACGATCCCTACGGCGGTCTGCCGTTTTCGCAGCACTGTGCGACTGCGTGGGGTAGCCGCTGGATCGGCATCGGCCCGCGCGGCCATATCAACGCGGACAGCGGGCTCGGCGATTGGGACGAGGGCCGTCGATGGCTGGATTCATTCGGCGAATCGTTCGGTGCCCGGCAGCCTGGCAACTGAAACCCGCCCCCAGACCACCCGCCGTCAAATCACCGACTGCTTCCTCAACGCATCGATCCGCGCGTCGTCGTAACCCAGCACGTCGCGCAGTACGTTGTCCGTATGCTCGCCCAGCGTCGGCGGTGCGCTCACCGCCTGCGGCGGTGTCGCGGACATCTTGATCGGATTCGGCACGAGCTTGACCTCGCCGCCCGACGGATGCGGCAGATCGACCCGCATCCCACGCGCCAGCACCTGCTCGTTCTCGAACACTTCGCCGAGATCGTTGATCGGTCCGCAGGGCACGCCCGCCGCCTCCAGCGCGGCGATCCATTCGCGCTTGCCCTGCAGCCGCACCATCTCCGCGAGCATCGGCACCAGCGTTTCGCGCTGACGCACGCGTGCCGGATTGGTGGCGAAACGCTCGTCGTCGGCCAGTTCCGGGCGGCCGCCCGCCTCGACGAACTTGCGGAACTGCCCGTCGTTGCCGACCGCGACGATGATCCAGCCGTCGCTCGTCTGGAAGGTCTGGTACGGCACGATGTTCGGATGCGCGTTGCCCCAGCGCACCGGCGGCCGGCCGCTCGCGAGGAAGTTCGAGTTCATGTTGGCGAGCATGGCCACCTGCACGTCGAGCAGCGCCATGTCGATGTACTGGCCTTCGCCGGTACGGTCGCGGTGCGTGAGCGCCGTCAGCACGGCGACGCTCGAGTACATGCCTGTCATCAGGTCCGCGATCGCCACGCCGGCTTTCTGCGGACCGCCGCCGGGCTGGCCGTCGCGCTCACCGGTGATGCTCATGAAGCCGCCGATACCCTGCACGATGAAGTCGTAGCCGGCGCGCTGCGCGTACGGCCCGGTCTGCCCGAAGCCGGTCACCGAACAGTAGATGAGATCCGGCTTCACCTCCTTGAGCGACGCGTAGTCCAGGCCGTATTTCTTCAACTGGCCGACCTTGTAGTTCTCCAGCACCACGTCGCTTTGCGCCGCCAGTTCGCGGATGATCCGCTGGCCCTCGGGCGTGGCGATGTCGACGGTGACCGAGCGCTTGTTGCGATTCGCCGCCAGGTAGTACGCGGCCTCGCGCGTGTCCGCGCCGTCCGGCGTCTTCAGGTAGGGTGGCCCCCAGTGCCGCGTGTCGTCGCCGACCTCCGGGCGTTCGACCTTGATCACGTCGGCGCCGAAATCGGCGAGGGTCTGTGCGCACCACGGGCCGGCGAGCACGCGTGTGAGATCCAGTACGCGGATATGACTGAGAGCGCCCATGTCGTTCGATGTCTCCTAGGTAGCCGTTGCGGCGCGTGACGGGCCGCGAATGCAGGCAATCTTAAGCGATCCGGGCGCGCGGGCGCAGTCAGCCGAACGCCATAGGACGAACATGGGACGATTCTCGGGCGACGAAATGCGCGGCGGACCTCATGCCCGATGTCCGATGCTGCCCGTCCTGACCTGGCCGAATGGCTAACGGACGGGCGGTGCCGTCGCGCAAGGGCGCCGATCCCGTATAATCAGTCGTTTAAGAATCACACAGTTGGCGCATCGCTCGATGCCGCCGGTAACAGCCAGGGAACTGGCAAACCCGTCCCCCGCACGCTATGAAAGCCGCCGAAATCCGCGAGAAATTCCTCAAGTTCTTCGAATCGAAGGGCCATACGATCGTTCGCTCGTCGAGCCTTGTGCCCGGCAACGACCCGACGCTGCTCTTCACCAATTCGGGAATGGTGCAGTTCAAAGATGTGTTCCTCGGCGCGGAATCGCGCCCGTATTCGCGCGCCACGACCGCGCAGCGCAGCGTGCGCGCCGGCGGCAAGCACAACGATCTGGAAAACGTCGGCTACACCGCGCGTCACCACACGTTCTTCGAAATGCTGGGCAATTTCTCGTTCGGCGACTACTTCAAGCGCGACGCGATCCATTACGCGTGGGAGTTGCTGACGAGCGTCTACAAGCTGCCGAAAGACAAGCTGTGGGTGACCGTCTATCAGGAAGACGACGAAGCGCACGACATCTGGGCGAAGGAAGTGGGCGTGCCGGTCGAGCGCATCATCCGCATCGGCGACAACAAGGGCGCGCGCTACGCGTCGGACAACTTCTGGCAGATGGCCGACGTCGGCCCGTGCGGCCCGTGCTCGGAAATCTTCTACGACCACGGTCCGGACGTGTGGGGTGGCCCGCCGGGATCGCCGGAGGAAGACGGCGACCGCTACATCGAAGTGTGGAACCTCGTGTTCATGCAGTACAGCCGCGACGCGCAAGGCAACATGACGCCGCTGCCCAAGCAGTGCGTCGACACCGGCATGGGTCTGGAGCGGATCGCCGCGGTGCTGCAGCACGTGCACAGCAACTACGAAATCGACCTGTTCCAGGCGCTGATCAAGGCGGCGGGCCGTGAAACCGGCGTGACCGACCTGACCAACAACTCGCTGAAGGTGATCGCCGATCACATCCGCGCGTGCTCGTTCCTGATCGTCGACGGTGTGATTCCGGGCAACGAAGGCCGCGGCTACGTGCTGCGCCGTATCGTGCGCCGCGCGATCCGTCACGGCTACAAGCTCGGCAAGAAGGGGTCGTTCTTCCATCGCATGGTGGCCGACCTCGTCGCGCAGATGGGCGAGGCGTATCCGGAACTGAAGGAAGCGGAACAACGCGTGACGGACGTGCTGCGTCAGGAAGAAGAGCGCTTCTTCGAGACCATCGAGCACGGCATGTCGATTCTCGACAGCGCGCTGGCCGATCTGGAAGCGAAGGGCGGCAAGACGCTGGACGGCGAACTCGCCTTCAAGCTGCACGACACGTACGGCTTCCCGCTGGATCTGACGGCGGACGTCTGCCGCGAACGCGAAGTGACCGTCGACGAACCCGCGTTCGACGAAGCCATGGCGCGTCAGCGCGACCAGGCGCGCGCGGCCGGCAAGTTCAAGATGGCGCAAGGCCTCGAATACTCGGGCGCGAAGACCACGTTCCACGGTTACGAAGAAATCGTCTTCGACGACGCGAAGGTGATCGCGCTGTACGTGGACGGCGCGTCGGTGCAAGCGGTCGAGGCGGGTCAGCAGGCGGTCGTCGTGCTGGATCACACGCCGTTCTATGCGGAATCGGGCGGCCAGGTCGGCGACCAGGGTGTGCTCGCGAACGCCAGCGTGCGTTTCGCGGTGGCCGACACGCTGAAGGTGCAGGCCGACGTGGTCGGCCATCACGGCACGCTCGAACAGGGCACGCTGAAGGTCGGCGACGTGGTCAAGGCGGAAATCGACGCGGTGCGGCGCGCCCGCACGGCCCGCAATCACTCGGCCACCCACCTGATGCACAAGGCACTGCGTGAAGTGCTCGGCTCGCACGTGCAGCAGAAGGGGTCGCTGGTCGACGCGGACAAGACCCGCTTCGACTTCGCGCATAACGCGCCGATGACGGACGAGCAGATTCGCCGCGTCGAGGAAATCGTCAACGCCGAAGTACTGGCGAACGCGCCCGGCGTGGTTCAGGTCATGCCGTTCGACGAAGCGGTGAAGGGCGGCGCCATGGCGCTGTTCGGCGAGAAGTACGGCGACGAAGTGCGCGTGCTCGACCTCGGTTTCTCGCGCGAGTTGTGCGGCGGCACGCACGTGAATCGCACCGGCGACATCGGTCTGTTCAAGATCGTGATGGAAGGCGGCGTGGCGGCGGGTATTCGTCGCGTGGAAGCGATCACGGGCGATAACGCGGTGCGTTTCGTGCAGGATCTCGACGCGCGCATCAATGCGGCGGCGGCGGTGCTGAAGGCGCAACCGGCAGAGCTGACGCAGCGCATCGCGCAGGTGCAGGATCAGGTGAAGTCGCTCGAGAAGGAATTGAGCGCGCTGAAGTCGAAGATGGCGTCGAGCCAGGGCGACGAGCTGGCCGGCCAGGCGATCGAAGTCGCCGGCGTGCATGTGCTCGCCGCCACGCTCGAAGGCGCGGACGTCAAGACGCTGCGCGAGACCGTCGACAAGCTGAAGGACAAGCTGAAGAGCGCGGCGATCGTGCTGGCGGCGGTCGAAGGTGGCAAGGTCAGCCTGATCGCCGGCGTGACGGCGGACGCAAGCAAGAAGGTCAAGGCCGGCGAACTGGTCAACTTCGTCGCGCAGCAGGTGGGCGGCAAGGGCGGCGGCCGTCCCGACATGGCTCAGGCTGGCGGTACCGAACCGGCGAATCTGCCGGCGGCATTGGCCGGCGTGAAGGGCTGGGTCGAAGCGCAGCTCTGATCTGAACTGACTGTTTGAAGTTGATTGGGCCACGTAGGGCGCCGGAACATCGGCGCGCTACGTGGCCCAAGTTTTTTGCGCGGCGCTTTCGGGCGTGTCCGAGGTCCGGGCGGTTCGCCGCGCGCCGTGTGGTGCGATCCACGGGCGGGTCTTTCAAGCGGCCCCACGGCTATCGGCGTCGCTACAACGTCGAATCAACGTCGAATCAACGTCGCAACAACGCGCCCTCGGCGCAACGCTCCGCTGCATCAGACAACGCTCGCCGTCTCCGGCAATTCCACCACCTCGTCCGTCGCCGTCAACGTTTTCTTCAGCGCATTCAGCGCCGACGAAAAATGCCCGCGCCGCCACACCAGCAGCGTGTCGATCGGCCCGATTTCCGGAAGCGGATGCACGGCGATATTGCTGGCATCGGCCTGCAAATCGAGCACCGAGCGCGGCGCGACCGCGACGCCCGCGCCCGCCGCCACGCACGCGACGATCGCGTGATACGAGCCCAGCTCCAGCACGCGCGCCGGACGCACCCCATGCTCCAGATACCACTTCTCGATATACGCCCGATAAGCGCAGCCACGCTCGAACGCGACCAGCGTCGATAGCGCAATGTCGCGCACCTCGCGAATCTGCCGATGCTCGCGCGGCGTCAGCATCACCAGTTCCTCGGTGAACACGGGCACCGCTTCGAACAGTTCGTCGAGCGAGGCCGGATCGAGCGGTTCCGCGACCAGCGCTGCGTCCACTTCGAACTCGCGCACCCGCTCGATCAGCCGTCCGGTGGTTCCCGTCTCCAGCTCCAGCGCGACATCCGGCCATTGCGTGTGATAACGCGCGAGCAGGCTCGGCAGACGCGTCGCGGCGACGCTTTCCATTGTGCCCAGCCGCAGCCGGCCGCTCGGACGATCCTCGCGCACGGCATGGCGTGCCTCGTCGGCAAGCGCGAGCAGGCGCTCGGCGTAGGGCAGCAGCGTCTCGCCGGCCGGCGTCAGCACGAGGCGCCGGCCGTCGCGGATGAACAGGTCGGTGCCCAGTTGCTCTTCCAGTTGCTTGATGCGCGTGGTCACGTTCGATTGCACGCGATTGAGCTTGGCGGCGGCGCGCGTCACGCCGTTTTCTCGCACCACGGCGCGAAAGATGGTCAGTGCGGCCAGATCCATGATCTCTCCAGATGATGGTTTGTATCGTAATTATTCATTTTTAATGATCGAAACGTCAAGCTACGATGCACTGAACCCATCCGAAATGGTGGCCGTCAACGGTTGTCATCTGTCGTCATTTTGCTGTCATGTCCACGAATTCACTTGCCTCTGTCACTGCCACCGGCCGTCCGGCCGACGATCGCGCCGCCCGGCAGGCCGCGCTTGCCTGCATGGTGACCCTGGCCGTTGCGCTCGGCATCGGTCGCTTTGCGTTCACGCCGTTATTGCCGCTGATGCTTCACGGCAGCGCATTCGGCCAGCCGCACCTCGATATCCAGCACGGCGGCTGGCTGGCGTCGTTCAACTACGCGGGTTATTTCGTCGGGGCGGTGGCCTGCGCGGCGTTGCGGGTGGATGCCGCGCGGATGGTGCGGCTCGGTCTCGTGCTGACGGTGTTGCTGACGCTGGCTATGGGCATCGCCAGTCAGTTCTGGGTGTGGGCGGTGGTGCGCTTCGTCGCCGGTGCGGTCAGCGCGTGGACCTTTGTCTATGCATCCCAGTGGGGATTGCGGCGGCTTGCCGAACTCGACGCGCATGGCTGGAGCGGCGTGATCTACGCGGGCCCGGGTTTGGGGATCGCCGGTACCGGCCTGCTGGTCAGCGCCGCGGGAGGCTATGGCGCCACGGCGGGGTGGATTGGTTTCGGGTTGATCGCGGCGGTGTTGTCGTTGCTGGTGTGGTCGGCGTTTGGCGGCAAGACCGATGGCCACGCAGCCGGCGCGCCAGTGCCCAACCCGCAGGCAACTGGCAACCAGACCGAAACCGAATTCGCCGAGATCGAACTGGCGTCGATCGGTCTTTCCGCCGCCGAGCTGGACGAGGTCGAATCGGAGGAGACGGCACAGGCAGCGCGGGCGGCGCGGGCGGCGGCGAACCGAACGCCTCACTCCATCACCCCTCAACCCCGCAGCGCCGACGCTTTCTGGCTGATCCTGCTCTACGGCATTCCCGGTTTCGGTTACATCATCACCGCGACCTTCCTGCCGGTGATTGCGCGGCACGCGTTGCCGGGTTCGTCGTGGCCGGATCTGTTCTGGCCGATGTTCGGCGTCGCGCTGATGGCCGGCGCCGTGCTCGCCGCGCGCCTCCCGCTCCACTGGGACAACCGCGTGCTGCTCGCCGGCTGCTACGTGTTGCAGGCGGTGGGCGTCGGGCTCGGCATCGTCTGGCCGACGGCGGCCGGATTCTCGTTCGGCAGCATCCTGCTCGGGCTGCCGTTCACCGCGATCACCTTGTTCGCGATGCGTGAAGCGCGGCGTCTGCGTGGCGATCACGCGGCGGGGTTGATGGGTTTCGCGACGGCCGCGTACGGTATCGGCCAGATCGTCGGCCCGCTGGTGGCCGCGCCGATCGCCGCGCACACCGGTTCGTTCTCGCTCGCGCTGTGGCTGGCGGCGGCCTCGCTGGTGCTCGGCGCGGCCGGTTTGATCGCGGTGGCGCTCGCGCCGCGTGGCCACACGGTGGTGTCGTCCCGCTAAAAAACATAACGGCCGCCGGCGCACTAGAATGACCGCTTTCCGGTCATCCCATCGTGCCTGTCGCCGGGTGCGTCGCCAGTCATGCAACCTTTCGCGTCCAGCAATGACGCCGGCATCCGCCCTGACGCGCACGACGTGCCCGAAGCGCTGGACGCGTTCGACGCGCTCGACAGGCTAATCACCGCCAAACGAAGCAGCCACGAGCGGGCTTGCGGCGACGACTCGTCGAACAGCCAGATCCGCAGACCCTCCGCGCGACCTCTCCCAGACCGACTCCAACATGTTCGACGGCGTGGCAGCCAGCAAGCTCACGCCCACATCGTCGTGTCAGGCATGTCAGGCATGTCAGGCATGTCAGGCATCGCAGGCATCGCAGGCATCGCAGGCGCATCGCTCGCATCGGCCGCGTTCGCCGAATCGCCCATCGAATGGCGGAGTTACCGCAAACCCGGTTGCAGGAAATTCCCAGCGTAAGCATCATGTTCCCGCGAGAATCGAACGCGGCGTCCGCCCAGTTGCCGCGCCCGCCGCGAAGGCGATCCGACACACCCATCCGGCCACAAAACAAAGAGACGTCCCTCACGCCATGACCGATTACCGATTCTGTCCGCGCTGCGCCACGCCGTTGACCGAGCGCGCCGACCCCGAACACGAAGGCGGACGCATCCGCCAGAGCTGCCCCGATGAAACCTGCGGCTACGTCCACTGGAACAACCCGCTGCCGGTGGTGGCGGCCATCGTCGAGTACGAAGGCAAGATTCTGCTGGCGCGCAACGCCGCGTGGCCGAAAGGCATGTTCGCGCTGATCACCGGCTTCCTCGAAAACGGCGAAACGCCGGAAGAGGGCATCGCGCGGGAAGTGCTGGAAGAGACTTCGCTGCATGCCGAGACCGTGGAGCTGGTCGGCGTGTACGAGTTCATCCGCAAGAACGAACTGATCATCGCGTATCACGTGAAGGCGTACGGGACGGTGGCGCTGTCGCCGGAACTGCTCGAATACCGGCTGGTCGAGCCGGCTAATCTGCGGCCGTGGCGTGCGGGCACCGGCCAGGCGCTCGGCGAATGGATGCGGCGGCGCGGCTTGCCGTTCGAATTCGTCGAGAAGCCGGGGCAGTAACGATGAACAAACCCGCTCCGGCCGCGCGCCACGCGTATCCGCACTTCCTGCCGATCACCACGCGCTGGATGGACAACGATGTCTACGGCCACGTGAACAACGTCATCTACTACAGCTACTTCGACACCGTCGTGAACGAGTATCTGATCCGCGCCGGCGTGCTCGATTTCGAGCATGGCGCGACGATCGGGCTCGTGGTCGAAACGCACTGCAACTACTTCGCGCCGCTGGTGTTTCCGGAGCGCGTCGAGGCGGGCTTGCGGGTGGTGCGGCTCGGAACATCGAGCGTGCGCTACGAAGTCGGACTCTTCAAGGAGGGCGAAGCAGCGCCCGCCGCGCAAGGTCACTTCGTGCATGTCTACGTGGATCGCGTCACGCGACGTCCGGTGAATCTGCCCGCCGATCTGCGCGCGGCGCTCGACGCGATCACCGTTGCGGCGCAGGCGGACTAGGCGCGTGCAGTCGCTCGTCATCAATCTGCTGAACGGCGTGAGTTACGGCTTGCTGCTGTTCATGCTGTCGGCCGGGCTGACGCTGATTTTCAGCATGCTCGGCGTGCTGAATTTCGCGCATGCGAGCTTTTACATGCTCGGCGCTTACGTCGGTTTGTCGGTGGCCGCGCATGCCGGGTTCTGGAGTGCGCTGGTGATCGCGCCGCTCGTCGTCGGTCTGCTGGGGGCGGCGCTGGAGCGCTGGCTGCTGCGACGCGTGCGCGGCCACGGTCATCTCGCCGAGTTGCTGCTGACGTTCGGCGCGGCCTCTCTGCTCGGCGAACTGGTCAAGCTAGGCTGGGGGCTGAACCCGCTTTCCCTGGCGATACCGAATGTGCTCGACGGACCGCTGTTCACCGTCTACGGTGCGTCGTTCGCGCGTTACCGGGCGTTCATGATGGTGGTGTCGCTGGCGATGCTCGGCGTGCTGTACGCGGTGCTGCGCGTGTCGAAAGCGGGCTTGATCGTGCGCGCCGCGCTCACGCATGCCAGCGCCGTCGAAGCGCTCGGTCACAACGTGCCGCGCGTGTTCACCGGCGTGTTCGCGGCCGGCACGGCGCTCGCCGCGCTCGCCGGCGTGATCGGCGCGCCGCTCTTCGTGATCGAACCGGCGATGGCGGATTCGCTCGGCTCGATCGTGTTCGTGGTGGTCGTCATTGGCGGGTTGGGATCGCTGGGCGGCGCGCTGGCGGCGTCGCTGCTGATCGGCTGCGTGCAGACGCTGGCCGTCGCGAGCGACGTGTCGCTCGGCGACGCGGCCTCCGTGTTCGGCGCGTCCTTGCCCGCTCGCTGGGATGCGCTGACGCTCGCGCAACTCGCGCCGCTGATTCCGTATCTGCTGCTGGTCGCGATGCTGGCGTTGCGCCCGCGCGGGCTTTCGGGACGACGTGACGATCATGCGTAAGCGGCGAGAGGCGGCTCAGGCGGCACAGGCGGCTCAGGCGGCTCAGGCGGCGCGCGTCTCCGACGAGCCGGCGAGGTCCGCGGACTCAACCGCGTCCGTGAAGCCTGACGCGTTTGCCGCGCCGCGCACTCATGGCCCGCTGCACACATTCGCGCCATGGCTTGCGCTCATGCTGTTCCTGACCGTGCCGCCGTTCGTGTGGCCGCAAAGCTGGCTGCTCACCTACCTCGCGCAGACCGCGACGATGATCGTGTTCGCGCTCTCCTACAACCTGCTGCTCGGCGAAACGGGCCTGCTGTCGTTCGGTCATGCCGCGTATTCCGGGCTCGGTGCGCTGATCGCCGCGCACGTGTTCAACCATCTCGGCGGCGTGCCGCTGGCGGTGTTGCCGTTGATCGGCGGCATCGGCGGCGCGTTGTGCGGGGTGGTGTTCGGCGCCGTGTCGACGCGCCGCGCGGGGACCGCGTTCGCGATGATCACGCTTGGCCTCGGCGAACTCGTGACGGCCGCCGCGTGGACGCTGCCCGACTGGTTCGGCGGTGAAGCGGGCGTGTCGATCGATCGCACCAGCGGACCGTTGATTGGCAACTGGAGTTTCGGCCCCGCGGGCGAGGCGTACGCACTGATCGCGCTGTGGTGCGGACTCGCATGCGTCGCGATGTACGCGTTGTCGCGCACGCCGTTCATACGGCTCGCGAATGCCGTGCGCGACAACCCGGTGCGCGCGGCGGCGCTCGGGTGCTATCCGCGTCGCGTGCGCTATGGCGTGGTGGTGGTGTCGGCGTTTTTCGCGGGTATCGCGGGGACGCTAGGCTTGATCAACGTCGAACTCGTATCGACGGAGAGCGTCGGCATGCTGCGGTCGGGATCGGTGCTGATCGCCACGGTGATCGGCGGCACGGCGTCGTTTTTCGGGCCGGTGGTGGGCGCGGTCGTGCTGACATTTTTCAGCGTCGTGGTGGCGAGCGTGACGCGGGCGTGGCTCTTTTATCTCGGACTGTTTTTCGTGATGGTCGTCGTGATGTCGCCCGATGGTTTGGCGGGCTTCGTCGAGCGGCAGGTTGCGCGAATCGCCACGCGCGGCTGGCGGCGGTGTGCGGCGGCCTATCTGTGGAGCACGGCCGCCGCGTTGCTGTGGACGGCGGCCATCGTGCTGGCGGTGCAGTGGGCGTACGCCGTGCAGTTCGGCTCGGATGATGGGGCGGGGCTGAGTTTCGCCGGCGTGTCGCTGGACGATGCATCGTCGCTTTACGGCAGGCTCGGCGGTGCGCTGCTCGTGTTGGCCTTGGCGGGCGCCGTGACGATGCGCGTTGCGCGCCGCGCGTGGGCCGGGCTGGCAACGCCGCAACCCGGGCAGTCGCGCATGACGGGAGCCGCGCGATGATCCCCGCACTCGCGCTTTACGGCGTCACGAAACGCTTCGGCGCCACGCAGATTTTGCGCGGCGTCGATCTCGCGGTTCAACCCGGCGAGCGTCACGCGCTGATCGGGCCGAACGGCGCGGGCAAGTCGACGCTGTTCAACCTGATCGCCGGCGGCGCGCGGCCGAACGCCGGGCGCATCGATCTGTTCGGCGCGGAGATCACGCGCTTGCCGCCGGCCGCGATTGCGCGTCGCGGCCTCGCACGCAGTTTTCAAACGACGAGCGTGTTCGCGCGGCTCAGCGTGTTCGACAACCTGCGCTGCGCGGCGCAGCTTGCCGAGCGCGATCGCACGCGCTGGTGGATGCGCTTCACCGGCTCGCGGACTGTCGATGCGCGCACCGAACAGGTGCTCGATGCCGTCGGCCTGGGCGCGTACCGGCATGTGCAGGCGGGCACGCTGAGCTATGCGGGGCAACGCGCGCTCGATCTCGGCATTGCGCTCGCGGGCGGCGCGCACACGCTGCTGCTCGACGAACCGACCGCGGGGATGAATCGCGCGGAGGCGGCGCGTGCGATCGAACTGATCCGCGAGACGACCGCCGGTCGCACGCTGTTGATGGTCGAGCACGACATGGATGCGGTGTTCGCGATTGCGGACCGGATCTCGGTGCTGGTGCAAGGGCGCGTGATCGCAAGCGGCACGCCGGCGGCGATTCGCGCGGATGCGGCGGTGCGGGCGGCGTATCTGGGGGAGAGTGGCGGGGGTGGTGCGGGTGTTGCGGGCCTTGCGGGTCTTGGTAAGGGCGCCGGTAGCCGCAGTGGTGACGGTCGCGGCGAGGGCTTCGGCGCATGACGACGTTGCTCGACATTCGTGACCTCGACGCGTGGTATGGCGCGAGTCAAGTGCTGCATGGCGTGACCTTGCGTATCGATGCGGGCGACGTGCTCGCGCTGGTCGGCCGAAACGGCTCGGGGCGTTCGACGCTTGCGCGTGCGCTGATGGGGCTCGTGCGCAGCGAAGGGGCGCTGCGGTTCGCGGGACGGCCGCTTGCCGGTTTGCGCACGTTCGAGATCGCGCGATTGGGGCTGGGCTATGTGCCCGAACATCGCGACGTTTTTCCGACGCTGAGCGTGCATGAGAATCTGCAACTCGGCGTGGCGCCTGACGCACACGCACGCGGCCGTTCTCCGCGTTTTACTTTCGACGATGCGTACGCGCTTTTTCCGGTCCTGCGCGAAAGAAGACGTACGCGTGCGGGCGCGCTGTCGGGTGGCGAGCAGCAGATGCTGACGCTGGCGCGCGCGCTGCTGGGCGATCCGGATCTGTTGATCATCGATGAACCCGGCGAGGGACTGGCGAGCATCGTGATCGATCAGGTCGTGACGTGTCTGCGGATGCTGCGCGAACGCGGCGTCGCGATGCTGCTGATCGAGCAACGGCTCGTGATCGCGCGGGAACTCGCGAGCCGCGTCGCGGTGATGGGGCACGGCGAGATCGTGTTCGACGATGCGCTGAATACGTTCTTGACGCGCGACGATGTGATGCGGGAATGGTTGGGGGCGGGGTGAGATGTTGAAGGTTTTTTTGTTCCGGCTGGCGCGCGGTGAAGGTTAGTAAGGTCGGCCGTCTTTATGTTCGAACTGCCATTGCCCGGCGGGGCTCATGACGGCGACGAGATCGTCGGTGGCGTAGCTCACTTCGTCGCCTTCGATTCGGCTGCCCACTTCAATGATCGTCGCGTCCGCCGATGAATCGTTATGCAGGTGATGCGGCTCGCCGCTTGCGCGAAATCCTGCGCACATGCCGGCTTGCATGGGATAGCTGTCGGTGCCGATATGCAAGGTTACCTCGCCGCTTAGCACATATATCCACTCGTCCTGCGCCGAATGCCGATGATGCAGCGCGGACACGGCGCCGGGTTTTAGCGTCGTCAGGTTTACGCCGAATTGCTTCAGGCCGAATAAGTCGCCGAGCGGTTTCTTTTCGCGTCCCTGCATGCGCGATGCGAAGGGTTCGGGGTAATTGGATGGCTTGGTGCGGGGCGCGGCGTCGGTGGCGATGATGCAGGGTATCGGATGGGACATTTCGCGTTCCTTTGCTTTTTTTGTCAAAGCTGATGGACGCGATTTTGTGGAGGTGGGGGTGGGGTGTCAATCTTGATTTGAATAATCAATGTGAGGGGGCGGTTGTTGTTGGTTGGCTGGTGCCGTCGGGACAGCAGTGGTTGCTGACTGTGCTGATCGGAAGTCAACTTTTTGCGGTCTTCACGATTTCGCCAGCAAACGGCCGGACTCGACCCACAAGGGACGGTCGCGATTCTCCAGAGCGGTCGTTCACTGGCGAAGCAGGGCTGAAACCGGTCTCTGCGTCTTATCGACGGCGAATTCTGTGAGGCATCGCGGCGGGCTTGCGATGGTGTTGTGCCGCACTATAGAGCTATTTTCTATCCACTCACGCTCGCCAAGTATCTTCGACTCGCCTACATCCGCCAGCGCGTAGTGTTTGTTAGCGGCACTATTCGGCCGTGGCGCGTCGGCCTCCACCATCGAACGGATTTAGATTTCTTGGGCAACGTAGAATACTCAACAAACACGCTGAGTTCGCCAACGGAGTAGAGCCACGTCGCGCAAACCGTAGACCCACGCACGTTTATGCCTTCGATGTGCGTCACCCCGGCACTTCTCTTACCCGTGTCGTCCCTCAACAAGGCGAACCCAAGGGTCACACTCTCAAGCGTTTTGGCGTTTAGCAAGGCGTTGGCGAAAGGTCGTATGTCGATTGGAATGTCTTCTTCAATGATTCTGCAACCAAATAGTTTTACGAAATACAACTGTAGATAGATCGCGGCGCACCTAGTGTGATGCGGAAAGATTCGCCCCAAATCAACGTAGCCTAAGTTCGGCAACGGCAGGAAGTGCCGCCGAAGGTAGTCCGAAAACCGATCCCATGCCCTATCGTAGGGTTGAGTAAGGCTGCTGTTGCAACGATTGCAGATGAGTGCCTTCGATTTCAGCATGTCTGCTTTCACACTGCCCAATCTAACGTTTCGGCGTCGCGACGTATGAAAGAACAGTGGAGTCTTTTGCGAGACCGGCCCGAAGTAATTTCTGAGGTCGGATGCCTTGACGAGATGCTCCCCCGTTCCCGCCTCATCCCCACATATCCAACATTTCATAGTCACCCCTTCAGGGAAAAATCTACAATGCCCGTACCAAATGAACTTTTTATTGCCAGTTACCAACAATGACGTGAACGCGGCCAGTATGTTGTAAATCGTTGCATCGACCGGTTGAATCCGCCGCCGATAACAGCCGCGCTATGCTCAAGGATCGCACGGCGTTCGACTCGACATCAATGCGGTTCGCGGTGCGGTCGCGCCGCTCGGCCGAACATCACCTCAAAACCGAGGAAACGGACATGACAAAGGCTGGACCGGCGCGCGCCGCCGCGACCACGACACTCGAAGGGTTCGAAGCTCTGATAGCTCGTGCAAGTGTCGCAGACTCAGGCGAGGCACGCATCGGTGCATGCCTCATACTGACAATCTTCGAACAGTTCCGCGCGGCGCTATGCCTTATCGATGGTGGGCACGCGACCCATGCGGCGGGGCCAATTCGCTCGATGCTCGAAGGCGTGGCGGACCTGACGAACCTGTCGGCCAAAGCCGAATATCTCGACCAATTGCGCTACGAGAACGCGCGAAGTAACGTTGCAATGTTCTCTGACATCTTAAGGCTCGAAAACGTGCCGGAAGAGATCGCCGCGACTGTCAAGGAATGGAAAGAGCGTGACGACCCCGTGCGAGACGAACTGTCCAAAGCCGGAAAAGAGAGGATTTTGCTTGAGACAAAGCTAAAGAACGTGGACCTCGCAGGAATGTATCTGCATTACCGCATCCTCTGCGCGTTCGTTCACCCAAACCTCACCTCGCTTATTACTCGACATGCGGGACGGGAACGACTGACTGAGCTTGAGTATTGCCGTCTCATCGACGAACCGGTGCTCGGGATGCTGCTGATGATCGCCGTTGATCTATTGGTTCGGGCCGGAAGCGAGTTGCATCAGTTCACTGACCTAAGCGAACGGGACGTGAACGCCGTAGCCGAGGAAGCCAGGCGAACATGGGAAGCCGTCCAGGTTGAAGACGGCGAGTGATCGAATTCGACCCGTTGCGGTAGGTCGGCTCGCTCGGGACCAAACATTCGCGATGTATGCGTGACGAGCGAGTAGCGACTCAATGACGAGTTAAGATACTCGTCCGCGATGATACATCGGTACTTTTCCATGAATGAAAATTTCGATAAGCCGTCAACGATGGAGGGTGGCGCGACTACTGAAAACGTAGAGTATTTCGTTTTGCCAGCATCGCTGTCCATTTCCGAGTGGCTAGGAAGAATATCGGAACAGGCGACCGACTTGCCAGAAGCGATGGCGCAACTTGCTACTACATTCGGAGCAACTTTAACTCGAATAAATAAGGCGGCTTTGCTGCCGTACCGTATGGCTTGGTTGGGTGTTCTTGACGTGCATCAACAAGCGTTTCATCAGCAGGCAACCATTCTGGCGTTAGATCAGCTAGATCCTCTGAAGGACGATTTGAATAGTGCGGTACCCCCGCTAAGAAACACGATCGCGCATGCGAAATTCGTTGAACTCCTTGGCTCCGACGAAGGGCGAGACGCTGCTCACCGCGGTGCTGTAGAGAAACTGCATCGCTCGGCCGGCCTAGATAAAGGAGCTTTGCTTCGCGGCGCACAGGACTTACTGCTTCAGTCGGTCATTAGTGTCTGGGCGGCGCTCGAAACATTCGTTTCAGATTTCATTCGGGCTTATCTAAATCGCCGACCGGATGCATTGAATTTACTGCTGGCAGACGAAGACGCAAAAAAACGCATCGGCCGCGCCAAATGGACCCTTAGTGAGCTGATGGACATCGGCCTGGATCTGTCAGGCCGCGCTGGAGATATGGTGTTGTCAGAGAATGATTTAAGTGATCTCGTTTCAATAAAGGCTGTCCTGTTGCCACTACTAGGACGGCCGATAGGACTCACGGCGGCATTAAACAACTCCGAGCTGTTCACACTCGGGAAGTTGCGCAATCTGCTCGCTCACAGAGGAGGCACCGTAGACGCCCGGTTTGAAAAAGAGACTGATGGTCGCTGGCCGGTAGGCGCGACGGTAACTATTTACGCACGCGATCTCCAGAAATACGTTGAGGCAACTGCTTCGGTCGTTGAGCAGATCCTGACTGCTATGCACCCTTCATCGTAGCGAAATTCGGCTGGTGTCGCGATGGACCGTTCCTGGCCGACCGCCACCCGATGCGGCGGGTTCTGGTCGACCCGGAGCAGCCGTTCACTCGCCTCCCAAAACGGTCACTCAAGAATTTGCGCCGCATGTGCCGTCGTTGACTACGCGTTTGCATTTCCGCAGACGCGGAAGGCTTCGATGGATTCGACAACGGGTCTAAGGTAGCTGATGAAGGTGGAATACTCCCCCACGCGACTCACGAAGATGGGAGCGTTTCCGACCAGCGAGAAACCATGTTCTCCCGTTTCTAGAAAACGCGCTGACTGATAGTAGAAGACCCAGCCGACATCGAACTCTTGTGTGTATTCGTCGACAACAACCGCGTCGCAGCCTTCCCAACCTGCCTTGGTGATGGCACGTTGGGCAACTTCCTTTGCTTGCTCGGCTGTAAGTTCCATCAGATATTAGTGTGGATGTATTTGCGAACCGATTGTCACCAATTCAGATACTGAAGTCGAGCGGCCGATTGTGGCTGACTACTGACTTATGCTTTTCGCACAGACGAGCTGGCCAATGGTTTCGAATAACCATATCCGTATGCGCTCGGCCCGAAACCATCCCACGCAATTGTCCCAACCGCCCGCGTCTCCACAACTGCGAACCACTGCACGCAACACCAGCCAGTCGCGTAAAGCCAACAATCCCCCAACTCAAACATTCGCCAGCGCATCAATCGTCGCATCCAGAAGCGCACGCAACCGCGCAACACGACGTAAATCACGGTGATAACCCAGCCAGACATCGCGACCCGGCGGCGTTTCACCCAGATCGATCCGCCGGATCCCCGGCGTCGCATCGCCAAGCGGACAAGGCAGCACGGCGAAGCCCGCTCCTTCCGCACACATGCGCGCCTGTACACCGCGATTATTGCTGCCGAACCCGATCCTGGCCCGAGGCAGCATGCGCTTGGCCCACGCGACGTCGGGCAGCGAACCGAACGCGCTATCCATGCTGATCAGCGTGTACCCATCACCTTCGCCGCGTGACGGAGGAACGAGATCGGCGTGCCCGTACAACGCATAGTCGATGTGCATCAGCCTGCGCTGAATGACGTCGGGTTCGTCGAACGGCGTGATGCGAAATAGCAGATCCGCCTCGCGCCGTGCGAGGTTGTAGAGGCGCGAATCCGTGACGAGTTCGAGCGAGATGCCCGGGTGCCTCGCGAGAAAGCGTGCGAACACCGGCGTGAGTATGTGCATGCCGAACCAGTCGGAGGAGGACACGCGCAGCAGACCCGTCAACTGTGTCTCCTCGCCGACGAGCGCGCGCGTGAAGCCCAGCGCTTCCTCTTCCATGCGCTCGGCGTAGGCGAGGACCGCCGTGCCCTCATCCGTCAAGACAAAGCCGTCGCTCGTGCGCTGGAACAGCGTGTGGCCCAGCGTTGTTTCGAGAGCACGCAATCTGCGCCCCATGGTGGGCTGGGTCTGGCCCACGCGCTTCGCCGCTGCGCCAAGCGTGCCGCAGCGGGCAATCGCTAGAAAGATTCTGACATCGCTCCAATCCAGCTTGGCATCATTCATTTTTGCATGGCCATTGTGCGAAAACGTAGATTTACATGCGTTACAGCATAAACCATGATGAACACATCCACCCCGTTCACACGACGGAAACGCAACCGACAGCAACCCGACAGCAACCCGACCGGAACCCACCATGACCATGCAAGCGCTCGTCCTCAACCGCTACAACGGCCCGCTCGAATTGACCGAAGTCTCGATGCCCGAACCGGCTCACGGCCAGGTGCGCGTGCGCATTGCCGCCAGCGGTCTCAATCCGCTCGACACCAAGATCCGCGCGGGCAGCGCAGCGCACGCGAAGCATCCGCTTCCGCTGGTGCTCGGCATCGATATGGCCGGCGTGGTCGATGCCGTCGGACCCGGCGTCACCGCTTTCAAGGTCGGCGACGAGGTCTACGGAATGACGGGCGGTGTCGGCGGCATTCAGGGCTCGCTGGCCCAGTACGCGGCGGTCGATGCCGACCTGCTGGCGATCAAGCCGGCCAACCTGTCGATGCGCGAAGCTGCGGCGCTGCCCCTCGCGTTCGTCACCGCCTATTCCGGCATTGTCGACCGGGCGCATCTACAGGCGGGGCAAACGGTGCTGGTGCAAGGCGGAGCAGGTGGCGTCGGCCATGTCTCCGTGCAATTGGCGCGCGCATTGGGTGGTCAGGTTTTTGCAACGGCGAGTTCACGCGACCACGATCTCGTTGCGCGCCTCGGCGCCACGCCCATCGACTACCGGTCGCAGTCTGTCGAGCAATATGTCGCATCGGCGACGCACGGCACCGGTTTCGATCTCGTTGTCGATACGGTCGGCGGCCCATCGCTCGATGCTTCGTTCGCCGCGGTCAAGCACTTTGGCCATGTCGTCAGCGCGTTGGGCTGGGGTACGCATGCGCTGGCGCCGCTGTCTTTCCGGGAAGCCACGTACTCAGGGGTCTTCACCCTCTATCCGCTCCTGACGGGGCAGTATCGCGCGCACCATGGGGCGATGCTGCGCGAGGCGACGAGGTTGGTCGAAGCCGGCAAGCTGACACCGCATCTCGATCCCCGCCGGTTCGATCTACGCTCCGCGGAGCTTGCCTACGACGCCATCACGAACGCTACCGCACGTGGAAAGATCGTGGTGGACGTCGCGTGAGATCGGGGAGGGGCGCTAGCGGCCCATCTCCCAGGTTGCATTCTTCTCGATCGGTAATATATGATTCGTATACATTCCATATATAAACTCTGGCACCAACCCCATGGGCATCGTAAACATCGACGACGATCTGCACGACCAGATCCGCAAGGCGAGCACCGTCTCCTGCCGCTCCATCAACGCGCAAGCCGCCTTCTGGATCAAGATCGGCATCCTCTGCGAACTGAACCCCACCCTGACTTTCAACGAAGTCGTCGCACGTGAATTGCGAGCAGCGGGCGTCGAAGAGCAGGCCGTTTCCGCCGCATCGACATGACCAAACGCCCCGAAGAGATCGCCTTGCTCGCCGAGTCCGGCAAGCTGCTCGCCGACGTATTCGGCTACCTGAACGGCCTGAGCCTGATCGGCATGTCCACCATGCAGGTCAACGATCTGGTCGACAGCTTCATCGTCAACGATCTCGGCGCTCGCCCCGCAAGCAAGGGGCAGTACGGCTACGCGTACGCGCTCAACGCGTCGCGCAACAACGTGGTGTGCCACGGCGTGCCGTCCGGGGAAGAGACCTTGCAGAGCGGCGATATCGTCAACTTCGACATCACGCTCGAGAAGAACGGCTTCATCGCCGACTCCAGCAAAACCTATCTGGTCGGCGACGTCGCGCCGCTGGCAAAGCGTCTCGTGCAGGTCACCTACGAAGCGATGTGGCAAGGCATCAAGGCCGTGCGTCCCGGTGCGCAACTCGGCGACATCGGCCACGCGATCGAGCGGCACGCGCGCCGTAACGGCTATACGGTCGTCAGGGAATATTGCGGCCACGGCATCGGTCGCGAAATGCACGAAGATCCGCAAGTGCTGCATTGGGGCAAACCGCGCACGGGCCTGACGCTGCGCGAAGGCATGGTCTTCACCATCGAACCGATGCTCAACCAGGGGCGCCACGCGGTGCGTACCGAAGAGGACGGCTGGACCGTCGTCACGCGTGACGGCCAACTGTCCGCGCAATTCGAGCACACCGTCGCCGTGACGCAAAACGGTGTGCGCGTATTGACGTTGCGCGCCGAGGAAAAGCCGGCGAACCGGCTTGCGCCTCAGTAATACAGATAGACCGAGCCGGGGCCGACGGCCAGGTTGTAATTGCATTGCGGCGAGAGCGACGAACTCGCGAAGCCGCCTTGCCACGACGGCGACAACACGTTGCCGTTGGTATCCCACACGCTGACGCCGTAAAACTGCGTCGATGCCTCAGGTGGAAGCTGATTGCAACTACTGAAACCGTAGACTTCGAGCACACCGCCGAAGACCCATTGCAACTCGCCCTGAGGTGCGGTGTTCAACGTGACGCTTTGACCATTGGTCGTGTCCTGCGTGACGATGGACCAGGACCCGCAATCGTAGACGCCCACGCCGCACAGCGAATACATGTCGCCGACGATTTCGTCACCCGGCGACACGTTGACCGGATCGGTGTGCGTGGTGGTGCCGGCCGTGCAGCAATTCCAGCTCGCGATGGTCCACGTGTGATCGTTGAAGCCGTTCCAGCCGAGCACCGGTTGCAGGATCGACTGCACGGTCGGCGTCTGCTCGAGGCCCGGGAAGAAGAAAACGGTTTGATTTCCCGCGTCGTTGGGCGTCGACGGGACTTTCCAGCTCGCGCGCAAGCGGCCGACGTTGCTGCCGTTCTGGTAATTCACGCTCTCGATCCAGCCGTGATAATCCGGCTCGACCGCGTTGGCGGTGGACACCGGCGCGGCGTGACCGGCCGCGGTCGGCGCGATGCTGTGTCCTTGCCGGTCGTAGTGCGCGCGGCCGCATTTCGCCGGCGCTCGAACTGTTCCATCGCTCTGGCGAATGCTGCCGTCCGCGCGCAAGTTTTCGTGCGCGTGGATGACCTGCACGCAGTCGGGCGAGAAGAATCCATTCGGCGTGACCACGTAATCCGACGGCACGTTCGCGGGGCGCGCGGCCTCGCTCAAGGTCGCCACGGTCGTGAGCTGGCGTGCGGACGACGCAGCGTCCGCAGCGTGCGCGGGTGTCAGCATCGTCAGAAATAGCCAGGCGAAAACGAACGGCCAGAGGTGCTGCGGTGAAGTGAACAAACGGCGCTTGCTGTAGTTCATGGCGCATCCTTTCAGAAGGAAGGAACTTCGGGTTGCCGTCGAACGGAATGTGTTCTCGAAGATGAGGCACCTTCAGGAACGTGACGGAGCGAGACACGCGTTGACGCCGACGATGATCGACATGCGTGCGGTCAAGCCGTGTCGGCGCGAAGTTTCATCCGCGAATGCGAAGAGAAATGAGCGGAGAGGGAACGAAAATGCGGGCTGATTCTAATCAGCGATGATTCGGCATACCAACTAAAAAATCGCCGCCGGAAATACGACGGTGAAGACGGGCGATGAACCCAGCGTCGCGACCCGTCGAGCAAAACCTTCAGGGCGTTCGAAACCTGGATAGTGGACTAAACCGTCGTTCTCAAGGCAACTGTCTGGCATGTCCCATGCCCGTGGATTGCCATGTCTTTATTGCAATGCGGCAAACGTTTTGCGCGTCGCCTGCGCGTTCCATCGCACAACCGGTCGAAATTTCATCCGGCAATGCCGTTTGAATTGCGATCGTCAATCTGCCGCATGAGCCCGTCGCAAGCCGCTTTCCAACCCTGGGCGAGTCCGATTCAAACGCTTGATCGTTTGGTGAGCGTCCTCCAGAAATCTTGTCGGCAGCGCGCTGACAAATCAAGACAATCAGGTCAGAAGGCGCGCGTCGCGGGTGAGTCGTTTAAAGCCCGCGTCTGTGCAGCGAACCATGACATGGCCGACGCCCGACACGCGCGTCCCGGCGACAGGAGGAGACATCGTGAGACAGCAACGCAGGGTGGATGAAGCCGCCGCGAACGGGAGCGGCATCTCGATGGGCACAGGTTGCAACGGCTCGTCGCATGCGCACTGGCAGGCGCGCTTCTGGCGTGGCGCGCCCGTCGCCACCAGCGCGGCGTTTTTAACGGCCGCGCTGTTAATGTCCGCATGCGCCGACGCGAGTTCGAGCAACGTTGCCTCCGCAACGACAACGGCTTCGTCGACGCCTTCGGCCACCTCGCCACAACTCGCCGCGTCATCACCCGACAGTGCGACTTCCGCAGCGGCGCGCCCCTCGCTCGAACTCGCCAAGGCAAAACAACTCGCCGCCGAACAAAGCGTCGCCGCACGCATCCCTTCGTCGAGCGGCATGACGGAAAAACGCGTCCGTCCGCTGACCTTGCGCGACTCCGGCATCGACGGTTCGTTGATGTTCGCGCGCGACGTCGATTTCCGCGTGACCGGCGACATCGGTTTCATGATCCACGACATGGCCGCGACACTGAGCCCGGCGCACGCCGGCCAGCCGATCGTTTTCGACGATCCGACCAGCGTGACGATCAACGTGCATCGCGGCGACGTGACGCTCGACAGCGCGAAGCTCACGGCGATCTTCGATCGCTATCTGTTCCAGTATCAGGGTTCGCCGCTGCGCAATATGAAGGTGGTGCCGCAGGACGGCGGCAGCTTGCGCATTACCGGCGAAATGCATCGCGAGACCTGGGTGCCGATCGTGCTGAGCGGTTCGCTGTCGATGCGCAACGCCAGCGAACTCGTCTTCCACGCCGATCACGTCGAAGTGGCCGGCGTCGGCGCCGACAAGCTGATGCAGGCCGCGCACGTGAAAATGGCCGACCTGCTGAAGGTGGACACGCCGATCGCGCGCCTCGACGGCGACGACGTCGTGATGCAGGTCGCGAAGCTGACGCCGCCGCCCGCGCTGCGCATGACGATCTCGCGGATCGACACGAGCGCGGCGGGCGTGCGCTTCACGCTCGACGACCGCACGGTGCCGCGCATCGACTGGCCCGCGACGATGCCCGCGCGCGGCATGCTGGTGCAGGGCGGCGACGTGAAGTTCATGCGCTCGATGCCGATGAACATCGACATGGCGATCACGCCGCTCGACGCGAATGCGCCGTTCGTGCTGGACCTGTATCACTACCGCGACCAGATGGCATCGGGTTACCTCACGTTCGACGAAAGCGGTGCGCTGGATGCGCATCTCCCTTCGTATGCAACGCTGACGAACGGCAACGCAACGAATGCGGCCAATGCGGCGAACGCAGCGGGCACCGCTTCCGGCGACACGAAAGACACACCCTCGCAAACCGGCAGCGCGAGCGCCCGTTTCAACGACAGCTTCATCCGCGCGCAGCAGGCCTCGCTCGCGCAGGCACGGCTCGTCTGGCAACACATCCCGCCGGCACTGCGAAGCGCATCGAACGCGGCGCCGCACGCGATGCCCGTCAGCACGCGCGCGGCATTCAACGGCGAGCGTCTGTCCACGCCCGGCTCGGCTTTCGGCGACGAGCGCCGCTCGCCCGGCGCCGCACCGCTGATCCATGTCGAGAACGTCGACTTCTACGTTGCCGGACGGATCGGTTTCCACGTGCGCACGTTGGACGCGCAGATGGTGCCGAAGCATCCCGGCCAGCCGGTCGATCTGGACGATCCGGATCAATACGACATCCGCATCATCGGCGGCGAGGTGGTGGAACCGTGGCCCGCGATGGCGGCGCTGTTCAACGACTATCTGCTCGACTATCAGCCGCGTTCGCTGAACGACCTGCAACTGAAACCGGTGGACGGCAAGCTGCAGGTCACGGGCGGCATCAAGCTGTGGAATCACTTCCCCGGCGTCTGGCTGCCGACCACGATGAGCGGCACGATCGTCGCGAAGGATGAGCGGCATCTGGTGTATGAACCGACCTCGGTGAGCGTGCTCGGGGTGCCGCAAGCGGGCCTGCTGCGCGCGCTGGACATTCCGCTCGCGTCGCTCACGCCGTTCACGCGCAAGGGCGTCGCGCTGAAGGGTAACCAGCTGGTGTTCGATCAATACACGGTGTTTCCGCCGCCGGTGCTGCAAGGGCGTCTCGCCAGCGCGACGGTGACCGACGAAGGACTGGTGCTGAAGTTCAAGCGCGACGGCGGGGCCGCGGTGGCGCGCCCGCCCGCAGGCGCGGGCAGGAGCTTCGTGTGGATCGAATCCGGCGACGTGAAGATGTTCAACTCGCTGGTCACCAATACGCGCACCTTCATCAAGGACAGCTCGAACCCCGGCGTGATGAAGTTCGACCTGTACGGCTATCGCCGCGACGTGTCGAAGGGCACGGTGAGAATGGGCGAGGACGGCGCGCTGGACGTGGATCTCGCCGCGCGAAAGTAAGGTGCAAACTAACGCGGAAAACGAGGCGGTAAATACGGCGGCGAGATCCGGGCCCGAACGTCAGGCGTCTTTATTGATGATCCACTCGTGCGCCGGATCGTTGCGGAAATGCCAGACCCGCTGCCCGCCGGCCATCACGTTCAGGTAGTACGAGTCGTAGCCATACGGCACGACCACCGGGTGATAGCCGCGCGGCACCATCACCACGTCGTGATCCTCGACGGCCATCGATTCGTCGATATCGCGCATGTCCGTATAAACGCGCTGAAACGCGAAACCCTGCGGCGGATTCAACCGATGGTAGTACGTCTCTTCGAGCGAACTCTCGTGCGGCACGTTGTCGGTGTCGTGCTTATGCGGCGGATAGCTCGACGCATGACCGCCCGGCGTTCGGACTTCGACCACGAGCAACGACTCGGCCGGCTCGGTCTGCGGAAGAATATCGCAGACGTAACGCGTATTCAGTCCCTTGCCGCGCGTCGACCGTTTCATCGAAGCGGGTTCGATCAGCCGCGCCGGGAACTCGCCTTTGGCGGGCGCGCTGGCTACACCGATCTCCGCATCGCGATTCGCGCGCACGGTGATCCGCACGCCCGGCGGCAGATACACCGCGTGCGGCGCGGCGTCTTCGAACACGCTGTCGCGCGAGCCGAGCGCGTGCCAGGTGGTGTCCGCGGTTTCGATATCCACCGCGCCGGTCAGCACGACGATGCACACCTCGCGCGCCGCTTCGAACACATGCACGACTTCGTTCGCGCCCAGCCGGTACGCGGCAAAACCCACGTACCGCCAGCACGCCGATGCCGGCGTGACCCGCGCGATCGTCTGGCCGTCGCGCTGTGCCTTGACCAATAGACTCATGCTGCCTCCTGCGTGACGTCGTCGAGCGGCGCATCGACCAGCGCGCGCAACGTCCGGTAACCCTTCTGTGCGTATTCGAACGACGGCGCGACCACCGGGTCCTGCTCCGCCTCGACCACCAGCCAGCCGCGATAACCGTGCCGCTTCAATCGCGCGATGATGGCCGGAAAATTCACCGCGCCGTCGCCCGGCACCGTGAATGCGCCCGCGATCACCGCATCGAGAAAACTCCAGTTGCGATTGCGCGCGAGCTTCATCACGGCGGGGCGCACGTCCTTGCAATGCACATGGCACACGCGGCCGATATGTTTGTCGAGCACCGCCAGCGGATCGCCGCCCGCGAACGTGATGTGCCCGGCGTCGAACAGCAGACCGACCGCGTCGCTGGTGCGCGACATCAACTGATCGACATCGGCGGGCGTTTCGACATACGCGCCCATGTGGTGATGGTAGGCCAGCCGCACGCCACGGCTTAGCGTATAACGCGCGAATTCATCGACGCGTGCCGCGTACGCGGCCCATTGCGCGTCGCTGAAAAAACGCGGCCGTTGATACAGCGGCTGCGGCGCGCCCTGGATCGAGTCGGCCACTTCGCCGTACACCATCGCGGTGGCGCCGTTTTGCGCGAGCAATTCCAGATGCGGGCCGACCGAAGCGATTTCTTCCTCCACGCTGCGCCGTGCGAGGCGCCCGGAATACCAGCCGGACACCAGCGCGAGATCGTATTGCGCGAGCAGCGTTTTCAGCGCCTGCGGTTCGCGCGGAAACTTGTTGCCGAGTTCGAAGCCCTGATAGCCGATCTGGCGGCCTTCGGTCAACGCGACTTCCAGCGGCGTCTCGCCGCCGAGCGAGGGCAGATCGTCGTTCATCCACGAGAGCGGGTTGATGCCGATACGTACGTCGAAAGCAGTCATGCGGGCGTCCTCATTCGTTGTCGGGTTGCGTGGCGCGAGCCGTCGCGCTGGACGGGTCGGCGCGCGCCGAGAGCCGTGCCTCGTACTGGGCGCGCGCGTCGCGCACGGCGGCGCGCGTCGACACTTCGGGCACGGCGACCTGCCACCACCAGCCGCCTTCGCTGGTGGTGCGCGCCGGATCGGTGTCGATACTGATCACGTAGGTGCGATTCGCGCTGCGCGCGCGTTGCATCGCCGCTTCGAGTTCGGCGATATTCGCGACGTGCTCGGCCTGCGCGCCGAGCGCACGCGCATGCGCGGCGAAGTCGATCTGGGGCGCGCCGAGCGGACCCTGCATGCAGTCTTCCAGCAGATTGTTGAACGGCGCGCCACCGCACGCCTGCTGCAAGCGGTTGATGCAGCCATAGCCGCGATTGTCGAGCACCACGACGATCAGCTTGGCGCCGATCATCACCGAGGTCGCGATCTCGCTGTTCATCATCAGATAGCTGCCGTCGCCGAGCATCACGATCACTTCGCGCGCGGGGCGCGCGAGCTTCGCGCCGAGGCCGCCCGCGATTTCGTAGCCCATGCACGAATAGCCGTACTCGACGTGATACGCGCCCGGTTTGCCCGCGCGCCAGAGCTTGTGCAATTCGGCGGGCAGGGTGCCGGCCGCGCAGACGACGATGTCGTTCGCCGCCGACCCCGCGCTCGAACGCTGGATCGCGCCGATCACGTCGCCTTCGTACGGCAGCACGTCGTCGTGTTGCGGTGCATGCGTGAGCGTGCCGACCGTCTCGCGCCACGCCGCCGCGAGTTGCTGCGCGCGCGTGGTCCATGCGGGCTCCGCGCGCCAGTCCCGCAACGGCTCGACGAGCGCATCCAGCGTGAGCTGCGCGTCCGCCTCGATGACGCACGCGCGATGCTTGAGGCCATCGAACGGATTGGCGTTGATGGCGATCACGCCGGCGTGCGCGAATAGTGTGTTCGACCCGGTGGTGAAATCCTGCAGGCGGGTGCCGATCGCGAGCACGCAATCCGCGTCCTGCGCGAGCGCGTTGGCGGCGGGCGAACCGGTCACGCCCAGCGCGCCCGCGTTCAGCGGATCGTTCCACGCGAGCGAGCCCTTGCCGGCCTGCGTCTCCGCCACGGGTATGCCGTGCGTGGCGGCGAAGCGCTGCAATGCGTCGGTCGCGCGTCCGTACAGCACGCCGCCGCCCGCGACGATCAACGGCCGCTTCGCCAGCCGCAATGGCGCGAGCGCTGCGTCGAGTTCGTCGGCGCGCGGCGCGGGCGCGTGAAAGCCCACCACGCGCGGCGCGAAAAACGCCTCCGGAAAATCCCACGCCTGCGCCTGCACGTCCTGCGGCAACGCGAGCGTGACGGGGCCGCACAACGCGGCATCGGTCAGCACGCGCACCGCGCGCGGCAGCGCATTCAGCAATTGCGCCGGGTGCACGATCCGGTCGAAGTAGCGCGATACGGGCTTGAGCGCGTCGTTGGCGGAGACGCCGCCGTCGTGGAAGTCCTCGACCTGTTGCAGCACCGGGTCCGGCGCGCGCGATACGAAGATGTCGCCGGGCAGCAGCAGCACCGGCAGACGGTTCACGTGCGCGAGCGCCGCCGCCGTCACGAGGTTGGTCGCGCCGGGGCCGATCGAGGTCGTCACCGCCATCATGCGGCGGCGGAAGTGGGCTTTCGCGAAAGCGATCGCGCTGTGCGCCATCGCCTGCTCGTTGTGCGCGCGCAGCGTCGGCAACTGCTCGCGATGCTGGTACAGCGCCTCGCCGATTCCCGCGACGTTGCCGTGCCCGAAGATCGCGAACACGCCGCCGAACAGCGTCTCGGTGCCTTCGCCGTCCTCGCTCACGACGCGTTGCGCGGCGAGGTAGCGGACCAGCGCCTGCGCGGCCGTCAGACGAATCGTGCCGGATGCCGCCGGCGTGGGATCGGCGGTGTGGGTGGCGTCGTTGGCGGACGCCGTGTGGTGATGCATTACGCGCTGGTTCATGCGGCCTGCTCCTGATGAACGCGATGCGGCGTGCCGGCGGCGCGGGTGTCGCTCGCGCCGCGCGTCGCCCGCCACGACGCGATCAGCGTCTCGAACGTATGGCGCACGCGCGCGATCAGTTCGTCGTCGCCGATCTCGCCGGCGAGCCACGCGTGGCTCGGCTCGTGGAAAATCGTGCGGCCCACGGTGAAGCCGCGGCACGTCGCCGATTGCGCGGCGGCGCGAAAGCCCTCGTTCAACTGTTCGACGCCCGCCGACAAGCCGAGCAGCACGACGCCCCGGCAATATGGATCGCGTTCGGCGATCAGCGCATCGACCGCCTGCCATTGCGCGGCGTCCATCGGTTCGAGCTTCCACCACTCCGGATAGATGCCGATGTTGTACAGGCGCTTCAACGCGCGGAACACGATGTCCGGCCCTTGCGGCAACGACGCATGCTTCGGCGGAATCACTTCGAGCAGCAACTCGTGGCCGCTCGCCTGGGTCGCGTCGTACAGCGCGCGCAACTGCGCTTCCTGTTCGAGGCGTTGCTCGACGGGTTCGTCGGGATGGAACTGCACCAGACATTTGACGACGTGTTCCTGCGGCCACGCGATCAGCGCGGTGCCGATCGAGCGGCCGTGGTCGAACACCAGCGGCACCGAGCCGGGCAATTCGACCGGCCGGCCGATCCACCAGCCGCGGCCGGTCGCCGCATTCAGCGCATCCTGGCCGTAACGATCGTCGATCAGCACGCCGATGCGGCCTTGCAAACCCAGTGCGGTTTCCGTCTGCGCGACGGCCTGCACGAACAGTCCCTTGAGTTCGGCGATGCGCGCATCGTCCGCGCCGGTCTGTTGCGCGAGTTCGAAGAACTGGTTGCGATGATCGAACGCGAAGCCGAGCACCTCGTCCCATTGTTTGCGGGCCGGCGACACGCGATGCAGCCGCGCGAGCGTCGCATCGCGATCCGGACGGCGCATACGCTGCGGGTCGGCTTTCGCTTCGCGCAGGAAGTAGTCGAGTTCGGCGGGCGTCGGCATGGCCGGCGCGCAGCCGTGGCGCGACACCACCAGCGCGCCGCTCGCATTCGCGGCGCGCGCGCAGGCGTCGAGCGGCTGGTCGCGCAGCCAGCCCGACAGGAAGCCGGAGGCGAATGCGTCGCCCGCGCCCAGCACGTTCAGCACGTCGACTTCGACGCCGCCGTGCAGCGGCGTGTCGTCGAGCGATGCGGGCACCGCGCCGTCGATGATCTGGCAGCCGAGCGGCCCGCGCTTGAGCACCAGCGTGGCGGACGTGACGGCGCGCACCATCGCGAGCGCGTCGACCAGTTCGGTCTTGCCGCCGGCGATGCGGAACTCCTCCTCGGTGCCGATCACCAGATCGAACAGCGGCAGAATCCGCTGCAGATGCGCGGTCACGCCCTCGCTCGCGACGAAGCGCGTTTCGCCGTCCGCCTTGCCGGTGAGACCCCACAGCACCGGCCGGTAGTCGATGTCGAGCACCGTGCGCACGTTGTTGCGGCGCGCGTGATCGAGCGCGCGGCGGCTCGTGCGGTTCACCTGTTCGGTGGAGAAGTGCGTGCCGGTAATCAGCAGCGCCTTCGACGACGCGATGAAGGCCTCGTCGAAATCGGCTTCGTCGACGGCCATGTCCGCGCAGTTCTCGCGATAGAAGATCAGCGGGAAGGTGTCGCGATCCTTGAGGCCGAGCAGCACGAGCGCGGTCAACCGCTCCTGATCGACGCGCACGTGGCTGACGTCGCAGCCTTCGCGCGTCAGCGTCTCGGTGAGAAAGCGTCCCATGTGATCGTTGCCGACACGCGCGAGCATCGCCGAAGCGAGGCCCAGGCGCGCGCATCCGAACGCGATGTTGGCGGACGAGCCGCCGAGATACTTGGCGAAGCTCGCCACGTCTTCGAGCCGCGCGCCGACCTGCTGCGCGTACAGATCGACGGCGAGGCGGCCGAGGCAGACGATGTCGCGCGTGCGGCCCGCCGCGAAACGGCTGCCGCCCGGCGCGGATGTCGTGGACGGCGAGACGGCCTGCGTGGCGCCTGGTGTGCTGGAGTGAGCCATGAATAATCCTGGGTAGCTGGGCGTGCGGTCCGCCGCGCGTGCGGCGGCCGGGTCACGCGGATGAATCAGATCGTCGCGCCTTCGAGTTCGCCCATCATCTTCTGCATCTCGGCGCCGCCGGCCATCATGTCGAGCACTTCGTCCTTGCTGATGGTGTCCTTGGTGAAGGTGCCGAGCGAGCGGCCGCGATTGAGCAGCGTGAACGAATCGCCGATCGGATACGCGTGATGCACGTTGTGCGTGATGAAGATCACCGAGATGCCCTTGGCGCGCGCCTTGTGAATCAGCTTCAGCACGTTGAAGCTCTGCTTGACGCCGAGCGCGGCGGTCGGCTCGTCGAGAATCAGTACGCGCGCGCCGAAGTGGATCGCGCGGGCGATCGCCAGACACTGCTTCTCGCCGCCGGACATGGTGCCGATCGGCTGATGCGGGTCGCGCACGTTGATGCCCATTTCGGCGAGCTTGTCGCGCGACGCGGTCGCGCACTGTTCGAGGTCCATCACGTTGATGAAGCCGAACAGCTTCTTCTGCGGCTCGCGTCCCATGAAGAAGTTGCGCGCCACCGAGAGCAGCGGCACGAGCGCGAGATCCTGATAGACGGTCGCGATGCCGAGATCGAGCGCATCTTTCGGCGACGTGAAGCGCACCGGCTTGCCGTCTACCCGGTAGGTGCCTTCGCTCGGCTGATGCACGCCGGCCAGCGTCTTGATCAGCGTCGACTTGCCCGCGCCGTTGTCGCCGAGCAGGCAGTGCACTTCGCCGCGCCGCAGCTTGAGGTTGATTTCCTTCAACGCGATGATGTTGCCGAAATAGCGGCTGACGTTGTCGAGCGACAGGATGATGTCGTCGGACGGTTGTTCAGTGGGGGTCATGATCGGCTCCGGTCTTAGCGGGACGACGCCACGCGGCTGCGCACGTAGTGGTTGAACAGCACGGCGAACAGCAGCATCACGCCGAGGAACACACGGAACCAGTCCGAATCGACATTGGTGTAGGTGATGCCGATCTGCACCACGCCGAAGATCAACGCGCCGAAGCAGGCGCCGACCACCGAGCCGAAGCCGCCGGTCAGCAGCGTGCCGCCGATCACCGCCGCGATGATCGCTTCGAACTCCGCCTGCAGACCGCGGTCCGCGGCAGCCGAGCCGATGTCGCACACCTGCAGCACCGCATACAGGCACGAGCAGAACGCGGTCAGCACGAACAGCGAGATCTTCACGCGCCGCACCGGTACGCCGACGTTCTTGGCCGCGTTGGCGTCGCCGCCCACCGCGAAGATCCAGTTGCCGAAGCGCGTGCGGGCCAGCGTGAACGCGCACACCACCGCGAGCGCGAGCCACCACAGCAGGACTTTCGGAATGCCGGGCACGAGCGGCGTGCCGCTGTCGAGCATCTTCACGAGACCGAGGTGGCCGAGCCACACGAACAGACCCTTGAACGCGACGCCCTGGAACAGCGTATGCGCGAGCCAGTCCTGGCGCGCGACGTCGCCGACGCCGGAGATGATCGTGCGATCGGCGAACATCACCGAGAGCGCGAGCGTGAGGCCGCGCAGAATGAACAGGAAGGCGAGCGTGACGATGAACGACGGCAGCCGCGTGCGCATCACCAGATAGCCGTTGAGCGCGCCGAGCAGCATCGAGCCGGCGAACGCGAAGAGGATCGCGAGCCAGATCGGCCAGTGGAAGTACATGGTCGGCAGCGCGACCATCATGCCGGCGAAACCGATCATCGAACCGATCGACAGATCGAACTCGCCGGCGATCATCAGCACGCAAGCGCCGACCGAGATCAGCCCCAGATACGCCGCGACCTGCGACCAGTTCATCACGCCGTCGAGGTTGAACATCCCCGAGTTGCCGGCGGCCACGCCGAAAACGATGAACACCATCGCGGTGCCGGCGAGCGCGGCGAATTCCGGGCGATTGAGCAGATGCCGGAACCAGGATTCGCGCCGCACGCGTTCGTCGGCGGTGGCGGCCGTCGTGGTGCTGGCCTGCGCCGTCGGGTCCTGCGGATCGGGCGGCGGCTGCTTGCGGGGATGGGGATGGAAAAGATTGGCGACACCCATTTGAAGCTCCTTGATACGCCGCGCGAAACACGGCGAGAGCGGGCGAGTGCCGGCCGGGCGCGGAGTGCGCCGGCCGGTCCCGCTCAATAAGTCCTGACCTGACTGATGACCTGCCTGTATTCCCGCCTGCCGCGGTGCGCGCGGCAGGCTCGAACGCGATGCGCGTTAGCGGTACTGCCCGGCGTACTTCAGCACCTTGTCGACATTCGCCTTGGTGATGAAGCCGGGGCCCGAGCCGATATTGCGCGGCCCGTACGAAGGCGCGAGGCCGTATGTGGCGAGCCGTTCCTTGAACTTCGGATTGGCTTGCAGGATCTGGCGGATCTTCGCCGGGTCCGTGGTGTGTTCCTTCTTCACGATGGCCAGCACGGCGACCGGGATATAGCCCTGCAGATACGGCTGCTGGTCGATCGCGAACTGGATCGTGCCGTCCTGAATGCCCTTCGCGATGTCGCTGTCGAAGTCGAACGTGGCGAACCAGACCTTGCCGGCGAGGCCCATCTGCTGCAGCGCCTTGATGGTCGGATCGGCCGACAGCGGACCGAGCGCGAGCACCGCCTGGGTATTCGGATGGTTGCGCAGATACGCGCTCACTTTCGACTGCACGCCGGTCGGGTCCTGACCCGCGTCGAGCGTGGAAGTCTTGAAGTCGACGCCGAGCGCTTCGGCGAAACCGCGGCAGCGTTCGAACGAAGCGGGGTTGGTCGCGTAGTGGTTCACGCACAGGAACGACTTGATGCCCGCGGCCTTCGCTTTCTCGCCCGCTGCCTTGCCCGCCGCGTATTCAGGCTGGCCGACGTGCATGATCGCGCCGAGCTGCGCGCTTTGCTCCTCGGTGCCGGAGTTGATCGTGACGAGCGGAATGTGTTTCTGCGTGACCTTGGCGATCGAACTCTTCAGCACGTCGAAGTCGGCGATGGAAACGATCACGCCGTCGTAGTTGCGCGCGGCGGCCTGTTCGACGAGACGCGCCATGTCGGCGATGTCGCCGTTCGGCGGGTTGCGATAGTCGGTCTCGACGTTGAAGTCCTCGTCGGCCTGTTTGATGGCGTTCTTGATGGTGTTCCACCACGAATCCGAATCCGGCGCGTGGCTGATCAGCACGAAGTGGGCGTCCGCCGCGCGGGCGGCCGAAGCCGCG
Organism: Paraburkholderia sp. D15; assembly: GCF_029910215.1. Classification (NCBI taxonomy): domain Bacteria; kingdom Pseudomonadati; phylum Pseudomonadota; class Betaproteobacteria; order Burkholderiales; family Burkholderiaceae; genus Paraburkholderia; species Paraburkholderia sp. D15. The sequence continues at coordinate 3,157,007 of NZ_CP110395.1, read as the reverse complement.
CCGAATCCCGTCGCCAACGTCAATGCCGTCACCAGAATCCTGAGCGTAGCCTTGCCCTTGCAAAGTCTCATTGTCTCCACCTTTCTCGGTCTGTCGTTATTGAAGGGAGCGTCTGGCAGGCAGCTTTCCGTTCGCATACGGACCGCTACGGATTCAGCGCGACACCATCGCTCACGACCAAGATTAGGCCATCTTTTCCGGCCTTGCAATGAAAATTTCATGACGAATAAAAATGGAAAATACGTTCCATTTGGGTGCGCGCCTGCCTATAATCGGCAGCGTCAGGACGCCGTGCGGCGGGGCTTCGCGTCGAAAAGCGCCGTCGCTGCCGCACTGCAATAAAGCACCCGAGAGAGAGCCATGGCGGAAGAGAGCACAGAAGAATTGCCGAGCGTCGATGAATTGATGCAGCGCATCGCGGAAAACTACGAGACGCTGCCGCGTCAGTTGAAGAATGTCGCGAGCTACATCGAGCAGCATCGGTCGAGCGTGATGGTGGATCGCACCAGCGACATCGCCGCGAGTTGCGGCGTGCATCCGTCCGCGGTGGTGCGGTTCGCGCAGCGCTTCGGCTTCTCCGGTTTCTCCGATCTGCAGGCGGTGTTTCGTCAGGCGTATACGGGGCAGGGCAGTTCGTCGCCGAGTTATCAGCAGCGCATCCGCAAGCTGATCGACGAGAAGCCCGGCGCGCTGTCGGGCGGGTCGGTGGCGCGCGAATTCATCGCCGCGTCGCGCGGCGGTCTCGAAGAACTCGAGGCCGGTCTCGACGACAAGCAGTTCGATGCCGCCGTGAAGATGCTGCAGCAGGCCGACAACATCTACGTGATCGGCGTGCGGCGCTCGTTTCCGGTGGCGAGCTATATCGTCTACGCGTTGCAGCACACGCCCAAGCGCGTGCACCTCGTGTCCGGTTTCGGCGGCATGTATCGCGAACAGATTCGCAGCGTGAAGAAGGGCGACGTGGTGATCGCGATCAGCTTCGCGCCGTACGGCAAGGAAACGCAGTACTGTCTGCGCGTCGCGCATCATCATCAGGCGAAGACGTTGGTTATTACGGATAGCCAACTATCGCCGCTGTCGCGCTATGCGACCACCCAACTGTATGTGAAAGAGGGCAGCGCGTTCGCGTTCCGCTCGCTGACCAGCACGATCTGTTTGTGCCAGGCGCTGTTTATCGCGCTGGCGTACAAGCTCGAATTGAACGTTGAAGAATCCACGGACACTGGAGGATACGATGACTGAAGTGGGCAAGGCGGTGGGCAAGGCGGCAGAGACGATCGATGTGGCGGTATTCGGCGCGGGGCGCATCGGCAAGATTCATGCGGCGAATCTCGCGCGGCAGCCGGGTGTGCGGCTCAAGTATGTGGTGGACGTGAATCGCGAGGCCGCCGCCGCGTTGGCCGCCGAGCACGGCGCGCAGGTTGCCGATATCGACGGCGCGATGGGCGATGCGTCGGTCGGTGCGACGGTGATCTGTTCGAGCACGGACACGCATGCGGATCTGATCCAGCAGTCGGCGGCGCAGAAGAAGCATGTGTTCTGCGAGAAGCCGGTCGATCTGACGCTGGAGCGCGCGCGTGCCTGCGCCGAGGCGGTCGAGCGGGCCGGCGTGGTGTGCATGATCGGTTTTCAGCGCCGGTTCGATCCGACCTTTTCCGCGCTGAAGGCGCGCATCGACGCGGGCGAGATCGGTACGCCGGAGATGCTGGTGGTGACGAGCCGCGATCCGGGTGCGCCGCCGGTGGAATACATCCGGCATTCGGGCGGCATCTTCAAGGACATGCTGATTCACGACTTCGACATCTTCCGCTGGATTCTCGACGACGAAGCCGACACGCTGCACGCCACCGGCAGCTGCCTGACCGACCCGGCGATCGCCGATGCGGGCGACGTCGATTGCACCGCCGTGACGATCCGCACGAAGCGCGGCCGTCTGTGCCAGATCAACACCACGCGGCGCGCCGCGTATGGGTATGACCAGCGCTTCGAGGTGCTGGGCAGCACCGGCATGTTGCAGGCGGGTAATGTCCGGCCGACCGAGGTCACCGCGTATTCGAAGACCGAGGTATCGAGCGACGTGCCCGAGGCCTTTTTTCTCGAACGTTACCGGGCCGCGTACGCGGCGGAAATCGCGCATTTCTTCGATGCGGTGACGCACGGCAAGCCGGTGCGCACCACGGTCGCGGACGGCCTGAAAGCGCTCGAACTCGCGGATGCCACGACGCGTTCGTGGCGCGAGGGGCGCGCGGTCAAACTCGGCGAGGCCTCGTGATGAGCGCGGCGGCGGGAAAGCTGCGGCTCGGCGTGGTGGGCTTGGGCCGGTTGGGCAAACGTCACGCGGAGAATCTGGCGTATCGGGTGCCGGGGGCGTCGCTGGTGGCGGCGTGCAGTCCGGTGGAGGAGGAGCGGGCGTGGGCGCGCGAGAACTTGCCGGCGCCGCGGCTGTATGGCGAGTATGCGGAGGTGCTGGCCGATCCCGAGGTGGATGCGGTGTGGCTGGTGACGCCATCGTCGTTGCACGCGCAACAGATTATCGATGCGTTGCGGGCGGGCATGCATGTGTTCTGCGAGAAGCCGTTATCGCTGGAAGTGGCCGAGTGCGAGCGGGTGCTGGCCGAGGCCGAGCGGTATCCGCACCTGCTGGCGACGATTGGTTTCATGCGGCGTTTCGATCCGAGCTATCGGGACGCGTATGAGCGGATTGCCGCTGGGGAGATTGGGCGGCCTTTCATGGTGCGATCGCAGACGACGGACAAGAACGATACCGATGGTTTTTTTGTGCGCTTCGCGGGGACGTCCGGCGGGATTTTTCTGGATTGCACGGTGCACGACATCGATGTCGCACGATGGTTGTTGGGCAAGCCGCGGGCCACGCGGGTGTATGCGGCGGGGACGGTCGCATTGCATGAGGGGCTACGCGAGTTTGGGGATGTCGATAATGGCGTCGCGATCTGCGAGTTCGAAGGTGGGAAGCTCGCCGTGTTTTATGCGTCGCGGACGCAGGCGCATGGGAATGATACGCACAGCGAGGTGATGGGCACGCAGGGGGCGTTGGCGATCGGGCGGGTGCCGGTTGCCAATCGGCTGGAGATTTATGGGCCCTCCGGGGTTCGGGCTGAATGTACCGAGACGTTTTTTGATCGGTTTGAAGAGGCTTTTCTGGTTGAGGCGCGGGGGTTTGTGGAAGAGGTTTTGCGCCTGCGCGGCGGGGCGGTGAATAGTGGGATGGTTGGGGCTTCGCTTTCGGATGCGTTGGAGGCTACCAGGATTGGGTGTGGGTTGAGGGAGTCTCTTCTCGCGGGTGGGGCTGTTGTTCTTTAGTTTGGGTTTTTTTTCTGGATTTTTGGTCTTTCCTTGTCTGGAGTTTTTGGCCTTTCCTTGTGGTGTTGGTGGTCTATTAGCGTTGCCCCTGTGCGGGGCGGCACTTACTCTCTTTGCCGCGGCAAAGAGAGTAAGCAGAGAAAGCCGCATCAACCCGCCAGCTCATAAGCGGGCGCCTCGCACAGTACTGGCAGTGGTGCATCTGGAATCCGTGTTCTCGCGCATTCCGCGCCCGTGACACAGCAGTCATGCTTCCGGCGGCGCTGCGCGCGCCCCGGGGTCCATCACACGCCGCCCTCCGATAATCGGGCGGCGGTGCTTCTTGCCCCGTCTTTTTTCAGCGCCACGCCGAGGCGCAGCCGATGGCCCCACCGCAAAGGACGAACCCCTGGTTTGGGATGGACCGGGCTGGCGAGCGCGCAGCGCGAGGCGGGATGGATGAGCCCTTTGTCACGAGCGGGGAGTGCGCGAGGGCACGGATTCCAGATGCACCACTACCGAGGCTGTGCGAGGTGCCCGCTTATGAGCTGGCGGTGTGAAGCGGCTTTCTCTGCTTACTCTCTTTGCCGCGGCAAAGAGAGTAAGTGCCGCCCCGCACAGGGGCAACGCTAATAGACCGATAAGAATGCAAGGAAAGGCCAAAAAATTCCAGACAACGAACAACCAAACACCCCAAACCCCAACCCTGTAAAATAAAAAAAAAACCCCCGAAACAGGCATCAAAAAAAGGTCCCCTTCGATGCAAATCGAAATCCACAAAGAAGTCGACGCCCGCGGCCTGTTGTGCCCGCTTCCCATCCTGCGCGCCAAGAAGGCTCTCTCCGACATGCAAAGCGGCCAGATCCTCAAAGTCCTGGCCACCGACCCCGGTTCGCAACGCGATTTCGCCGCCTTCGCCAAACAAACCGGCAACGAAATCATCGAAAGCTCCGCGCAAGACAAGGTCTTCACCTTCCTGATGAAACGCCGCTAACGCAGTCAACAAGCGACAACACGTCAAACCCAAAACAAAAGGCGCTGCCCCCGCATCCGCGAGGCACAGCGCCTTTTTTACATCCATCCAGCACACGCTACCGAGAGGCTATTCCAGGCCCCGTCCCGGCCAACACCGGCCAGCGGCCTGCATTGCATGCAGACCGGCGTTCAGCCCTCCAGCACCGGCGAACGGGTCCGCAAATATTGTTCGAAATCCGCTGCCACTTCCGGGTGACGCAACGCAAACTCCACCGTCGCCTTCAGATAGCCCAGCTTGCTGCCGCAATCGAACCGCGTGCCGTGATACTTGTACGCGAGCACCTGCTCGTCGGCGAGCAGCGACTGAATCGCGTCCGTCAACTGCAATTCGCCACCCGCGCCCGGCTTCAGCGAACGGATGTGGTCGAAAATCCGCGGCTTCAACACGTAACGGCCCACCACGCCCAGGTTCGACGGCGCCACGCTCGGCTCCGGCTTCTCGACGATGCCCGACATCTTGATGATCGAGTCTTCCCACTCCTTGCCGTCGACGATCCCGTAGGACTTCGTCTCCTGCGGCGGAATCTCTTCGACGCCAATCACCGAGCTGTGATAGTGGTCGAACACCTCGATCATCTGCGTCATCACCGGCGGCGTGCCGTACAGCAAGTCGTCCGCGAGAATCACCGCGAACGGGTTGTCGCCCACCAGCTTCTCCGCGCACAGCACCGCATGACCCAGTCCCAGCGCTTCAGGCTGACGCACGTAGAAACAGTCGACGTGGCTCGGCTTGATGCTGCGCACCAGTTCCAGCAGCTTGTCCTTGCCGCGCGCCTCGAGTTCGGCTTCGATTTCGTAGGACTTGTCGAAATGGTCCTCGATGGCCCGCTTGCTGCGCCCCGTGACGAAAATCATCTCGGTGATGCCGGCCGCCATGGCTTCTTCCACCGCGTACTGAATCAGCGGCTTGTCGACGATCGGCAGCATCTCCTTCGGGCTCGCCTTGGTGGCAGGGAGGAACCGGGTGCCAAGACCTGCTACCGGAAATACCGCTTTTGTAACTTTTAGCATGTGATTACCCTGAGTCCTCTGGTTTAGCTATCAGTTCGTGCCCGCCGGTCGGCGGGCGGGGGAGCGCCGATCAAGCCGGCAAACGCGCCAGTTGGGCTTTCAGTTTGCCCACCGTGGCTTCGAAATCCGCCAGCCGCTTCTGCTCCTGCTCAACGACTGCCGGCGGCGCCTTCGCGACGAAACTCTCGTTCTGCAATTTGCCGTTGCACTTGACGATCTCCGTGCTCAACCGCGCAATCTCCTTCGACAAACGCTCGCGTTCGACCGCGACGTCGATCTCCACCTTCAGCACGAGCTTGTCGTTCCCTACGATAGCAATTGGCGCGCCATCCGCCTGCGCATCCAGCGTCGCCTCGTCGGCGATGATCTGCACGTCCGACAAACGGGCCAACGCCTGGGCGTACGGCGCGAAGGTGCGCAGGCGCTCGGCGTTGCCGGTGGCGAGCAGCGGCACCTTGACCGCGGGCGACAGATTCATCTCGCCACGCAGGTTCCGGCACGCATCGATCACCGCTTTCAGGTCGGCGGCCCATTGCTCCGCGTCCTCGTCGATCTTCGCGGGCTCTGCAACGGGGTACGGCTGCACCATGATGGACGCCTCGCCCTCGGCCTTGCCCGCGGGATAACGTCCCGCCAGCGGCGCTACTTTCTGCCACAGCGCCTCGGTGATGAACGGAATCACCGGATGCGCGAGGCGCAGCACCGTTTCGAGCACGCGCAACAGCGTACGGCGCGTGGCGCGTTGCTGGTTCGGCTGACCCGTCTGGATCTGAACCTTGGCGAGTTCCAGATACCAGTCACAGTATTCATCCCATACGAACTTGTATAGGGCGTTGGCCACATTGTCAAAACGATAGTCGGCGAAGCCCTTCGCGACTTCCGCTTCCACGCGCTGCAGTTGCGACACGATCCAGAAATCGGCCTGCGAGAAGTGCAGATGGCCGTCCGGTCCGCACTCGCCGCACTGCGCCGGCTGGTCGAAGCCGCAATCGTGGCCTTCGCAGTTCATCAGCACGAAACGGGTGGCATTCCACAGCTTGTTGCAGAAGTTGCGATAGCCTTCGCAGCGCGCCAGATCGAAGTTGACGTTACGGCCGAGCGTGGCCATCGACGCCATCGTGAAGCGCAGCGCGTCGGTGCCGAACGCCGGGATGCCGTCCGGGAATTCCTTGCGAGTTTTCTTTTCGATCGACGCGGCCTGCTTCGGATTCATCAAGCCGCTGGTGCGCTTGGCGACCAGCGTTTCGAGGTCGATGCCGTCGACGATATCGATCGGGTCGAGCGTGTTGCCCTTGCTCTTCGACATCTTCTGGCCTTCGGCGTCGCGCACCAGCCCGTGCACGTAGACCGTGTCGAACGGCACCTTGCCGGTGAAGTGCGTGGTCATCATGACCATGCGCGCGACCCAGAAGAAGATGATGTCGAAGCCGGTGACGAGCACCGACGACGGCATGAAGTGCTGCAGTTCGGGCGTCTCGTTCGGCCAGCCGAGCGACGAAAACGGCACCAGCGCGGACGAAAACCACGTATCCAGCACGTCCTCGTCGCGCCGGAGCGCGCCGGCGTAGCCGGCCGCGGCGGCCTTGGCGCGCGCGTCTTCCTCGGTCTTCGCGACGAAGATCTCGCCGTTCTCGCCGTACCACGCCGGGATCTGATGGCCCCACCAGAGCTGACGCGAGATGCACCAGTCCTGGATGTTTTCGAGCCACTGGTAGTACGTGGTGGTCCAGTTCTCCGGCACGAATTTGATCTGGCCGTTGCGGACCACGTCCAGGGCGGTTTCGGCGATCGATTTGCCCGGATTGAAGGTGCCTTCCGGCGCCGGCTTGCTCATCGCGACGAACCATTGATCGGTCAGCATCGGCTCGATGATCACGCCGGTGCGGTCGCCGCGCGGCACCATCAGCTTGTGGGCCTTGACCGACTCGAGCACGCCGAGCGCGTCGAGGTCCGCCACCACCTGCTTGCGGGCTTCGAAGCGATCGAGGCCGCGGTATTTTTCCGGCGCGTTGTCGTTGATCTTCGCGTCGAGCGTGAGAATCTCGATCATCGGCAGGCCGTGGCGCTGGCCGACCGCGTAGTCGTTCACGTCGTGCGCGGGGGTGACCTTGACCACGCCGGTGCCGAATTCGCGGTCGACGTAGTCGTCGGCGATGACCGGTACTTCGCGGCCCGACAGCGGCAGCGTGACGGTCTTGCCGATCAGGTGCGCGTAGCGTTCGTCTTCCGGGTGGACCATCACGGCGGTATCGCCGAGCATGGTTTCCGGGCGCGTGGTGGCGACGACCAGATGGCCGGCACCGTCGGTGAGCGGGTACTTGATGTGCCAGAGGCTGCCGTTTTCTTCCTCGCTGACGACTTCGAGGTCGGAGACGGCGGTCATCAGCACCGGGTCCCAGTTGACGAGGCGCTTGCCGCGGTAGATCAGGCCCTGTTCGTACAGGCGGACGAACACGTCGCGCACGGCGGCGGACATTTTGTCGTCCATCGTGAAGTATTCGCGCGACCAGTCGATCGATGCGCCGAGGCGGCGGACCTGACCGGTGATGGTCGAACCGGATTGCTGTTTCCAGTCCCACACGCGTTCGACGAATTTCTCGCGGCCGAGGTCATGGCGCGACACGCCTTGCGCGTCGAGCTGGCGTTCGACGACGATCTGCGTGGCGATCCCGGCGTGGTCGGTGCCCGGCACCCAGAGGGTGTTTTCGCCGAGCATGCGATGGTAGCGGGTGAGGCCGTCCATGATGGTCTGGTTGAACGCATGGCCCATGTGGAGGGTGCCCGTGACGTTCGGCGGCGGCAACTGGATCGAGAAGTCTTTCTTGTTCGCGTCGAAAGTGGGCGCGGCGTACGCGCGCTTTTCCCATTCCGGGCCCCAATGGGCTTCGATGGTGTGAGGCTCGAAGCTTTTCGAAAGGGTGTCGGCGGTGGTGTCGGTGGGGGTCTCGCTCATGGGGGTTTTTGCTGGTGGATGCGTGGAATGTTTGATTATAAGCGGGGAGGGGTGGGGGGGCCCGTTCGGGCTGGGGTTTGCTTTTTTCTTTTCTCTTTTTTGCCTGTTATTTTGGCCTTTCCTTGCATTCTTAGTGGTCTATTAGCGTTGCCCCTGTGCGGGGCGGCACTTACTCTCTTTGCCGCGGCAAAGAGAGTAAGCAGAGAAAGCCGCTTCAACCCGCCAGCTCATAAGCGGGCACCCCGCACAGCCACGGTAGTGGCCCATCTGGAATCCGTGCCCTCGCGCACTCCCCGCTCGTGACAAAGCGCTCATCCATCCCGCCTCGCGCTGCGCGCTCGCCGGCCCGGTCCATCCCAAACCAGGGGTTCATCCTTTGCGGTGGGGCCATCGGCTGCGCCTCGGCGTGGCGCTGAAAAAAGACGGGGCAAGAAGCACCGCCGCCCGATTATCGGAGGGCGGCGTGTGATGGACCCCGGGGCGCGCGCAGCGCCGCCGGAAGCATGACTGCCTTGTCACAGGCGCGGAGTGCGCGAGAACACGGATTCCAGATGCACCACTGCCAGTACTGTGCGAGGCGCCCGCTTATGAGCTGGCGGGTTGAAGCGGCTTTCTCTGCTTACTCTCTTTGCCGCGGCAAAGAGAGTAAGTGCCGCCCCGCACAGGGGCAACGCTAATAGACCACTAACAACACAAGGAAAGGCCAAAAACTCCAGACAAGGAAAGACCAAAAACCCCAAAAAAAACAAACAACAAAACAAGAAAAAACCACACCCCCGCCGGGGCATATAATGTCCCCCGACCTGCCGCCCTCCAATTCAAATGCCCGACCTGCTCGCCAACCTCAACCCCGAACAACACGCCGCCGTCACGCTCCCCAATGAGCCCGCTCTCATCCTCGCCGGCGCGGGCAGCGGCAAAACCCGCGTGCTCATCACCCGCATCGCGTGGCTCATCCAGCACGGCCTCGCGTCGCCGGCCACCGTCCTCGCCGTCACCTTTACCAATAAAGCCGCCCGCGAAATGATGTCGCGCCTCTCGGCGCTCCTCCCCATCGACACGCGCGGCATGTGGATCGGCACCTTCCACGGCCTCTGCAACCGCATGCTTCGCGCGCATCACCGCGACGCCGGCCTGCCCGCTACCTTCCAGATCCTTGATACCGCGGACCAGCTCTCCGCGCTCAAGCGTCTGATGAAAGGCCTGAACGTCGATGATGAAAAGTACCCGGCCAAAAACCTCCAGTACTTCATCAACAACGCGAAAGAACAAGGCCTGCGCCCGAAAGACGTCGACGCGACCGACAACTTCAACCGCAAATTCGTCGAACTCTACGAAGCCTACGACCAGCAGTGCCAGCGCGAAGGCGTCGTCGATTTCCCCGAACTGCTGCTGCGCTGCTTCGAACTGCTCGCGCACAATCCGCCGCTGCGCGCCCATTACCAGGCGCGTTTCCGCCACATTCTCGTCGACGAGTTCCAGGACACCAACAAGCTCCAGTACGCGTGGCTCAAGATGCTGGCCGGCCAGACCAACGCGATCTTCGCGGTCGGCGACGACGACCAGTCCATCTACGCGTTCCGCGGCGCGAACGTCGGCAACATGCGTGACTTCGAACACGAGTTCAACGTCCGCCATCTGATCAAGCTGGAACAGAACTACCGCTCGCACGGCCATATTCTCGATGCCGCCAACCAGCTGATCGCCAACAACTCGCGGCGCCTGGGCAAGAATCTGCGTACGGACGCGGGCCACGGCGAACCGGTGCGCGTGTACGAATCCGCCACCGATTCGCAGGAAGCCGGCTGGATCGTCGAGGAAATCAAGGCGCTCATCAGCACCGGCACGTCGCGCAGCGAAATCGCGATTCTCTACCGCAGCAACGCGCAGTCGCGCACGATCGAACACACGCTGGTCAACGCGGGCATCGCGTATCGCGTGTATGGCGGGTTGCGCTTTTTCGAGCGCCAGGAAGTCAAGCACGCGCTCGCCTATCTGCGGCTGATCGACAACCCGAACGACGACACCGCGTTCGCGCGCGTCGTCAATTTCCCCACGCGCGGCATCGGCGCGCGCTCGATCGAACAACTCGCGGACGCCGCGCGTCTGTACAACTGCTCGATGGCGGCGGCGATTCCGTACGTCGCGGGCAAGGCGGGATCGAGTCTCGCCGGGTTCGCGAACCTGATCGGCAAAATGCGCGCGGAAACCCAGCAGATGAGCCTGCCGGAAACCGTCGAATACGTGGTCCGCGCGAGCGGACTCGCCGAGTTCTACCAGAACGAGCGCGAAGGCCAGGACCGGCTGGAAAACTTGCAGGAACTGGTCAACGCGGCCGCGGCCTTCGTGAGCGAAGAGGGCTACGGCATGGACACGCCGGCGCGCTCGATTCCGCTTCGCCCCGGCGCGAGCGCCGCGCCCGAACTGCCGGTCGCCACCGACGACCCGAACACCGTCGTGCTGGACGCGCCCGGCATTGCCGATCCCGCGCAAAACCCGGACACGATGACGCCGCTCGCGGGCTTCCTGTCGCATGCCTCGCTCGAAGCGGGCGACAACCAGGCGCAGGCCGGCCAGGAAGCCGTGCAACTGATGACGGTGCACGCGGCCAAGGGCCTCGAATTCACGGCGGTGTTCATCACCGGCCTCGAAGAGGGGCTCTTTCCGCACGAGAACAGCGCGATGGAGTCGGACGGCCTGGAGGAAGAGCGCCGGCTGATGTACGTGGCGATCACGCGCGCGAAGGAGCGGCTGTATCTGTCGTTCGCGCAAAGCCGCATGCTGCACGGTCAGACGCGCTACAACATCCGCTCGCGCTTCTTCGACGAATTGCCGCAGGAAACCCTCAAGTGGCTCACGCCGAAGGTCGAGGCGGGCGCGCGCTGGGGTGGCCGTTCGGATAACGCCGGTTACGGCCGCGACTGGTTCGCGCGGCCGGGCTACACCGGACCGGCGTCGTCGACGCCCGCGCCGCTGCCCGCGTTCGCGAACGAACAGCGCGCGGCGGAGACGGGCTTTCGGATCGGCCAGCAGGTGTTCCACACCAAGTTCGGCGAAGGCACGATCACCGCGCTCGAAGGCGGCGGCACCGACGCGAAGGCCCAGGTCAAATTCAAGCGGCACGGCGAGAAGTGGCTGGCGCTCGCGGTCGCGAAACTCCAGGCGGTCGAATGAGCGTCGACAGGCAAGGCACGGCGGGCGGAAGCGCCGCGGATAACGATTCACGCGGCCACGTGCCGGCTTCGCATCGGCCGCTGGGCATTCTGGCGGCGTTGCCGCAGGAACTCGGCGATCTGCTCGACGCGATGCGCGCCGAGTCCGGTGTGCGCACCGTCACGCACGGCAAGCGCGACTATCACCTCGGCACCGTGCACGGCGCGCCATGCGTCGTGACGCTGGCGCGGGTCGGCAAGGTCGCGGCGTCGGCCACCGTCAGCGCGCTGATCCATGCATTCGATGTCGAAGCGATCGTCTTTACCGGCGTGGCCGGCGGCGTCGGTACGGAGGTGAAGGTCGGCGATATCGTGGTAGCCGATACGCTGTTGCAGCACGATCTCGACGCGTCGCCGCTGTTTCCGCGCTTCGAAGTGCCCTTGCTCGGCGTATCGCGTTTCGCGGCGGATGAATCGCTGGCCGAGCAACTCGCCGCGGCGTGCGAACGTTTCGTGGCCGAGGAGGGCGCGGCGGCGTCGGCGCGTTTCGGCACGCGCGAGCCGCGCGTGCATCGCGGCCTGATCATCAGCGGCGATCAGTTCGTGGCGAGCGCGGCGGCCGTGCAGGCATTGCGCGACGCGCTGCCGGACGCGCTCGCGGTCGAGATGGAAGGCGCGGCGATCGCGCAGGTGTGCCACGAATACGGGGTGCCGTGCGCGGTCGTGCGCACGATCTCCGATACCGCCGACGATCACGCGCCCACATCGTTCGTATCGTTTCTGACCGAGATCGCAGGTACGTATTCGAACGCGATTCTCACGCGGTTTCTGAAGGCGCGCGGCGGCGCGAGGTAAGGGCGTAAGGGCTTAAGGGCGTTAACGGCATTAAGGGCGTATGCCCGGCCGCGAAAGGCGGTGACACGGCGGCGCGTTCCGCAGCGCGATCAGGCGCACAACCGGAACCCGCCCTGCGTCGTCAACCCTTGCCCGCCGTTTCATCCAGCGCTTCGCGCACCTGCTGCAGAGCCGCCGGGTCCTCGATGGTCGGCAGATCGCCCGGCTCGCGCCCTTCCGCGAGCGCGGCGATCGCGCGGCGCAACAGCTTGCCGGAGCGCGTTTTCGGCAGCATCGGCACCATCACCACGCGCGCGGGTCGCGCGATCGCACCAAGCTGTCGGTCGACGGTCGCCGCGAGATCCGCTTCCAGCTTCGCGCGACGTTTCGGGTCCGCATACGCGGCGGCGTCGCGCAACACCACGAAGGCCATCGCCGCCTGCCCCTTGAGCGCATCCGTCACGCCGACCACCGCGACTTCCGCGACGGCCGCGTGGCTCGACAGCGCTTCCTCGATTTCGCGCGTGCCGAGCCGGTGGCCGGCGACGTTGATCACGTCGTCGGTGCGGCCGAGGATCGTCACGTAGCCGTCTTCGTCCTGAATGCCCCAGTCGAAGGTCGAATAGACCTGCCGGTTCGGCACGCTCGACCAGTACGTGCCGACGAAGCGCGAGTCGTCGCCCCACACCGTCGACATGCAACCCGGCGGCAACGGATAGCCCAGCGTCAGCACGCCTTTCTCGCCGGGCGGACACGGTTCGCCGGTCTGTTCGTTGCGCAGGCTCAGATGGAAGCCCGCCGACGGCACGCCCGGCGAACCGAGTTTGGTGGGCAGCGCTTCGACGCCGCGCGGAATCGCCAGCATCGGCCAGCCGGTCTCGGTCTGCCAGTAGTTGTCGATCACCGGCTTGCCGAGCGCGTCGGCGATCCATGCGGCGGTCGGTTCGTCGAGCGGTTCGCCCGCCAGGAACAGCGTGCGCAGGCTCGACAGATCGGCCTGTTTCAGCAGCGCCGGGTCCTGTTTCTTCAGCACGCGCAACGCGGTCGGCGCGGTGAACATCAGATTGATTTTGTGCTGCTCGACGAGACGCCACCAGATGCCGCCGTCCGGCCGGATCGGCGTGCCTTCGTACATCACGGTCGTCAGGCCGGCGATCAGCGGCGCGTAGACGATGTAGCTATGCCCGACCACCCAGCCCACGTCCGACGCGGTGAACATCGTGTCGCCGGCCTTGCCCTGAAAGATATGTTCCATCGATGCCGCCAGCGCCACCGCATAGCCGCCGACGTCGCGCTGCACGCCCTTGGGCTTGCCGGTCGTGCCCGACGTGTACAGCACGTACGACGGCTCGTTCGATTCGAGCCATTCGCAGGGTACGTGCGCATTGAAGAACTGTTCGCGCAGCGGCTCGTAGCTGACCAGATAGCTGGCGTTCAGCCGCTCGGGCGCGAGTTGCCGGTCGACCAGCAGCACGCGCGCCGTTTTGTGGCTGGCGCGCGCGAGCGCTTCGTCGATCAGCGGCGTGTAGTCGATCACCTTGCCGCCGCGCGCGCCGGCGTCGGCGGTGACGATCAGCACCGGCTTCGCATCGTCGATGCGCGCCGCGAGGTTCGGCGCCGCGAAGCCGCCGAACACCACCGAGTGAATCGCGCCGAGCCGCGCGCAGGCGAGCATCGCGAAGAGCGCTTCGGGGATCATCGGCAGATAGAGCAGCACCACGTCGCCGCGTTTCACGCCGAGCGAGCGCATCACCGCGGCCATGCGGTTGATTTCGGCGTGCAGTTCGGCGTACGTGTAGCGTCGCTCGATGCCGGTTTCCGTCGACACATAGACCAGCGCGTTCTGCTGCGCGCGCGACGCGAGGTGTCGATCGACCGCGTTGTGGCACAGATTCGTGCGTCCGCCGACGAACCAGCGCGCGAACGGCGGGTTCGAGCGGTCGAGCACCGTGTCGAACGGCGTGTCCCAATGAATCCGCCGCGCCTCGTCGCGCCAGAAGTCCTCGGGGTTCTCGATCGAACGGCGGTGGAAGTCGCGGTAGCTTGTCATCGGCGGCGATCCTTCTGCTGCGTGGGTCGAGCGCCGACGGCGCGCCCACGGCCAGCCTGCACTGTATGAGATTGGGATATGTCGGCACAAGCATAGAGCAGGCCGGGCCGTGCGGACAACGCGGGTTCACCATGATCGGGAGGGTTGGTGAATTCGAGCCGCAAAGGCGTGAATGGAGCCAGGCCAGCGAAGGGGTCGTCAGGCCGGTCTGAAAACGATACGGGCGCTGCGGCGCCCGATGTCCAAAGGGAGACTTGAATGAAAAGTCAGCTGGGCCAGTAAACGCTGCATGCGTGGATTGCCTGGTTGTGATTCCAGTAGTCAGAGCTATCGTTATCGATGATGATTTCCAGTGTTGTGCCGAAACAGTCGTTTGCGTAGAGATGGTTATATCTGAAGTCGGAGTCTGTACAACCACCGCGCGAATTCTCAGTGTCGGTGAAGTGCCCGCCAAAAATAACCACCAACGGCACTCCGGCGACACCAGCTGGATTAAATCCGGAGTTAAAAAACGCGTCCATACCCTCTGTCTGCCAGAGGCCGGTGCTTGAACCGTCTGTGATGAAATCCAGTGGCTCCGCAGAGTTGTAGGGTTGATTGTGAGGCGGGTGGTCGTCGTCTGCCGGCCACAGGGCCGATTCGCTGGCATTGAGCGCCAATATTGTGACGTTTGCAACGCCTGGGTCGCCATTTTGCGTAAATAGGGAAATTACGCCGCTATGTCCGGTTATCCCCATGTTTACCATTTTCCCTGAACCTTGGTCGTCTGCGTACTTTGTCTCGAAGTCCCAGCGGAGAATGGTCAGTGGGATCTGTGAATTTTTTTTGGAGGAGTTGTAATCAATATAATAGATATGGGTGCAGGAGTCATAGCCGGATCCGGATACAAATTTTTCACTCATTGTGAAATCTTCCGTGGTAGCGACTGGTGCAGCAACATTAAATTTAATCGTACTGGTGCCGTAGGTGCTGTACGGACTGCTTGGCGCCGTGGGATCGCTATAATTCTCTGACAACGGTACATAGAATGCGTAAATTTCGGTGGCGACAGCGCCTGATTTTTGTACGGGTGGTAGCAGGAAAAACTGAAGGGTGTTGGAAACGCTGCTCCCTGTAAATGTCGGGGTGGGCACCGCCGTATCGACTAGCGTGGCGCAGTCGTGGTAATACTGATCGTTGCGCCCGGCGTCGTCACTTGTAAAGCATAGCCAACCTTTGGTTGTAATGTCGGTGTTTTGGGCGTGCTCCAGGAACTGGATGTTTGATTTAATATTGTTTTCTATTTCCTCGGCCATCAATGAATCAAGGGTTACGCTGTTGTCAGAGTAGGAATATTTTAGAAAACAGATCCCGGTCATCTTGCCATTTCCATAAAGAGATCGGTCGCCTGACGTCGAGGTTATTAATTTTTTGGCTTGCCTGTTCTCGCTCGGCGTTGCGGAAGTGTAGAACCCTTGTATGGTCAGTTTGTTTTCGTCGTAGATAAAGGTGCTCATGGCTATAATCTCCAATGGCGGGGGTGTTGGTGCGAGAGGGTAATCTTGTTGGCGCGGATGAATGACTCCGCACCTGTATATTAATGATTCGATGTTATTAAACGTGTTGAAGGCGTGATATTCCTGTCATTTCGGCTGGATCGCGCACCATGGCGGCCCGATACGCCTGGACTTTTCTGAAAGGGATAACGCTTCAACTGAGGTGAGAGATGGGTAGGCGGAATGTGATCAAAGAATTCACGCCTGAGGTTGTGCAACGGGTCGTTGTACAGGGCTGGTCGCTCTCGAAGTCCTGTGAGGCAATGGGTGTGGGCGATACGATGGGGCGCAGTGGTGTGCTTGGTTAGCTGAGCCGTGTCAGGTCGTTATAGATGAAAACCGATGACAACCGTCCTGCCAGGCGCATTCACATGGTGCGAAACATGGGTCCCGTACTTGAAGACCGACATGCCGGTTCTGCCATTGCAGGTCGAAACGTGCAATGGCAGATATCAAGCGGCCTGGATTCAGTCGACTCTATCCGTCCTCCTCAAGCCTTCGCGCGCTTGCCCTCGACATCCGGCAGGAACACCGTCAACACGCCGATCAGCGGCAGGAACGAGCAGACCTTGTACACGTAGGTGATGCTGGTGGCGTCGGCCAGTTGCCCGAGCACCGCCGCGCCGACGCCGCCCATGCCGAACGCGAAGCCGAAGAACAGGCCCGCGACCATGCCGACCTTGCCGGGGATCAACTCCTGCGCATACACGATGATCGCCGAGAACGCCGAGGCCAGCACCACGCCGATGATCACCGTCAGCACGCCGGTCCAGAACAGGTTCGCGTACGGCAGCAGCAGCGTGAACGGCGCGACGCCGAGGATCGATACCCAGATCACGTACTTGCGGCCGATCCGGTCGCCGATCGGACCGCCGATCACGGTACCCGCGGCGACCGCGGCGAGGAACACGAACAGATGGATCTGCGCCGCCTGCACCGGCAGATGGAACTTGTCGATCAGATAGAAGGTGAAGTAGCTGTTGATGCTCGCGAGGTAGAAGTACTTCGAGAACACCAGCAGCATCAGCACGCTCATCGCGAAGATGACCTTGTTGCGCGACAGCGTGGCGTGCGCGACGGCGCCGCGCGCCTTCTTCACCGACGGATGACGCTTGTACCAGCGGCCGATCTGCGTGAGCACGACGATCGCGACGAGCGCCGCCACCGAGAACCACGCGATGCTGCGCTGGCCGTGCGGAATCACGATCAAGGCGGCCAGCAGCGGTCCGAGCGACGAGCCCGCGTTGCCGCCCACCTGGAACAGCGACTGCGCGAGACCGTGCCGTCCGCCGGAGGCCATGCGCGCGACCCGCGACGACTCCGGATGGAACACCGACGATCCGCAGCCGACCAGCGCCGCCGCGACCAGCAGCACGCCGAAGCTCGGCGCGACCGACATCAGCAGTAGACCGGCGAGTGTGAAGCCCATGCCGACCGGCAGCGAATACGGCTTCGGATGCTTGTCCGTGTAGATGCCGATGAACGGTTGCAGCAGCGACGCGGTGATCTGATAAGTCAGCGTGATCAGACCGATCTGGCCGAACGACAGCGCGAAGTTGTCCTTCAGCATCGGATAGATCGCGAGGATCAACGACTGGATCATGTCGTTGAGCAGGTGCGAGAAGCTGATCGCACCGAGCACGGAGTAAACCGTGCGCTGGACCTTGGCGGCGGGTTGCGAAGCGGGGGCGGCCGACGCTCCGGCGAGGGCGCTTTTATCGAGGCTCGTTTCCATAGGGTTGGGGCACAAAGATGGCGAAAGGTGGCGAAAAAAGACGGTGACGCAAAGGATTCGACGCTGTCTGCGCGGTGACGTCTGCGTGGAAAGGCGGTTGAACGACGGGATCGAACCACTGCGGCATGTCGACGCGCTAACCGGCGGGATCAGCTATGTGTCGCAGTTTAATGTGGCTTGAGCGAATTGTAAGGACAAGTTTTGTCGCGAATCGGCCACGAATCGGACACGAATTGGCCGGTTTGACGATGCAGGTGTCGTCAATGCGGGTTCGCCGTGCATCGAAACGGGGAACGGCGTGCTGCGCGGCGGTGCGTGGCGGGAGTGTGTTGCCGTTACCACGGGTGGCCGCGGTCTCGTCGGATAAATCCGGATCGAGGATTTTTGGCCATGTATAAAACGGTCGCGGGCGCGAAGCTTACAAGGCGACGCGTCGAGGACCGGGCGGCATGAAGTGGGCATTTCGCGAGCGACGCTAAAGATCGCCGACGATCGTGCCGTAGACCCGGAGAGATAAGCAGCAATGCCGGGACTGACCTTGCCGGCAGCTCTACACGTGGGGACGGGGAATATGAAAGCAGTGTCGCTGGGCAGCCAGGCGGGCGTGGGTTTCGTTCCGGAAGGGGACGCGGCGGGCAAATTGCCGCCGCGAGGCCAGGGTAGCCGCTCGCGATCCGTGCGGCTGAAGGGTTTGTCCGTGAAGGCGATGTTGCGGCTCGCTTTCGCGGTGCTGTTGATCGGCACGCTGCTGATCGGGGTGTTCTCGCTGACGCAGATCAGCCGGCTGAACGCCTCCGCGCAATCCATCTACGACCAGGGGCACGTCGCCAGCCGCGCGGCGGAAGAAGCGCGTGGCCACATGCTGCGCGCGAGCCGCGCGCAGAAGATGCTGCTGACCGCGACCACCGCGAAGGAGCGCGACGACCTTGGCGGCGACATCGACAAGGGTTTGAGCGGGCTGGCCGCGCAACTCGCGACGCTGCAACAGTACGTCGACACGTCGGACGCGAAAGCGGTCGACCAGCAGAAAAAATTCGCCGCCGCCGTGACGGTGTGGAGCGGTCACCTGCGTGATTTCGTGACGCTGGTGAAGGCGCAGCCGCTCGATCTGTCGCAGATGAACTGGCAGGTCGGCACGCAGGACGTGTCGCTGCTGGTGGAGACCGGCAAGCTCGAAAAAATGGTCGATGAGCTCGTCGCGCAGCGCGGTACGGCCGCGAAGGCGACCATCGAGGCATCGGGATTTATCTACCACTCGTCGTTCGTGATGATCGCGGTGATGACGATCGGGCTGATCGTGCTGGCGTTCGGCATCAGTGAGTGGGTGGTGCGACGCCTCGCGGGTCAGCTCGGCGGTGAGCCGGCGTACGCGAAGGAGATCGCGAGCCGGATCGCGGCGGGCGATCTGTCGAACGAGATTGCGCTGGGGCGCAAGGACAGATCGAGCATGCTGTTTGCGCTGCACGACATGCAGAGCGGGCTCGCGACGACGGTGGCCGACATTGCGTCGAGTGCCGATGCGATCGCGACGGCGTCGAGCGAAATTTCGATGGGCAATCTGGATCTGTCGCAGCGCACGGAGCAGCAGGCGATGGCGCTCGAGCGGACGGCGAGCAGCATGGAGCAGTTGACGTCGACGGTGCGGCAGAACGCGGATAACGCGAAGCAGGCGAGCACGCTGGCGAACAACGCATCGGAGATCGCGGAGAAGGGCGGCGAGGTGGTGAGCCGCGTGGTCGCGACGATGAACGAGATCAACGATAGTGCGCGGAGTATCGGCGACATCATCGGGGTGATCGAGGGGATTGCGTTCCAGACGAACATTCTGGCCTTGAACGCGGCGGTGGAGGCTGCGCGGGCTGGGGAGGAAGGACGCGGTTTTTCGGTCGTCGCCGCCGAGGTGCGGAATCTGGCGCAGCGCAGCGCCGCTGCGGCGAAGGAGATCAAGGGGTTGATCAGTACGTCGGTCGAGCGGGTGGGGAATGGCTCGACGCTGGCGCAGGATGCCGGGCAGACGATGGATGAAGTCGTCAAGGCGGTGAAGCGTGTGACGGACATCATGGGGGAGATTTCGGCGGCTTCTTCCGAGCAGAGTGCCGGGATTGAGGAGATTAATCTCGCGGTGACGCAGATGGATTCGGGGACGCAGCAGAATGCCGCTTTGGTGGAGGAGGCGACGGCGGCGGCCAGGTCGCTGGATGATCAGGCTAGGGGGTTGAAGGTTATGGTTGGGAAGTTTAGGTTGTAGTTGGGTCTTTCTTTGTCTGGAATTTGGGCCTTTCCTTGTATTGTTAGTGGTCTATTAGCGTTGCCCCTGTGCGGGGCGGCACTTACTCTCTTTGCCGCGGCAAAGAGAGTAAGCAGAGAAAGCCGCTTCACACCGCCAGCTCATAAGCGGGCACCTCGCACAGCCACGGTAGTGGCCCATCTGGAATCCGTGCCCTCGCACACTCCCCGCTCGTGACAAAGGACTCTTTCATCCCGTCTCGCGCTGCGCGCTCGTCGGGGCGGTCCATCCAAACCGGAGGGTGGCGTTAGATTTGCCCCGGGGCGCGCGCAGCGCCGCCGGAAGCATGACTGCCTTGTCACGAACGCCGAGTGCGCGGAAACACGGATTCCAGATGCACCACTATCGTGACTGCGCGGGGGACCCGCTTATAAGCTGGCGGTGTGAAGCGGCTTTCTCTGCTTACTCTCTTTGCCGCGGCAAAGAGAGTAAGTGCCGCCCCGCACAGGGGCAACGCTAATAGACCGATAAGAATGCAAGGAAAGGCCAAAAACTCCAGAAAAGAAAAAACCAGAAAAGAAAAAACCAGAATCAACCAGGCTGAACAACCACAGTACAAGTAATCCCAGCCGCCAACACCACCCCCTCGGGCACAAAATCAATCCCCACCCGAACGGGTACCCTCTGCGCCAACCTCACCCAGTTGAAAGTCGGATTCACATCAGCCACCAACTCCCGGCTCTGCGGATTATCCCGGTCATAAATCCCTCGAGAAATACTCTCGACATGCCCCCGCAAGGTCCCCCCACTCATCAACCGGATTTCAGCCTTATCCCCGACCCGCACATGCGGCAGCTTGGTCTCCTCAAAATACCCATAAACCCAGAACGAATGGCTATCGACGATCGCCAGCTTCGCCGCCCCGGCCGTCGCATAGTCCCCGCGGAATACATTCAGATTGGTCACATAGCCATCGACCGGCGCCACCACCCGCGTGCGCGCAAGATTCAATTTCGCGGCATCGAGCGCGGCCATCGCCTGCTGATACGAAGCCTCGGCGGCTGAAGCCGTATGCGTCGCATTCTCGCGACTCTCCTTCGACACCACCAGCGCATCCATATCCGCGCGCCGCTGCGCATCGTCGCGCTTCATCTGCAACTCGGCCTTGCGCGCGGCCACCGCCGCCTGCGCCTGCTCGACCGCGATCTCGTAGTGCGACGGATCGATCTGCATCAACAGATCGCCCTTCTTCACCAGCTGGTTGTCCTTCACCGGCAAATCCACCACCGCGCCCGATACGTCCGGCGCGACATTGACGATCTCGGCGCGCACGCGCCCATCGCGCGTCCACGGTTCATCCATGTAATGAACCCACAGCACGCGCCCAATCAAAATCGCGACGATGAAAATAACGGCTGTCGCGACGAAGCCCACAAGATTTCGGATGGTCATGATTCGACTCTGATCAGCGATAAACGGCGAGACCCAGCACGCCGCACACACACACGAGCAAACTGGCCCGGAACAAGGACGGATGCCACACCACGCGGTATAGCCCGGTATAAGCGATCGCGCGGTCCAGCACCCAGGTCAGCGCCGACCCCGCGATGAACAGCAGCACGATGGCCGGCACGTAGGCGTCGAAAACAGCGATATCACGTGGCATGACGAACTCCCTCTGACGCGTCGGCACGTCCGCTCATCAACGGTTCAAGCGGCGATTGCGGATCGAGCAGCGCGGTACGAATGAAATGCAGTTGACTCAGAATGCGTTGCAGCCGATGCCGCTCCTCGCGCGGCGGCGTGAACGCGGCCAGCACCTGCTGCACGGCCGCGATCGCATCGGCCATCGCGGCCAGCGCGCGGTCGAACCGGTCCGCGCGCGGCCGCTCGAACAGCGCGGTCAGCGCGTCGCGCATCGTCCGCAACGTCACGCGCCACGGCATCGTTTTCGCGTAACGCGCGTCGGCGGGCAGCGTCGCGACTTCGTGGCGCAGATCGATCATCGCGTTGCCGACTTCGAGCACGGCGAACAGCCAGCGCAACGTGTCGCGTTTCAGCTCGGGCTCGTTCGGCGCCAACGCGTTGATCTGGAACATCAGGTCGCGCGCGCCGCTCTCGAAGCGCGAACGCACCCGCCGCATTCCCGCGCGGCTCGCCAGCACGACCTGACGACGCAGGTCCACCAGCAGGCGGTTGCGCAGCCACGGCGTCGACGGCGGCAACAGCACCGCGAAGGCGATCGACGACACCAGCATCGACAGCACGAGCGCGATCGCGTCGTTCAGCGTGCCGCTCGGGTCGTAATGGATCACGTTGTCCGGCCCGGCGAGAAAGCAGAAGAAGATGCAATAGCCGACGCCGTAACCGGCCAGCGCCGGACGCGTCGTCATGAACACGCCGAGCAGCAGGAACGGCGTGAGCGCGGCGCACATCAGCGGAAAACCGTCGACGCGCGGAAACACCCAGTACACCGCGATCATTCCCATCACCGACGCGACCAGCGTGCCGGCCGCCATCTGGAACACCGTGCGCTTCGGATCCGGCGACGCCGACGCCAGCGCGCACACGGCCGCCGCGTTCAGCGTCAAGGTCGAGCCGCTCGGCCACGCGGTCGCGATCCAGAACGCGCCGAGCGCCATCATCACGAGCGCGGCCCGCACGCCCGCGACGCCCGCCGCGATCGCGTTGGTCTTCGGCTCGTAACGTTCGATCCAGCGCTCGCGTTCATGCGTGTCGACGGCGAGCGACGCGTAGGTCGCCGCGTACGCGTGCAGATCGTCGATGAAGCGGTACAGCAGTTCCGCGCCGGTGTCGAAGTCGAGCCGCGGCGCTTCCGGATGCGCTTCGAGCGCGCCGCGCGTCGCGCGCACGCGCTTCGGCAGTTCGGCCTTGTAGGCGGCGAGCTGTGCGGCGGCGTGTGCGGCATCGGCCGCGCTCAGCACCGGCTCGCCGGACCGGGCGAGCAGCGGGGCGATTTCCTTGAAATACGGTTCGAGCGCATCGATCGCGATGGCCGCGCCGTGGGTATCCGCGTCGCGCAGACGGTTCATCAACTGATGCAACGCGTGAAAGCGCGTCGACGCGGTCATGAACTCGCTGTTCAGCCGGGCGAGGCGGCCGCCGCGCATCCGCGAATCGGGGCCTTCGAATACCGCGACGCTGCGCGCCGCCTCGAAGCCGACGATGTCCGCGACGAAGCGCGCATTGGTCGCCTCGATTTTCGCGCGGTCGTTGTGCCCGGCAAGCGACGCGGACACATACTCGACGAACGCCGAGAAACGTGCGCGCACGGTGCCGCGCATCTGCAGGCCGGCGAACTGCGGAAACACCAGGCCGCTCACCGCGCCCGCGCAGACGATGCCGACCACCACCTCGGCGACCCGCGTCAGCGCGCTGAGAAATGCGCCGTCCGGATGCTGCGAGGCGGGAATGCCGATCAGCGCGGCGGTGTAGCCGGCCAGCACGAAGCCGTACGACTTGAAGTTACGGTTGCGCGCCGCGCCGGCGGTGCAGATGCCGACCCAGATCGCGGTCGAGACGATGAACAGTTCCGGCTGCTGCGCGAACAGGCCGATCAGCGCGAGCATCACGACGAGGCCGACCAGCGTGCCGCAGATCCGGTAGAAGCTCTTCGCGAACACCATTCCGCTTTGCGGCTGCATCACGATGAACACGGTGGTCATCGCGGTGCGCGGCTGCGGCAGGTCGAGTTTCATCGCGATGCCGAGCGCGAGGAAACACGCGGCGAGCGCCTTGAACAGGTAGATCCACGTGAGGCCGTCGTGGCGCGCCCAGTCGGCGGCGGCCGCGTAGAGCGCGGCGAGCGACCAGGGGCGCGGGGCGGAGGAGGAGGCGGACATGATCGGCGGCCTTAGTCGAGTTTCGGCGCGGCGCCGGCCTTGCCGTGCGCCGGCAGCGTCTGAGTCGCGGTCGGCCCGTTGGCCGGCTCATCCAGCCCGCCGCCGAGCGCCGTCACCAGCGCCGCATGCGCGCCCAGCCGTTCCGCCTGAATCTTCGCGACGCCTTCCTGCGCGCGCAGCAACTGGTTCTGCGCGACCAGCACGTTCAGATAGTCGGTGAGGCCGCGGCGATACCCTTCGCGCGACAGTTCGTAGTTCTTGCGAGCCGCCGCGACCGAACGATCGGCGTCGTTGGCCTGGGTGGCCAGCGAACGCAGCCGGATCACCTGATCGGACACGTCCTTCAACGCGCCGACGATCGACTGGTTGTAACGCTCGACCGCCTCGTCGTAACCCGCCGATGCCGCGCCGAGCTGCGAGCGCAGACGTCCGCCGTCGAGAATCGGCAACGACAGCGCCGGCCCCGCGCTCCAGCTATGCGACGGGTCTTTCAGGAACTGGAACAGCGGCCCCATCGCCGCATAACCGCCGATCGATGCGAGCAGGTTGATGTCCGGATAGAAGCCGGCCTTGGCGACGTCGATGCCGCGCGCCTGCGCCGCCACCGTCCAGCGCGCCGCGACCACGTCCGGCCGATGGCCGATCAGACCGGCGGGCAGGGCGGCCGGCAGACTCGCGGGCGCGTTGCTCAGGGACAGCGCCGGGCGCTGGATCGTGTCGCCCGCGCCCGGTCCCTTGCCGGCCAGCGCGGCCAGCTGATTGCGGCCGAGCGCGATCTTTTCTTCGAGCGCGTCGATCTGCCGTTCGTATTCGGGCATCGGCGTTTCGGCCTGGCTCACTTCGAGCTGCGTGCCGATGCCGCCCTTCAGACGACGCGTCGCCAGATCGACGATCTGCTGTTGTTGCTGCACGGTCGCTTTGGCGATGTCGAGCAGCGCGTAGTTCAGCGACATCTCGATGTACGTGCGCACCACGTTGTTGTCGAGTTCGAGCTGGGCGGCGCGCGCATCGGCGGCGCTGGCGTGCGCGGCGTCGAGCGCGCGTTCGGCGGCGTTGCTGTCCTTGCCCCACAGATCGAGGTGATACGACAGTCCCAGCGTGCCGGTGTTGTTCCACGATTGCTCGCCCGCGAGCGGGCCCGGACCGTAGTACAGGTTGTCGGCCCACTTCTGACGCTGGATCGACAGACTGCCGTTGACCTGCGGCGCGAGCGCGGCGCGTGCCACGCCCGCCATCGACATCGCTTCGCGCACACGGGCCTGGGCAGCCGCGAGGCTCGGGTTGCCGGCCTGCGCGGCGTCGATCCACGCGTTCAGTTGCGGATCGTCGTAGGCGCGCCACCAGTCGGCGGCGGGCCACTGGGCGTCGGCCGCGGCGGCGCGAATCGCGTTGCCCGCGTCGAGCGAGGAAGGATCGACGCCGCTCGCTTGCGGCGCGATGCCTCCGGTACTGGCGCAGCCGGCGATTGTTAATAGGATCGTAAGAACCGCGGCTGCGACGACCCTTTTCTGTACCGGAGACTGCACGATTTCCTCCAAAATTGACTATAGATGCCTGTGCGTCATTGTATTTTTAGATTGATTGCGGAATAACCGGTAAAGATGCAAGGCATTTTTACGGATTGTGAGACAATCGCCTTTGCGAATCGTGTAACAATCGCTTCCGATAAAATCGCAACGGACGTTGTATGGGGCCGGAGCGCGGCGCAATTGCCCGCTCATCGCCGCTTTGGTGCGCGCGTGCTCTCCGAGCCGCGGCTACGTTGCATGGGACAGTCATGGATACGCTTCAAAACATGCGCGTCTTCGTCCGGGTGGTCGAAGCGGGCAGCTTTACCGGTGCCGCGCAGCACCTGAACACCACCACGGCCTATGCGTCGCGCGCAGTGTCCGATCTGGAGGCGCATCTACGTACGCGTCTGCTGAACCGCACCACGCGCCGCATCGCGTTGACCGAGGCGGGCGAGCGCTATCTGCAGCGCTGCGAGCAGATCCTCGCGTACGTCGATCAGGCCGAAGCCGAGGCGAGCGACGCCCACGCGCGGCCGTCCGGCAAACTCAAGGTTCACGCCATGACGAGCTTCGGCCAGCACTACGTCGTGCCGGCCGTGGGCCGCTATCGCGAGCGCTATCCGGACGTGCAGATCGAATTGACGCTCGCGCAGCGCATGCCGGATCTGCTCGACGAAGGTTTCGACGTGTCGCTGACGCTCGCCACCGGCCTGCCGGACTCGGGGCTCGTGTCGCAGCGGCTGGGCAGCGCGTTCAGCATCGCGTGCGCGTCGCCGGCATATCTGGAGCGGCACGGCGTGCCGCAGACGCCCGCCGATCTCGCGCATCACACCTGCATGCAGATGGTCACGCCGGTGTTTCCGCCGGATAAATGGACCTTCGACGGCCCGAACGGCGAGGAAACCGTCGAACTCGGCAACACCTCGTTCCAGGTGAACGTGGCCGAGGCGATGGCGGTGGCGGCGTGCCGGGGCATGGGCATCGGCCTGATCCCGATCTACTCGGCGATCAGCGGTTTGCGCAGCGGCGATCTGGTCTGGCTGTTGCCGGAATACACGTCGCAGGAAATGAATCTGTATGCGTTGTATCCGTCGCGCCAGTATCTGGACGCGAAAATCCGCACGTGGGTCGAGTTTCTGCGCGATGAACTGCCCGCGACGCTGGCCGTCGATCATGAGGAATTGCGGCAGTTTGCGCGGACCTGAGCAGCGGTGAATAGGCCTGGGCGGCCCCGAGCGACGCCGTGTCGCGAGGTTTGCGCAGCCGGTTTTCCCGGGGCGCGGGCGCGTAGGTCTTGGGTCCTGTTACATCGCTATCGCGCCGCAACATTTCCTTACTTCTCCCCGCCGGCCGATTTGCTAACGTGTCGTTCACGCGCTGCCGCTTCAGCCGGACGCGCACATTTTTCGCTGCCGTTCGGCAAACCGCACTAACTGAAGGACGAGGGATTCATGGATACGCATCTGATGATCGGCGTGGCCGTCATGATGGGACTGATCGGAATCGCGGCATCGCGCGATCTGTTGCGCCGTCTGCGCGAACAGCAGCCGCAACTGGTGCCGGTCAAGGTCGAGCAGCCGGAAGCGCGGAGCCGGCGTCAGGATCGGTAAGCGTTCGGGGATGGATGCCGGCGCGGCCATTCGATGCCGCGCCTTTGGCATCCTTTCGCCCCCGTTCGCCCGGTTCGCCCCGTCTTGCGGGTCACTCGACCCGTTTCGCTTTTAGCAGGTCTCTCAGGCCGTTCGGCCATTCATTCCAGCGCGCTTCGATCGAACCCGGTTCGTCGTCGGGCTCGCGGTCCATGCGCTTCATGCTGTCCATCGACGCGAAGCCGGCGTCAGACCTCGATCACCTTGTCCCACCGGAATGCCGGATTTTCCCAGCGCCCCGTACGCCGGTCGAGATAGCCGCGCGGGTTGCAGACCACGCGTGTGCCTTCGACGCTGTAGTCGAACGACGTATGCGTATGGCCGTGAATCCACAGCGCAACCGGCGCGCGCACCAGCTCCGGCAAATGGCAGACGAATCCCGCCGACACGCGATCCTGCGCGTACCGCTCGGCCAGACTCAAGCGATGCGGCGCGTGATGCGTGACGACGATCGTCTTGCCGCCGAACGGTTTCGCCAGTTCGCCTTCGAGCCAGGCGCGTGCCCGCCGGTGCAGGGCGAGCGAATCGGCGGGCGTGAACTCGCGCGCGTCGTCGTCATGCGGGTCGTGCGGCCAGTGCATCTGGATCGGGCCGTTGAAGTCGAGCATCGCGCGGCGCGATGCGTCGATCGATTCCGCCAGGGTGGCCGGGTCCGAGCCGTATAACGCGAAGTCGGTCCACAGGGTCGTGCCGAGCACGCGCCAGCGTCCCTGCGGATCGGTGAGCGTGGCGTTGTTCAGCACGTGCACGTTCTCGACCTGCGCGGCGGCGTCGTACAGCGCCGCATCGAGCGCGCCGAACTCGCCGTCGTAGTACTCGTGATTGCCGGGCACGTAGACCACCGGCACGGCGTCGTCGAACGCCTGCGCGGCCCAGCGCGGGCCGGCCGCATGATTGTGGATGTCGCCCGCCAGCACGATCAGATCCGCCTGCGCATGCGGAATCAGTTCGGGCTCCTCGTTCTCCAGATGCAGATCGGACAGCACGCGTATCTTCACGGTCACGTTCTCCTGCGGGCGGTTATGTCCGGGCGACATGCTGGATAGCATCGCGCTGGATGCGAAGATTTTCCAGCGCATCGGCGAGGCACGCGGCAAATGCATCGCATGTTGCGCGGAGCGCATCGGACTCGAGCGATGCGATCCCGGTCTCGAAGCTGATCGTCGGCACGAACGGCCTCATCACGAATTGTTCGGTCTCGCAGCATTGTGCGATCAAGCGGTTGACGATCGCCGCGCCAACCCCACGTGCCGCCATTGCGCACGCCACGCTCACCGAATGCACTTCCGCGACCACATTGGGCGTCACCCGCGCGCTGCGGAACGCTGAGTCCACGTCGTGACGAAGTGCGCTCTGACGCCATAGCAACACGAGCGGCACGCCGTCCAGGTCGCGTGGAGAGACCGTCGCGTTCCCGGCGAGCGGATGCGAGCGCGGTATCACGCAAACCGATTCGCTCTGGAAACGCCACTTCACCGAAAAGCCGGACAGGCGCGTCGGTAGTCGCACGAACGCGAGATCGACCTCGCGGCTCAGCAGGGCGCGCTCTGATGCGTCGTAGGTCCCCGAAAACACTTCCAATACCGCGTCGCGGTGCGTTGTATAGAAATGCTGCATGACCGCGGGCAGCAAAAACTGGGCAAACGTATTCGGCACCATGATGCGCACGAGTTTGCGCTGGGTGCCGGCCAGCCGCAATTGCTGCGCATGCCGCTCCAGGCAACGCGCCGCTTCGACGATCGTTTCCACCTCCTGCACGAGCGCGTCGCCTTCACGCGTCGGCGTGAGGCGTCCCTGTTCGCGCACGAACAGGTTCAGGCCGAGATCCTCCTCCAGCTGGCTCAGAAGACGACTGACCGCCGATTGCGAACAACCCAGCCGCTGTGCGGCAGCCGTCGTCGTATGCAGCGCGGAAATCGCCACGAAAGCTTCGAGTTGCTTGAGGTTCATTTCACGTTCCGCATAGGAGTATGTGGATTCGACATAAGGTTGCGGACAGTTTATTGCCGTCGAATGATCGGGGCGTTGCATGAGTCCGGTGCCGCCTGCGCGGTGCCCCCCGCATTTTCATCATTTGAGGTTTCACACGCAATGATCGCCTTCATCATCCGGCGGCTCATCCAGAGCATCGGCGTATTGCTGCTCACGTCGGTGCTCGTGTTCTGCGGCGTGTTCGCCATCGGCGATCCGATCGCGATTCTCGTCCCGGCCGACGCCACGCCAGCCGAAATGGCCCAGGCCGTGCAATCGCTCGGCCTCGACCAGCCGCTTTGGCAACAGTATCTGCATTTCATCGGACGAGCGCTGCACGGTGATCTCGGTCGTTCGTTCGTGTTCAACCAGCCGTCGATCCAACTGATTCTCGAACGCCTGCCGGCAACGCTGGAACTGGCGTGCGTGGCCCTGCTGCTGGCGCTGCTGGTCGGTCTGCCGCTTGGACTGATCGCCGGCCTGAAGGCGGGTTCGGTGCTCGACCGCACGGTGATGACGGGCTCGATTCTCGGCTTCAGCCTGCCGAACTTCTGGCAGGGCATCATGCTCGTGCTGATCTTTTCGGTCACGCTGGGCTGGCTGCCGTCGGCCGGCCGCGGTCAAGCCGGTGTTCTGTTCGGCATCCATACCAGCCTCGCGACGTGGGACGGCCTGCGGCATCTGTTGCTGCCCGCGCTGAACCTGTCGCTCTTCAAGATGTCGCTCGTCACGCGCCTCACGCGCGCCGGCGTGCGCGAAACGCTACCGCTCGACTATGTGAAGTTCGCGCGCGCCAAGGGCCTGCGCGAGCGGCGCGTGATCTTCGTGCATGTGCTGAAAAACATTCTGATTCCCATCGTCACGGTGGTCGGAATGGAATTCGGCTCGCTGATCGCTTTCGCCACCGTGACCGAGACGATCTTCGCGTGGCCTGGCGTCGGCAAGTTGATCATCGACAGCATCACGAAGCTCGACCGTCCGGTCATCGTTGCGTATCTGCTGATCGTGGTCGCGATGTTCACGCTGCTCAACCTGCTGGTGGACATCGTCTATTCGCTGCTCGATCCGCGCGTGCGACTGGAGGCGGTATGAGACATAGCGCCACGATGCTTGCATGGCGGCCTGACCGCGATACCACTTTGGGTATCGTGCTGCGCAGCCTGTTTGGCCATCCGGCCGTCGCCGCGGCGACCTCCATCTGTCTCGTGCTCGTCGCGATCGCGCTGCTCGCGCCGTGGATCGCCCCGCAGAATCCCTATGATCTCGCCGCGCTCAATATCGTGGACGGCCGTCTCCCGCCCGGCGCGCGTGGCGTAAGCGGTCATCTGTATCTGCTGGGCAGCGATGCGCTCGGGCGTGACATGTTCGCCGCGATGATGTACGGACTACGCATCAGTCTTGGCGTGGGCGTGCTGAGCGGCGTCTTCGCGATGTCGCTCGGCACGACGCTCGGCCTGGTGGCCGCGTACTTCGGCGGTTACGTCGACACGCTGGTGATGCGCGCCGTCGATCTGATTCTCGGCTTCCCCACGATTCTCGTCGCGCTCATGATGCTCGCCATTCTCGGGCAGGGCGTCGACAAAGTGATCCTGGCGCTGGTGGTCGTGCAGTGGGCGTACTTCGCGCGCACGGTGCGGGCGGTCGCCGCGGTCGAGCGTCGCAAGGAATATATGGAGGCCGCGTTTTGCCTCGGCTTGAGCCACCGGCGGGCGTTGTTCAGCCAGTTGCTGCCGAACTGCCTGCCGCCCGTCATCGTCATTGCGCTCGTTCAGATCGCCGCCGCCATTTCGGCCGAAGCCACCCTGAGCTTTCTCGGCATCGGCTTGCCCGTCACGCAGCCGTCGCTGGGTCTGCTGATCGCAAACGGCTATCAGCAACTGATCGCGGGCTTCTACTGGATCAGTGTTTTTCCCGGCCTGTTGCTGCTCGTGCTGGTGTTCAGCATGAATATCGTCGGCGACAGTCTGCGCGAAGCATTGAATCCGCGTCTACGGAAATAGGATCGCGCATGTCCATGCTTACCCTGTCCGTGCAGAATTTGCGCACGTATTTCTTTACCGGCGCCGGCGTCGCGAAAGCCGTCGATGACGCGAGTTTCGACGTCGCGCCTGGCGAGATCCTGGGCCTCGTCGGCGAATCCGGTTCCGGCAAATCGATTACCGGTTTCTCCGTGCTCGGGCTGATCGACGCACCGGGACGCATTGTCGGCGGCCGCGTGCTGTTCAAAGGCGAAGACCTCACGACGCTCACGTCCGAAGCGCGGCGCCGCTTGCGCGGCAATCGTATCGCGATGATCTTTCAGGATCCGATGATGACGCTGAACCCGGTTCTGCGGATCGACACGCAGATGATCGAGGCAGTCCAGGCCCACGCGCGCGTATCGAAGCACGCGGCGCGGCAACGGGCGCGCGACGCGCTGGCGTCGGTCGGCATTCCGTCGCCGGACGAACGGCTGAACGCGTATCCGCATCAACTGTCGGGCGGCATGCGACAGCGCGTGGCGATTGCGATCGCGTTGCTGCACGACCCGGAACTGATCATCGCCGACGAACCGACCACCGCGCTGGACGTCACGATCCAGGCGCAGATCCTCGCGGAAATGCAGAAGTTGTGCGCGCGCTCGCGTACCGCCATGGTGTGGGTCAGTCACGACCTCGCCGTGGTCGCGGGACTGGCGGACCGCATCTGCGTGATGTACGCCGGCCGGGTTGTCGAAACGGGCAGCGTCGACGAGATTCTGGAACGGCCGCGCCACCCGTACACGATCGGACTGATCGACTCCTTGCCCGAAAAGGCCCGGCGCGGAGAGCCGCTCAGGCAGATTCCGGGCATCGCGCCGAGTGCGCTCAAGCTGCCGGTGGGCTGCGCGTTCGCGCCGCGCTGTGCGCATGTCACGGCGTTGTGCCGCAGCGCCGAGGCGCCCGTTACCGGCGAGGGTACGCATCGCTTTCGTTGTTTCCACCCACGTTCCGGAGCGCCCGCATGAACGCACCCCATGTCATGGCGCCGCTGGTCGAAGTCGACCACGTGTCGCGCCGCTTCGTTCGTCGCCTGAATTACGCCGAGCGGATCGCCGGGTGGCTCGGCGCTC
Organism: Paraburkholderia sp. D15; assembly: GCF_029910215.1. Classification (NCBI taxonomy): domain Bacteria; kingdom Pseudomonadati; phylum Pseudomonadota; class Betaproteobacteria; order Burkholderiales; family Burkholderiaceae; genus Paraburkholderia; species Paraburkholderia sp. D15. The sequence continues at coordinate 3,125,090 of NZ_CP110395.1, read as the reverse complement.
GCGCGAAGGAACAGATCGTCCATGCCGTCGACGACGTCAGCCTGACGATTCATCGCGGCGAAGTGGTCGGTCTCGTCGGCGAATCCGGCTGCGGGAAATCGACGCTCGGCCGGATGCTGGCCGGGATCGGGACGCCGTCGAGCGGCACGATCCGCACGATAGAGAAGACCGGCGAGCCGGCGGCGCCGGACAGCGGGCCCGACCGCGCGCGCGCCGGGCAGCATAAGCCGCGCCACCGGCTCGCGACCCAGATGATCTTCCAGGATCCGCTGTCGTCGCTCAATCCGCGCAAGCAGGTACGCGACATCATCGGCGAGGCGCCGCTCGTGCACGGCATCGTCGAGCGCGGGAATCTGGACGCCTATGTCGTCGACGTGATGGAGCGTGTCGGCCTGAATCCGGATTTCCGCGAACGCTTTCCGCATCAATTTTCCGGCGGGCAACGTCAGCGCATCGGCATTGGCCGCGCGCTGGCCGTGAAGCCGGATTTCCTGATCTGCGACGAATCGATCGCGGCGCTCGACGTGTCGATCCAGGCGCAGATCATCAACCTCTTCATGCAACTGCGCCGCGATCTCGGTCTCACGTACCTGTTCATCAGCCATGATCTGGGCGTTGTCGAGCACATCAGCGATCGTGTCGCCATCATGTATCTCGGTCGTATCGTCGAAACCGCGCCGACCGTCGAACTGTTCGCCAATCCGCGGCATCCGTACACGATCGCGCTGCTTGCCCACGTGCCGCGCCTGTCGAACCGCAAGCGGCAGTTCGAATCCATTCAAGGCGAGATTCCGTCGCCGCTCGCACCGCCCGACGGCTGTCATTTCCATCCGCGATGTCCTCACGCAACGCAGCGTTGCCGCACCGAGCGGCCCTTGTTGCGCGCGAGTGCGGCCGCCCATCAGGTCGCGTGTCATCTGGTGGAGGGGCGATGAGCGCACCGGTTTCATTCATGCGCCGACCCGGCGTCGTGCGTAAAGCGGCCATCGCGCTCGCCTGTGGCCTGAGCTTTGCCTGCGCGGCAAGCGTCGCGCAGGCGCGCTCGCTGACGATGGCGCTCGCATCCGAGCCGCAGTCGCTCGATCCGCTGTTCTCGCGCACGCAGAACAACATGCAGACCGCCGAAAACATGTTCGAGCGGCTGATCGAACAGGATGACAACCTGCAGGTCCGGCCCGGCCTCGCGGTGTCGTGGCACGCGGTCGATCCGCTCACATGGGAATTCCATCTGCGCCCGAACGTGCACTTCTCGGACGGCTCGACCATGACCGCCGACGATGTCGCATATTCGCTGCGCCGCGCGCGCAGCGTGCCGAACAGTCCGGCCCCGTATTCTGGCGCGGTCGCGAACATCGACCGGATCGAGGTGGTCGACCCGCTGACGCTGCGCATCGTGACGAAGACGCCTTCGCCCGCGTTCGTCGAGCAGATCGGGCTCGTGTACATCGTCTCGCAGCGCGCGACGGCGGGTCACGCGAGCAACGACTACCGCCTGCCCGCCGTCGCGGTCGGCACCGGTCCCTATCGTCTCGCGCGCTGGATTCCCGGCGACCGCCTCGAACTCGTGCGTAACGAACATTACTGGGGCAAGCGGCCCGTTTTCGACAGCTGCACCATCCGGTTCGTGTCGAACGATGCCGCGCGGCTGTCGGCGTTGCTGTCGGGTTCGGTCGATCTGATCGACAACGTACCGCCCGTTACGATCGGCCGTCTGCGCCGCGAGCGAAACGTGACGCTCTTTTCCGGGCCGTCCGCACGACTCGTCTATCTCGCACTCGATTCGTCGCGCGACGCCTCGCCGTTCGTCGCCGCCGCCGACGGTTCGGCGATCGCGCGCAATCCGCTGCGCGACGTGCGCGTGCGCGAAGCCATCTCGAAGATGATCGACCGCGACGCGATCACCCAGCATCTGCTGAACGGCGCCGGACTGCCGGCTGGGCAAATCGTGCCGCCCGGCATGGGCGGTTACGACCCACGGCTCCAGCCGGAGCGCTACGACCCGGTCGGCGCGCGACGGCTGCTGGTGGCGGCGGGCTATCCGGACGGTTTCCGGCTGACGATCCATTCGTCCAACGACCGCTTTGCGAGCGACGGCGATCTGGGTCAGGCGCTCGGCCAGATGCTGGCGCGCGGCGGCATCGCCGTGAACGACGTCGTCACTCAGCCGTACAACGTGTACGCGGGCGCAGCCGCGCGACGCAGCTACAGTGCGTTCGTCTTCAGTTTCGGCAATACCACGAGCGACTCCGCGATTGCGCTCACCAACGTGCTCGAAAGCTATTCACGCGAAAGCGGCACGGGCGCGTTCAACCGCACCCGCTATTCGAATCCGGCGCTCGACCGGCTGCTGCGTGAAGCCGCGACGACCTTCGATCCGGCGCGGCGCGACCAGTTGCTGCAACAGGCCGCGCACGCGGGCTTCAGCGACTACGGCATCGTGCCGCTCTATTTCCCGGTGGACTACTGGGCGGCTCGCCACGGCGTGATCTTCCATCCGAACAAATCCGAACGCACGTCGCTGCTTTTCATAGAGACCCAACCATGACCGACGCTTTTTCCCACGGCGGGGCGCTTGCCGCCGATTTGCCGCTCAACCCGTTTTGCGACGTCATGGTGCCGATGCGCGACGGCGTGCGGCTCGCGACCGACGTGTACTTTCCCGCCGGTTACCGTGCCGGCATCGACGCGCCGCTACCCACGATCCTGGAGCGCACGCCGTACGGAAAATCCGATATCTCGCGTTCGGAAATCCATCACGGCCAGCCGCCCGCGAATCGTGCCGAGGTGGCCCGCCATTTCACCGCTCGCGGCTATGCCGTGGTGCTGCAGGACTGCCGCGGGCGCTACCACTCCGAGGGCACGTTCACGAAATACATCGCAGAGGGGCCGGACGGTTTCGACACGATCGAATGGATCACGCGACAGTCCTGGTCGAACGGCAAGATCGGCACGATGGGGCTGTCTTACGCGGCCCATACGCAGCTCGCGGCGGCCTGCCTGAATCCGCCGGGACTCGCGTGCATGGTGCTGGACTCCGGTGGTTTTGCGAACGGCTATCGCTGCGGCATTCGCCAGGGCGGCGCATTCGAACTGAAACAGGCGACGTGGGCGTTTAACCGGGCCAGGAACAGCGCTTCGGCCGCCGGGAATCCGCTGGTGGCCGACGCGCTGGATGCCAGCGATCTGCGTCAATGGTTCGCGCGGATGCCGTGGCGGCCGGGTCACTCGCCGCTGGCGGCGGTGCCGGAATACGAGCGCTATCTGTTCGAGCAATGGACGCACGACATCTTCGACGACTACTGGAAACAGCCGGGCATCTACGCCGAGGGCTATTACGCCACGATGAGGCGCGTGCCGACCGTGCTGATGTCGAGCTGGTACGACGCCTACGTGCGCAGCACGCTCGACAATTTCGCGGCGTTGTCCGGCACGCCTGGCGCCCCGGCGTATCTGATCATGGGGCCGTGGCTGCACGGCGATCGCAACGTGTCGCACAGCGGCGACGTCGAGTTCGGGCCCGACGCGGTGATCGAAGGGCCGATCGCGAAAGACTGGCTGACGTTCCGGGCCGACTGGTTCGACCGCTGGCTGAAGCCGGACGGCGCGTCGAACGGAGCGGACGCGGCCGTTGCCCGTATCTTCGTGATGGGCGGCGGTAGCGGGGCGCGTAATCCACAGGGCCGCATGGAGCACGGCGGTCGTTGGGTCGATTCGCCGCGATGGCCGCTGCCCGGCACGCGCCACACGCCGCTTTACCTTGCCGAGGACGGCTCGCTTGCGGCGTGGAACGACGCATTGCACGCGACGCCCGCCGCGACTGCGTATTCGTTCGATCCATCCAACCCGGTGCCGACGATCGGCGGCGCGCTCACTTCCGGCGCGCCGGTTTTCGAAGGCGGCGCGTTCGACCAGCGCGAAGACGCGCGCTTCTTCGGTACCCGGCACATGGGCATGCCGCTCGCGGCACGCGCCGATGTTCTCGTGTTCCAGACGGCGCCGCTCGAAGAAGACCTTGCCGTCATCGGGCCGATTGTCGTCAAGCTGTGGATTTCATCCGATGCGCCCGACACCGACTTCACCGCGAAGCTGATCGATGTCCACCCGCCGCACGAGGATTACCCGCACGGCTACGCGATGAATCTGACCGACGGCATTTTCCGCTGCCGTTTTCATGAATCGTGGACCGAACCGCGCGCCCTGGAAGAGGGACGCGTCTACGCGATCGAAATCGAACCGTTCGCCACCGCGAATCTGTTCAAACGTGGCCATCGCATCCGTCTCGATGTGTCGAGCAGCAATTTTCCGCACTTCGACGTCAACCCGAATAGCGGTGAGCCGCCCGCGCTGGCGCGCACGCCGCGCGTCGCGGTGAACCGCGTGCACTTCGGCGCGGGTCAGGCGTCGCACGTCGTACTGCCGCTGGTCCCGCTGGCGTCGCTCGACGCCATGCAGTCGAACCCGGCAGACAGCCGCAGCACCGGCTAGCAGCGCCTCCGCCACACCCTTTTTGCGGTCACTGAGGTGACGCGTTCAGCGCGTCGCCCGGGGCCCCGTTTTGCCCGCAGTTTCCGCGCATACCTGAAAGGCCGCTGAGCCAGCACGACCGCGGGCGCACGCCGCACGCCGATTTTCAACAGTAAGACCCACTCGAAGAGGAAAAGCACCATGCGCAAACAGACATTCCCGGCGGCGCTGCTCGCCATTGGCGGCATCGGCCTGTCGGCCGGCGCGGCACACGCACAGTCGAGCGTGACGCTGTACGGCATCGCCGACGGCGGTTTCACCTACACCAGTAATCAGGGCGGCAAGTCGAACTATCAGGCGACGGCCGGCAGCGAACAGGGTTCACGCTGGGGGTTGCTCGGCAGCGAAGATCTCGGCGGCGGCAACCGCGCGGTATTCCGGCTCGAGAACGGTTTCAATCTGATGAACGGTACGGCCAGCGCGAACGGACGTATCTTCGGACGACAGGCGTGGGTCGGTTTGTCGAGCGATCGCTACGGCACGTTGACGTTCGGCCGTCAGTACAACGCCTCGCAAGATTCGCTGGAACCGCTGCAACTCGCCACTGACACCGTGCAGTACGGCACCCACCCGTTCGATGTCGACGATATCAACAACACGTTTCGCACCGACAATTCGGTCAAGTACGTGACGCCGACCTTCCACGGTCTGCAGATCAACACCCTGTATGCGTTGTCGGGCAACCCGGGCAACTTCGCGACGAATCGCTCATACAGCGTCGGCGCAAGCTACGCCAATGGTCCGTGGCATCTGGGCGCGGCCTACGTGATGCTCGATCACCCCGCCACCGACACGAGCGGCGCGATTCCGTCCGACAACTATTTCACCTTCCTGAAGGGCATCAGCAAGCAGCGCATTTACGGCGCGGGCGGGTTATACGACATCGGCAACGCAAGCGTCGGCCTGATGTACACGAACACCCGTTTCGAGCTGACGCCCGCGAGCCAGTACCAGACTTACCAGAATGCCGAAGCAAGCCTGCGCTATCGCATCTCGCCCACCGTGCACGCGGCGATCGGCGAGACCTACACCAACGTGTCGACGAATGGGGCGGTGGACTCGTGGCACTACTGGCAGACGACGGCAGGGCTCCAGTACTTCCTGTCGAAATCGACCGACGTCTATATCGACCTGCTGTATCAGCGCGCCACCAACGCGGTCGCGCAGATCGAAGGGGCATCCGGACCTTCAAGTAGCGGCACGCAGTTCATTGCCGTCACGGGTATCCGTCACAAGTTCTGAGCGCCCGGCGAACGCTCGTGAGTCGCCGATGCGTTCGCCGGCAATCCCTGACTGGAGATGCGTGCCCGTCAAAGCCGCGCTCGACCGCTCAATGCGGGGCCACACGCTCTTGACGGCGCGCCGGCACGAGCCGGCCGGCGCCATGCGTCAAACCTGTCCGCTTCAGCGGAGCACCTTGCCCGGGTTCATCAGGTTCAGCGGATCGAGCGCGCGTTTGACCGCCTGCATCAAACGCACCTCGACGTCCTGCTTGTAGTGCATCGCTTCGTCGATCTTCAACTGGCCGAGCCCATGTTCGGCGCTGATGCTGCCGCGATGCTGGTGCACGCTGTCGTAGACGATCCGGTTGATCGGGCTCTGATACTGCTTGAGGAACGCCTTCGCGTCGACGCCCTCGGGCGCCTGCACGTTGTAGTGCAGATTGCCGTCGCCGAGATGGCCGAACGTCACCATGCGCGCGCCCGGCACCGCCTGCGCGATCGCGGCGTCGGTGGCCTCGATGAAATGGCCGATGCGGGAAATCGGCACCGCGATGTCGTGCTTGATATTCAGACCTTCCTCGGCCTGAGCGAGCGGAATGTGCTCGCGCAGATTCCAGAACGCGCGCGATTGCGCGAGGTTTTCGGCGACCACGGCGTCCTGCACCAGACCGTTTTCGAGCGCCGTTTCCATCAGACGCTCGAACAGGCCGCGCGCATGTTCCTCGCTCTCGCTGTCCGACAGTTCCAGCAACACGACCTGCGCGTGATGCCCGGCGAACGGATAGCGCATCTGCTCGAAATGGCGGCCGACGAGACGCAGGCAGAAATCCGACATCAGTTCGAAACCGGTCAGCAGCGGCCCGGCAACGCTTTGCGTGAGCGCGAGAAAATCGAGCGCGGCATGCGGCGAGGCCAGCGCGGCGAGCGCCGTGACGCGCGCGGCCGGCTGCGGATGCAGCTTCAGCACGGCGGCGGTGATGATGCCGAGCGTGCCTTCCGCGCCGATGTACAGATCGCGCAGATCGTAGCCGGTGTTGTCCTTGCGCAGTCCGCGCAGGCCGTCCCACAGTTCGCCTTGCGGCGTGACCACTTCGAGGCCGAGGCACAGTTCGCGCGTATTGCCGTAGCGCAGTACGCCCGTGCCGCCCGCATTGGTGGCCAGATTGCCGCCGATCGTGCAACTGCCTTCGGCCGCGAGGCTCAGCGGAAACAGCCGGCCCGCTTCCGATGCATGCCGTTGCACGTCGGCGAGGATCACGCCGGCTTCGACGGTGATCGTGTTGTTGTGCGGGTCGATGTCGCGCACGCGATTCAGACGCCGCAGGCTGACGACCGCCTGCGCGCCGCTCGCGTCCGGCGTCGCGCCGCCGGCGAGGCCGGTGTTGCCGCCTTGCGGGACCAGTGCGATGCGGTGATCGTGCGCGAGTTTGACGAGCGCCGCGACTTCGGCGGGCGTGGCCGGACACAGCACCGCGCAGGCCGCGCCGCTATAACGGCGGCGCCAGTCGGTGAGGTAAGGGGCGGTGTCGTGCGCATCGGTCAGGACATGGGCGGCGCCGATGGCGTCGCGGCACGCGTCGAGAAAAGCGGGTTGAGTCATGATGGTCGGTCAGCGGATACGGGCGGAGATAGGGGGCGGTTGGGGCTGAAACTTAGGCTGAGCTTGAGCGTGATGCCGCAGCGATGTCCGGCACCGTCAAGCGTGGTCGGCTTCCTGATTGTCGCGCGTGCGCGCGTCTTGCGCCGCCTGCTTCTTCGTGAGCTTCGCCGCGCGTTTGAACGGCGCGACATAAGCCAGCGTGCAGACGAAAAACACGACCGAGAGCGCGGCTTCCGCCCAGCCCAGCCGCGCGCTCAAACCCGTGTCGCTCCAGCCGCGCACGACGCCTTCCGCGAAATACAGCAGGATCAGCATGGACGCCCACTGCAGCGTATAAAGCCGATGCCGCCAGACCCCCGGCCACGCGAGCAGCAACGGCACGGCCTTCAGCACCAGCGCCGAGCCGCCGGGGCGCAGCGGCGCGAGCCACCATTCCCACGCGACGCACAGCGCGATCAGCGCGAGCAGGGACGCGGTGGCGCCATGCGCGGCGAGGGTGTTGCGCGGCACGGGCGCGTTCACGGCCGCTCGCTCATGGAAGCCGCGGTACGCGCGACGCGCGCGCCGAGCGCGACGGCCAGCGTTCGCTCGTCGGCGGAAATGCCCTGTTCGGCGGTACCCGCGCGCGCGAAATGCGACGCGCCGTATGGCGTGCCGCCGGTCTGCGTGGTGGACAGCACGCTCTCCGTGTACGGAATGCCGACGATCAGCATGCCGTGATGCAGCAGCGGCAGCATCATGGACAGCAGCGTGGATTCCTGGCCGCCATGCAGACTGCCCGTCGACGTGAACACGCAGGCCGGTTTGCCCGACAACGCGCCTGCCAGCCACTGCGGCGTGGTGCCGTCGAGAAAGTATTTGAGCGATGCGGCCATGTTGCCGAAGCGGGTAGGCGAACCGAGCGCGAGACCGGCGCACTCTTCGAGATCGCGCAGTTCGACGTAGGGCGGACCTTCGGCGGGAATGTCCGGCTGGGTCGCTTCGCAGACCGTGGAAACCGCCGGCACGGTGCGCACGCGCGCCTGCATGCCGGGGACGCTGTCGACGCCGTGCGCGATCGCCAGCGCAAGCTCGCGCGTGGCGCCGTGACGGCTGTAATAGAGCACGAGAATGTCTTTCATAGGCCTCATCGGTGAACAGGTATTATAGGGGCTGGGTCTGCTGGACAGGCCATCCATAGCCATTCGGCCAGGTCCTGTTAAGGCGTCTCGTGCCGGGTTTCGTTGTGTCTCACCGGTCTTCGTACGTCGCGCCGGCGAGCGGAGCGAAGATGGGCAGACGGCCCGAAGCACGGCCCCGAATCACGGGTTCACGAAGCAAGGAGGTGGGGTTTGTTGTCCAGGGTGCGTTTCGATCTCGACACGCTCAAACGGCTCGCGCAGTTCGCCGCGCAGCGCAGCAGCGAAGACCGTATTCCGCAGGTGGCAGGCAGCCTCACGTTCACCACCATGCTCGCGCTCGTGCCGCTCGCCACGGTCGCGTTCGCGTTGTTCACCGCCTTCCCGATTTTCAGTTCGTTCCAGGAGTCGCTGCAGTTTTTCCTCGCCGACCACCTGATGCCCGCGCAACTGAACAGTCAGATTTTCAAGTATCTGAACCAGTTCGCGTCCAAGGCCAAGGGACTTACCACGATCGGCATGATCCTGCTGTTCCTCACGGCCGTGATGACGATGATGACCGTCGAATCCGCGTTCAACGTGATCTGGCGCGTGCGCAAGGCACGGCCGATCGCGCAGCGCATTCTGGTCTACTGGGCGATCATCACGCTCGGTCCGTTGCTGATCGGCGTGAGCCTGTCGATTTCGTCATACGTCTTCACGCAGTCGATGACATTCACCGCCGCGCAGCGGATGACGCCCGTGATCGAATGGGCGCTGACGGGCGCGGTGCTGCCGCTCACGGCGCTGGCCTTCACGATTCTCTACGTGTATCTGCCGAATTGCCGGGTGGAGTGGCGCGATGCGGTGATCGGCGGCGTGACCGCGGCGATCGCCTTCGAACTCGCGAAGCGCGGCTTCGGCTACTACGTGCGCCGCATCCCGACTTACACGGCCGTGTACGGCGCCTTCGCGGCGGTGCCGCTGTTTCTGTTGTGGATGTATCTGTGCTGGTTCATCACGCTGGCCGGCGCGATGATCGCGTCCGCGCTGCCGGCCATTCGCATCGGCCAGTTTCATCGGCCCACGTTCGAGGGCAGCGATCTGTTCGATTCGCTCGAACTGCTCGCGCGGCTCTCCGAAGCGCGTGATGCGGGCAAGCGCGGCTACACGGTGCCCGAACTCTCACGGATGCTCCGCCGCGACATGGACACCACGATCAACCTGCTGCAGAAGCTCGAAGAAATCGAGTGGATTGCGCGGCTGCAGGAAGACGGCATGCGTCCGCATTTCCTGCTGCTGGCGAACCCCGCGCAGATTACCGTCGAGCGATTGTTCGATCTGTTCGTGATCGATCGCGCGGAACTCGAATATCAGCTCGAACTCGATTCCACGCGGGTGGACGGCGACACGCTGCTTGGCGCGCTGGATAACGACAGACTGAAGAATGTGACGCTGGCCGTGCTGCTGGCGGTCCGCGCCGCGTCGCGGCTACAGCGAAATCTTGCCGATGCAGATGTCCTTGAACATCACCCAATCCCCCATCAGGCTGTACACCGGATGACGGAAGGTGGCCGGCCGGTTCTTCTCGAAGAAGAAATGCCCGACCCAGGCAAAGCCATATCCGCAGATCACCGCCGCCGGCAGCCATAGCCAGTCGCCGGTGGCGAGCGCCATCGCGAGACAGCCGATGACGCCGAGCGATCCCACGAAATGCAGCCGCCGCGAGACCGTATTGCGATGCTCGCTGAGATAGTACGGATAGAACTCCGCGAAACTCGCGAAGTGATCGGAGTGGGCGGTTTGAGCCATGGCGGCCTCCCTGTTGTCATGCTTGTCAGCCTGGTGTCCGTCGCTTTCAATAAGCTTCGGGGTGCGCGCCGGCATGCGCCGCACGCGTTCGAAACAGGACAGGCGTGGCCCATTGTGCGGCTATCGAAGCGGCGGCGCAACCTGGCCATTCGGCCGATGGCGCGCCGCTTTCGAAACCTCTATCGTGACGCGTCCGTCATGACGGCGCGTGGCAATTCGTGACATTCAACGCGGGTCGCGGGGCGGTGTCGTCGCGAAGCTGAAGAGGGCGTCGAGCGTGGCATCCGGTTGCTCGGTCATCAGCGCGTGGCCGGCATCCAGCGTGACGGTGTCGACCTGCGCGCCGGCTTGCGCGAGCGCGTCGGCGAGCGCCCTGGCTGCGCGCGGCGGCGTCATCGCATCGCGCCGGCCGACGACGAGACGCGTCGCGCAGCGCACGTCGGCGGCGCGCGCGAGACCGTCCGCGTAGCTGTTGCATGCGCTGAAGTCGGTATGGAACAGGTTCGGCTCGCCCTTCGCCGACACGCGCTCCATCAGCCGCTGGTTCATGCCATGCAGCCAGAAGCCGGGACCGGGGCACGAGGGCTTCGCGGCGAAGGTCGAATGCGACCACTGATTGACCATCTCGATCGCCTCGGGCTCGCGGTTCAACGCGGCGTCGAGCAGGGCGTCGGACACGCTCATCGGAACCGCGGTGGCGAGCAGCGCGAGATGCGTCGCGCGATCGGGGTAGCGGCCGGCGAAGTCGAGCGCGATCAACGAGCCCATGCTGTGGCCGGCCACGAACGCGCGCTGCACGCCGGCGGCATCGAGCAACGCGGCGAGCCAGTCGGCCATGGCCGGCACACTGGTCAGCGCCGGGCCCGCGCTGCGGCAGTGGCCAGGCAGATCGACCGCCAGCACGCCGAAACCGTGGTGCGCGAAGTAGCGGCTTTGCAGCGCCCACACGCTATGGTCGTGCTCCGCGCCATGGATGAACACGGCGGTGGGCAGCGCAGGGTCGAACGGTTTGCCGCCGGTGTACGCGTAGGCGGATTGGCCTTGAACGGTGACGATCATGCGGACTCCGGGCGGGAAGGCGTCGCGGCGGCAGTGGGTGGGGCGGGCGGCTTCGTGCCCGAGCCGCCGGCTTTCTGCGCGGCTTTCAATGCGCGCTTGAGATCGTCGATCAGATCGTCCGGATCCTCGAGGCCGATCGACAGGCGGATCGTGCCTTCGGTGATGCCGGCCGCGGCGAGCGCGGCGGCATCCATGCGGAAATGCGTGGTCGACGCGGGATGGATCACCAGCGAGCGCGCATCGCCGACGTTCGCCAGATGCGAGAACAGCGACAGCGCCTCGATGAAGCTGCGCCCGGCGGCGCGGCCGCCGCGCAGGTCGAAGCTGAACACCGCGCCGGCGCCGCGCGGCAGCAGACGCCGGGCGAGTGCGTGGTCCGGATGCGTTGGCAGTTCGGGGTAGGCGACGGCCTCGACCGCCGGATGCGCGGCGAGAAATTCGACCACGCGGCGCGTGTTGGCGATATGCCGTTCCATCCGCAGCGGCAGCGTTTCGATGCCCTGCAGCAGTTGCCACGCGGCCTGCGGATGCAGACAGGCGCCGAAGTCGCGCAGACCTTCGCGGCGCGCGCGCAGCAGGAACGGCGCGACCGTGCTTTCCTCGCTGAACACCATGCCGTGAAAGCCGTCGTACGGCTCGGTGAATTCGGGGAAACGGCCCGACGCTTCGAAGTCGAACGTGCCGCCGTCCACCAGCACGCCGCCGATCGTCGTGCCGTGGCCGCCGAGAAATTTGGTCGCCGAGTGATAGACGAAGTCGGCGCCGTGCTCGAACGGCTTGAGCAGATACGGCGTGGTGAAGGTCGAGTCGACCAGCAGCGGCACGCGGTGTTCGTGCGCGATCTGCGCGACGGTCGCGATGTCGAGCACGTCGAGGCCCGGATTGCCGAGCGTTTCGCCGAACAGCAGACGCGTGTTCGGGCGCAGCGCGGCGCGCCACGCGTCGGCGTCGCCCGGTTTGACGAAGGTCGTCTCGATGCCGAAGCGCCGCAGCGTGTAGTGCAGCAGGTTGTGCGAGCCGCCGTACAGCGCGCTGGATGCGACGATATGCGCGCCCGCGCCCATCAGCGTGGCGATGGCCAGATGCAGCGCGGCCTGGCCGCTTGCCGTGCCGATCGCGCCCGCGCCGTTTTCCAGCGCGGCGACGCGTTCCTCGAACACGGCCACGGTCGGGTTCGAGATGCGCGAGTAGACGTGGCCGGCGCGCTCCATATTGAAGAGCGCCGCGGCGTGGTCGGGATCGCGGAACGAAAACGAGGTGGTCTGGTAGATCGGCGTGGCGCGCGCGCCGGTGGTGGGGTCGGGCGCGGCGCCGGCGTGCAGCGCAAGCGTGTCGAAACGGTTGGCGGACATGCGGAACGGCGAGGCCACGAACAGCCTCGCGAAAGGTGAAAGTGGCGGCCATCCTATCATCGGCGCCGCGCACATCAAGCGCGGTTTTCCCGATGACGGGGAGCGCGGCGGCGCGATTTCAATGCAGCGAATGCGCGTTGAATGCGCGCCGAATGCGCGGTGAGTGAGCGCCAAGTGAGCGGTGAGTCGGCACCGGACGAGCGGAAAATCCCCGCCTTTCGCCCGCAGAATCCCCGCCGGGCCTTGGTGGGCGGGCCGCTTTCCTTTTATGGGGCTTTCCGCTAGGATCAAAAATCATTCATGCATCACCAGATTAGCGGGTATCCCGGGAGACAGATCATGCGAGTCAGCGACATTCTTAAGGTCAAAGGCAACACCCTTTTCACGGTCACACCGGATACCACGCTGCATGAAGCCGTCAACGCCATGGCGGAGCACGACATCGGTTCGCTGGTCGTAATGGAGTACGGCGACCTGGTCGGCATGCTGACCTTCCGCGAAATCATCATGACGCTGAGCAAGAATGGCGGCAGCGTCGGCACCTCGACGATCCGCAAGGTGATGGACGATCATCCGCTCACCTGCACGCCCGAAACCGACGTCAACGAAGTTCGCCGCATGATGCTGGAGCATCATGTCCGTTATCTGCCGGTCATGGAAAGCCGCACGCTGATGGGCGTGATCTCGTTCTACGACGTCGCCAAGGCTGTGGTGGAAGAGCAGGGTTTCGAGAACCGCATGCTCAAGGCGTATATTCGCGACTGGCCGGAAGAGCAGGAACAGCAGCCCGCACGCTGAGCGTGGCCGATTTTCGCCGGTGCATGATCGGCACGGGGCAACGCGGCGGCTGAGTCGTTCAATTCGTTGCAGCTAGTCAAGCCCGTCAAGCGGCTCAAGCCAGTCGAGCCGTTCAAGCCGTGACCGTGAATCCGAACATGCAGCAAAGGCGCGCGCGAAAGCGTGCGCTTTTTTTGTGCCCGGCGGTGTACCCGGAATGCATTTAAAGCCGTGGCCGACCCGATTTTCCAGTTGCTCTTTTAGCCTGTCCTCGACCCTCATGAGCGATCGTCCGATACCCGCCGCCCGCCGCGCTGCCCGCGCCAGCGAAGCGCACGACTCCCAGTTCAAGCTGCTCGGCGAGCGCCGCTTCGCGCCGTTTTTCTGGACCCAGTTCCTCGGCGCGATGAACGACAACGTGTTCAAGATCGGCTTCACGTCGCTCGTCACGTATCAGGCGGCGCGCTTCTCCGGCGTCGACCCGAAAACCGCCGCATTCCTCATTTCCGCGATCTTCATCCTGCCGTTCGTGCTGCTGTCCGCCACGTCCGGCCAGATCGCCGACAAATACGACAAGGCGATGCTCACGCGCTTCGTCAAGAGCTTCGAGATCGTCGTGATGCTGATCGGCGGCACGGGGTTCTGGCTGCATAGCGCGCCGCTGCTGTATCTGTGCACGTTCCTGATGGGCGTGCATTCCACCGTGTTCGGGCCGGTCAAGTATTCGTACCTGCCGCAGCATCTGTCGAAATCGGAGCTGGTGGGCGGCAACGGCATGGTCGAGATGGGCACCTTCGTGGCGATCCTGATCGGCACGATCATCGGCGGCGCGGGCGCGGGGTTCGTCGAGCATGGCGCGGTGGTGCTGGCCTGCGCGTGCGTCGCCATCGCGCTGGTCGGGCGCTTCGTGTCGCGCTTCGTGCCGGTCACGCCGGCCGCGCAGCCCGACTTGCGCATCAACTGGAATCCGGTCAGCGAGACGTGGCGCAACCTGAAGCTCGCGCGCGAAAACCGCACCGTGTTTCTGAGCTTGCTGGGGATTTCGTGGCTGTGGTTCGTCGGCGCGACCTTCCTGTCGTCGTTCTTCAGCTTCGCGAAGAACGTGTTGTCGGCGAATCCGGATGTCGTCACCGTGCTGCTCGGTACCTTCTCGATCGGCATAGGCCTGGGTTCGCTGATGTGCGAGAAGCTCTCGAAGCGGCGCATCGAAATCGGGCTGGTGCCGCTCGGCTCGATCGGCATGAGCGTGTTCGCCATCGACCTCTTTTTCGCGAGCCATGCGCTGCCGGCGGCGGGCCATCTGCTGAGCGTCGGCGAATTTCTCGCGCGGCCCGCGCACTGGCGCGTGCTGGCCGACCTGTTCCTGCTCGCGATGTTCGGCGGCTTCTACAGCGTGCCGCTCTATGCGCTGATCCAGAGCCGCAGCCAGCCGAGCCACCGGGCGCGGATCATCGCCGCGAACAATATCCTGAATTCGCTGTTCATGATCCTGTCGTCGTTGATGGCGGTCGGCTTGACCTCGGCCGGTTTCAGCATTCCGGCGATTTTCCTCGTCACCGCGCTGCTGAATATCGTCGTCGCCACGTATATCTACTCGCTGGTGCCGGAGTTTCTGCTGCGCTTCGTCGCGTGGGTGCTGGTGCACACGTTCTACCGGATCCGGCTCGTGCACGCCGAGCGGATTCCGGAAGAGGGCGCCGCCGTGCTCGTGTGCAATCACGTGAGCTTCGTCGATGCGATCGTCATCATGGCCGAAAGCCCGCGGCCGATCCGTTTCGTGATGGATCATCAGATCTTCAAGTCGCCGTTGGCCGGCTGGGTGTTCCGTCACGCGAAAGCGATTCCGATCGCGCCCGCGCATCAGGATGCCGAGCTGCTGACGCGCGCCTACGAGCGTTGCGCGCAGGCGCTGGCCGAGGGCGATCTGGTCTGCATCTTCCCGGAAGGCAAGCTGACCAAAACCGGCGATATGAACCCGTTCCGTCATGGCGTGACCGAGATCATCAAGCGCACGCCGGCGCCGGTGGTGCCGATGGCGCTGCGCGGCCTCTGGGGTAGCGTGTTCTCGCGCGCCAACGACGCGCGCTGGCCGCGCCCTGTCCAGAAGGGCGTGATGAGCCGGCTGACGCTCGCCGTCGGCGAGCCGATCGAGCCGGCGCTGGCGACGCCCGAGTTGTTGCAGCAGGTGGTGACGGAGTTGCGCGGCGCGCGGAAGTAGGGGGCGAGCGGACTAGCCGGGGCGGATGGTCCCCCGGCGTACCCCGCATCATTCGCCTCGCCGCAAGTCATACCTGCGCGATGGCCACATGCCCGGCCCGTAACGGGCTGGCATAATAGCGTTTTCCCCGCATTCCTTTGGACGACGCCCATGTCCGGCAACACGCTCGGTACGCTTTTCACTGTCACGACCTTCGGCGAATCGCACGGCCCCGCTATCGGCTGCGTGATCGACGGTTGCCCGCCGGGCATGGCGCTCAGCGAGGCCGACATCCAGTTCGAACTCGACCGTCGCAAGCCCGGCACGTCGCGCCACGTCACGCAACGCCAGGAAGAAGACAAGGTCGAAATCCTGTCCGGCGTGTTCGAAGGCCAGACCACCGGCGCGCCGATCGCGCTGCTGATCCGCAATACGGATCAGCGCAGCAAGGACTACGGCAACATCGTCGACACGTTCCGTCCCGGCCACGCCGACTACACCTACTGGCAGAAATACGGCATTCGCGACTATCGCGGCGGTGGCCGTTCATCGGCGCGTTTGACGGCGCCCACGGTCGCTGCCGGCGCGGTCGCGAAGAAATGGTTGCGCGAGAAATTCGGCACTGAAATCCGCGGCTACATGGCGGCATTGGGCGAGATCGACGTGCCCTTCGTCGATTGGGCGCACGTGCGAGAGAACCCGTTTTTCGTGCCGAACGCGGACATCGTGCCGCAGCTCGAAGACTATATGGACGCGCTGCGTAAAGACGGCGACTCGATCGGCGCGCGTATCAACGTCGTCGCGTCGGGCGTGCCGGTCGGTCTTGGCGAACCGTTGTTCGATCGCCTCGACGCGGACATCGCGCACGCAATGATGGGCATTAACGCGGTGAAGGGTGTGGAGATCGGCGCGGGTTTCGCGAGCGTCGCGCAACGCGGCTCCGTGCATGGCGATGAGCTCACGCCGGAGGGTTTCGTCGGCAATCACGCGGGCGGGGTGCTCGGCGGTATTTCGACGGGGCAGGACATTACCGTGTCGATCGCGATCAAGCCGACGTCGAGCATTCGCACGCCGCGCCGTTCGATCGACAAGGCCGGACAACCGGCGGTGGTGGAAACGTTCGGGCGGCATGATCCGTGTGTCGGGATCCGCGCCACGCCGATCGCCGAATCGATGCTCGCGCTGGTGCTGATCGACCACGCGCTGCGCCATCGTGCGCAATGCGGCGATGTCGCGGTCGATACGCCGAAGATCGCGGCAAGCGCACCTTAAGCGCCCGAGGCGCACCAAGCGCACTTAAGCCGCGCGCTTTCATCCCAACTTCACGCATGCCACCTTCGCAGCGGGCGACTCCGAGTCACCGCGCCGCGAAGGCAAACTACTCCATTACATATTCGGGTAGTTCGGACCGCCGCCACCCTCGGGCGTAACCCACACGATGTTCTGCGTCGGGTCCTTGATATCGCACGTTTTGCAATGCACGCAGTTCTGCGCATTGATCACCAGACGCTCGCCGCCATCGTCGTTCTTGACGAACTCATACACCGCCGCCGGGCAGTAGCGCGATTCCGGACCTGCATAGGTCTGCCAGTTCACGTTCACCGGCACCGAAGGATCTTTCAGCGTCAGGTGAGCCGGCTGGTTCTCCTCGTGATTCGTGTTCGAGATGAACACTGAAGACAGCCGGTCGAACGTCAGCTTGCCGTCCGGCTTCGGATACGTGATCGGCTTGCATTGCGACGCCGGCTTCAGCATCTCGTGATCCGAGTGCTGGTGATGCAGCGTCCACGGCACATTGCCGCCCAGCACCTTCTGTTCGAGACCGACCATCAGCGTGCCGAGGTACAGGCCCTTGCTCATCCACTGCTTGAAGTTACGTGCGCGATGCAGCTCGGTGTGCAGCCACGACGTCTTGAAGCTCTCCGGATAGGCGGTCAATTCGTCGTTCTGACGACCTGCCTGCACGGCATCGAAAGCGGCGTCGGCCGCCAGCATGCCGGTCTTGATCGCCGCGTGCGAACCCTTGATTCGCGACGCATTGAGAAAGCCCGCGTCGTCGCCCACCAGCGCACCGCCCGGGAACACCAGCTTCGGCAGCGAGAGCAGGCCACCGGCGGTAATGGCCCGCGCGCCGTACGACACGCGCTTGCCGCCTTCGAGCACCGCGCGGATGGCCGGATGCGTCTTGTAGCGCTGGAATTCCTCGAACGGCGACAGATACGGATTCGTGTAGCCGAGGCCGACGACGAAGCCCACCACCACCTGGTTGTTGTCCATGTGATAGAGGAACGAGCCGCCGTAGGTATCGTTTTCGAGCGGCCAGCCGGCGGTGTGCATCACGAGACCGGGCTTGTGCTTCGACGGATCGATTTCCCACAGCTCCTTGATGCCGATGCCGTACACCTGCGGATCGGCGCCGTCGCGCAGCTTGAACCTGTCGCTCAGCTGGCGGCCCAGATGCCCGCGCGCGCCTTCGCAGAACAACGTGTATTTCGCATGCAGTTCCATGCCGAGCTGGAAATTCTCGGTCGGCTGGCCATCCTTGCCGATACCGAGATTGCCGGTCGCGACGCCCTTGACCGAGCCGTCGTCGTTGTAAAGGATTTCAGCGGCCGGAAAGCCCGGGAAAATCTCGACGCCCAGCGCCTCGGCCTGCTGACCCAGCCAGCGCGTCACATTGGCGAGCGAGATGACATAGTTGCCGTGGTTCTTGAAGTTATCCGGCAGCGCCCAGGTCGGCACGCTCTTCGAACCGGTCTCGGTCAGGAACAGGAACTTGTCCTCGGTGACGTCGACCGTGAGCGGCGCGCCTTTTTCCTTCCAGTCCGGGATCAGTTCGGTGATCGCGCGCGGGTCCATCACCGCGCCCGACAGAATGTGAGCCCCGATCTCCGAGCCTTTTTCCAGCACGCACACGCCCAGCTCGACGCCTTTTTCCGCCGCCAGCTGCTTCAGGCGGATCGCCGCGGACAAGCCAGCCGGGCCGCCGCCGACGACCACGACGTCGTATTCCATCGACTCGCGTGGACCGTATTGCTCAATGAGACTTGCGGGGGTCATTGATGCTCCTCTTACCGTTAGAATGCTTTTTTCGGGTTCGTATTGTGGGCGATGCACACCCGCACTGCAACCGGATGAGCGGAGATTAGCACGATCGTTCTATTTATATGATACGGTAGCGGCCCGCGGCGACGGTCCTACCGCTTCTGTCAATCGCAGTGGTAACAACAACCGAACAAGGGAACGACAATGGGCCGTTCGATCAATCTGGAAGGCAAGGTCGCGCTGATCACCGGCGCTTCGAGCGGGTTGGGGAAGCGCTTTGCTCAAGTGTTGTCGCAGGCGGGCGCCAAGGTCGTGCTGGCGAGCCGGCGCACCGAGCGGTTGAAGGAACTGCGCGCCGAGATCGAGGCGTCGGGCGGCGCGGCGCACGTGGTGTCGCTCGACGTGACCGACTACCAGAGCATCAAGTCGGCGGTCGCGCATGCGGAAACCGAGGCGGGCACCATCGACATTCTGGTGAACAACTCGGGGGTGTCGACCACGCAGAAGCTTTCGGAGGTCACGCCGGCGGACTTCGAGTACGTGTTCGACACGAACACGCGCGGCGCCTTCTTCGTCGCCCAGGAGGTGGCCAAACGCATGATCATGCGCGGCAACGGCACGCAGAACCCGTCGTACCGGATCATCAATATCGCGTCCATGGCGGGGCTGCGCGTGCTGCCGCAGATCGGCCTGTATTCGATGAGCAAGGCCGCCGTCGTCCATATGACGAAGGCCATGGCGCTCGAATGGGGCAAGCACGGCATCAACGTGAACGCGATCTGCCCGGGCTATATCGATACCGAGATCAATCACCATCACTGGTCGACCGAGCAGGGGCAGAAACTGGTGTCGATGCTGCCGCGCCACCGCGTCGGCAAGCCGGACGATCTCGACGGGCTCCTGCTGCTGCTGGCGGCCGACGAATCGCAGTTCATCAACGGCTCGGTGATTGCCGCCGACGATGGGTTCGGCCTGTCCTGAGCGTGCGTGGCAGGCGGAAAAACATAGGCGGACCGGACCGCGCTCACCGGCCGCAACAGATTTCAACCACTCAAGAAGCAAGTAGAACGGAAGCAAGATGAGCGATTTTCACGCAGTTTTCGAGATGTCGATGCCGATCCGCTGGGGCGACATGGATGCATTCGGCCATGTGAACAACACGGTTTATTTCCGTTACATGGAGCAGGTGCGGATCTCGTGGTTCGAGCAACTGGGTCTGGCGGGCAGCAATGCCGATGGGCAAGGTCCGGTGATCGTCAATGCATCGATGGAGTTTCTCAAGCAACTGCATTATCCCGGCGACGTGATCGGCCGGATGACGGTGGCCACGCCGGGCCGCAGCAGCTTCGACACCGGCTTCGAACTGGTGCGTGCGGACGATCCGCACACCGTGTACGCGCGCGGCGCCGCGCGCTGCGTGTGGATCGACTACGCCGCCGGCAAGTCGGTGCCGGTGCCCGATCTGCTGCGCGAGACGATCGAGCGCGCCGCGCTGGTCAAGGCGGCCTGATCCGGACAGTCAGGGCCGTTTGGGTTGAACGTGCGGCATGAAGCGATCGGCATGAAGCGCAACCGGTACGAAACAGGCGGCCCGCGTGCCGCGTTCAGTTCCCGATCGGCTTTCCGGTTCAATGCCCGGTTCAATGCCCCAGCAAGCGCTGCAACAGCTCGGTCGCATTACCCGTATCGTATTTACGCATCAACCGCGCACGGTACACGTCCACGGTGCGCGGGCTGATGTCCAGCACGCGCCCTATCTGCTTGCTGGTCTTGCCGGTCACCAGTTGCGCGGCGATCTCGCGTTCGCGCGGCGTCAATTCGACCGCCACGCGGCGCGTCGCGCTCAAATCCTCGAAGGTCCAGACACCGGCCGCGTGCGCGTCGGCGCGTTGACGCGCGCGGCCTGTCACATGACACCAGAACAGTTCGCCGTTGGCGCGCTTCATGATGCGGTCGTCCGCGTAGCTGCCTTGCGCGGTCATGATCGGCGGAATGCGCGCGCCGATCCGCTCGAATTCGTCCGTCGACGGATACAGCACCTGGAATGACTGGCCGAGCAGCGCCTCGCGCGGACAGCCGAATATCGACGCCAGTTCTTCGTTGCAATCCTCGATCACCCGCTCGCGCGACAGCACGAGTCCGATCGGCGCGAGTTGAAAAGCGGTTTGGTAGTCCAGTGCGGGCATGGGTTGGCGGCAAGTACTTATGTATTTTTGCGTATTGTGCCGCATGGCGCGCCCAGCGTACTCTTTCGGGCACATGACGACATGCCGGCAAAGCCGGGCGCACGGTTTGCGTCGGATGACTAGAATGACGTGTCGGGTACGAGCCCGCGCAACGTCTTGCTACGCGTCGCAGCGATCAAGGTCGGCGTGCCGGTGCATGCATCAGGCAGGTTCCGGCGTCCGGCACAGCGGTTTCGGGTTTCCATAGAGGAAGGGACAAACTGATGAACAAGGTCTATCCAGGCGCCGCCGAGGCGCTCAAGGACATCGTCAAGGACGGGCAGACATTCGCCGTCGGCGGCTTCGGCCTGTGCGGCATTCCGGAGGCGTTGATCGCCGCGCTGCGCGATTCGAAGGTGCAGGGCATCACCTGCATCAGCAACAACGCGGGCGTCGACGGTTTCGGCCTCGGCCTGCTGCTCGAAACGCGCCAGGTGAAGAAGATGATCTCGTCGTACGTCGGCGAGAACAAGGAATTCGAGCGCCAGTATCTGGCCGGCGAACTCGAACTCGAATTCACGCCGCAAGGCACGCTCGCCGAAAAACTGCGCGCGGGCGGCTCGGGCATTCCGGCGTTCTTCACCAATACCGGCTACGGCACGCTGATCGCCGAGGGCAAGGAAACCCGCCAGTTCGGCGAGAACCACTACGTGCTCGAACACTCGCTGACCGCGGACGTCGCGCTCGTCAAGGCATGGAAGGCCGACAAGGCCGGCAACCTGATCTACCGCCGCACCGCGCGCAACTTCAACCCGATGTGCGCGATGGCCGGCAAGATCACCGTCGCCGAGGTCGAGGAGATCGTCGAGGTGGGCGAACTCGATCCGGACGCGATCCACACGCCCGGCATCTTCGTTCAGCGCATTGTGCTCAATGCGACTCCGGAAAAACGCATCGAACAACGCGTCGTCCGCGCGAAAGGAGCCTGATCATGGCATGGACTCGTGACGAAATGGCCGCGCGCGCGGCGAAGGAATTGCAGGACGGCTTCTACGTGAACCTCGGCATCGGTTTGCCGACGCTGGTCGCGAACCACGTGCCCGCCGGCGTCGAAGTGTGGCTGCAATCGGAGAACGGCTTGCTGGGCATTGGCCCGTCGCCGACCGAGGACGAAGTGGACGCCGACCTGATCAACGCCGGCAAGCAGACCGTGACGACGCTGCCGGGCTCGTCGATCTTCTCGTCGGCGGATTCGTTCGCGATGATTCGCGGCGGCCACATCAACCTGGCGATTCTGGGCGCGATGCAGATCAGCAAGAAAGGCGATCTGGCCAACTGGATGATCCCGGGCAAGATGATCAAGGGCATGGGCGGCGCGATGGATCTGGTCGCGGGCGTCAAGCGCGTGGTCGTGCTGATGGAACACGTCGCGAAGGGCGACCAGCATAAGATTCTCGAGGAATGCACGTTGCCGCTGACGGGTGTCGGCGTGGTCGACCAGATCATCACCGATCTTGGCGTGATCGACGTGACGGAAAACGGCCTGAAGGTGAGCGAACTGGCGCCGGGCGTCAGCGTCGAGGAAATCCAGGCGAAGACCGGCGCGCCGCTCGATGTGAGCGCGGTGAGTTGAAGACGGTGCGCGAGCTTTAACGGGACTTGCGTCGCTGGCGGTTGCGGCGGCGAAGTCTGAATCGACAGGCGGGCGGGACGTGAGTCTCGCCCGTTTTGTTTGGTGCGATGGGGTGGGTGTTCCGCTTTGCCTGATGCCTAGCGATGCAGTCCTATGTCGTCCTACACCGTCCTATGCCGTTTGGCCGATCCTTGTCGCGCGGCAAAGCGGTTTACAATCTTTCCTCGATCGATGCCTCGTCGATCTTCGCCGTGAGAGCCGTGCTCCGCGGCGCTTTCGCAAGGAGCCCCGATGACCGCAACAACGTCCGCTTCCAGCGCCGGGCCCACGGCTCCGCGTCAACGTTACGTGCAATGCGCGAGCGCCGCGGGTCTGCATCGCATCGCCTATACCGAGTGGGGCGATCCGGCCAATCCGCGCGTGCTCGTCTGCGTGCATGGCCTGACGCGGTCCGGGCGCGATTTCGACCGGCTCGCGGCGCAGTTCGCGGGCACTTATCGCGTGGTGTGTCCGGACGTGGCGGGGCGGGGATTGTCGTCGTGGCTCGCGAACCCCAACTTCTATAGCGTGCCGCAATATGTGGCCGACATGGTCACGCTGATCGCGCGGCTGAATGTCGAGACGGTGGACTGGTTCGGCACCTCGATGGGCGGGCTGATCGGCATGGCGCTCGCCGGCTTGCCGGACACGCCGATCCGCAAGCTGCTGCTCAACGACGTCGGCCCGCATCTTGAACCGGTGGCCGTGAAGCGCATTGGCGACTATCTCGGCAAGCCGGTGCGCTTCGATACGCTGCAACAAGGTGTCGACTACGCGGCCTCGCTCGCGCAATCGTTCGGGCCACTGTCGGCGGACGACTGGCGCGAAATCAACACGCCGCTGCTGCACGAGCAAGACGGCGCCTGGCTGTTGCGCTACGACCCGCGCATCGCCGTGCCGTTTGCCGCGATCACCGAGGAAGCCGCCAAACTCGGCGAGGCCGCGTTGTGGCATTCGCTCGCGAGCTTCCAGGGGCCGGTGCTGGTGGTGCGCGGCGAGCAGTCCGATTTGTTGTCGCGCGAAACCGTCGCGAAGATGGTCGAGACCGGGCGGGCGGTGTCGAGCGTCGAAATCGCCGGCGTCGGGCATGCGCCGGCATTTCTCTCGCCCGATCAGATCGATGTCGCGCGGCAGTTCTTCATCGGAGCCGCCGGCGACGCGTCATAATATGCAGTTGCGCGCGGCATCCGCGAATGGATGCCGCGCGGATGCCTCTCCGTTCAATCTTCAACCCAATCAGGATTCTTCATGGCAGTCATTCGTCATCACGTCGGCAAGCGCCTCTCCGAAACCGCCGTGCATAACGGCACGGTGTACCTCGCAGGCCAGATCGCCGAAGACGCGGATCAGGACATCACGGGTCAGACGCGTGAAGTGCTCGGCCACATCGACCGTTTGCTGGCGGAAGTGAATAGCGACAAGTCGCATTTGCTGTCGGTGCAGATCTATATCTCGGACATGGTGCACTTTGCCGGCATGAACGCGGTGTGGGACGAGTGGGTCGCGCAGGGCGCCACGCCGCCGCGCGCCACCGTCGAAGCCAAGCTCGCGAATCCGAAGTGCCTCGTCGAGATCGTCGTGGTCGCGGCGCAGCGCGACTGAACCGGCTTTATCGCCATTGCTGACACAACGCTGAATCGTCCGGTCCGTCGGACCGCCGCACCATGAATACCGAAATCGTGACGAACGCGCCGCACCCCCTGCCTTCCTTCGACGAAGCGATGGCGTTCGTGCGCGAACATGCGGGCGAGGTGCGGTTGTCGTCGGGCGAGTTGCTGGCGGATCACGCGGCGGGCACGGCGTCGATCATGCGCACGCTCAACGTCGACCCGCCGGCGGTGCTGGCGGCGGCGCTGTTCGCGCTGACGCCGCACTTGCAGGACCCGGAGCGCGTGATTGCCGACAACTTCGGCGAGGAAGTCGCGCAACTGGTCGGCGACGTGCGCAAGTTGCTGCGCCTCGGCACGGTCAGCCTGCGCGCCGCGCAGAACGCGATGCCCGAAGCCGGTCGCGATGCACAGGCTGCGCGCCGTACGCAGGTCGAGGCGCTGCGCAAGATGCTGCTCGCGTTCGCGCAGGACATTCGCGTGGTGCTGATCCGGCTCGCATCGCGTCTGCAATCCATGCGCTACTACGCGGCGGCGAAGATCACGCCGTCGCCGGACGTGGCGCGTGAAACGCTGGATATTTACGCGCCGCTCGCCAATCGCCTCGGCATCTGGCAATTGAAGTGGGAGCTGGAAGACCTCGCATTCCGCTTCGAGGAGCCGGTGACCTACAAGCGCATCGCCAAGCTGCTCGACGAAAAGCGTGTCGAGCGCGAGAGTTACGTCGCGCAGGCCATCGGGCGGCTGCAGCAGGAACTGGCCGCGGCGAATATACGCGCCGAGGTCAGCGGCCGGCCGAAACACATCTACAGCATCTGGCGCAAGATGCGCGGCAAGGAGCTGGACTTCGCCGAGCTGTACGACGTGCGCGCGTTTCGCGTGATCGTGCCGGACATCAAGGATTGCTATACGGTGCTCGGCATCGTGCATAACCTGTGGCAACCGGTGCCGCGCGAATTCGACGATTACATCTCGCGACCCAAGCCGAACGGCTACAAGTCGCTGCACACGGTGGTGATCGGCGACGATGGCCGCGCGTTCGAGGTGCAGATCCGTACGCACGACATGCATCAGTTCGCCGAATATGGCGTGGCCGCGCACTGGCGCTACAAGGAAGCGGGCACGCGTGGGTACGGCGGGCAGTTCAGCGCCAACGAGAAGTACGACGAGAAGATCGCGTGGCTGCGGCAACTGCTCGCATGGAAAGACGAGGTCTCGGAAGGCGAGCACGGCGAGAAGCGCGCCGCGCAGCCGTGGGAGCAACTGCGCCAGGCCACGCTTGACGACGATCACATCTACGTGCTGACGCCGCAGGCGCGCGTTATTCCGTTGCCGCATGGCGCGACGCCGGTGGATTTCGCGTATCACCTGCATAGCGAACTGGGGCACCGGTGCCGTGGCGCGCGCGTCGACGGTGCGATGGTGCCGCTCAACACGCCGCTGCAGAACGGCCAGACGATCGAGATCGTCGCGGTGAAAGAGGGGGGGCCGTCGCGCGACTGGCTCAATCCGCAGCTCGGCTATCTGCAAAGTCCACGTGCGCGGCAGAAGGTGCGCGCGTGGTTCAATGCGGTCGAAGTGCAGGAGCACATCGCGAGCGGTCGCGCGATGGTCGAAAAGACCTTGCAGCGCGAAGGCAAGACCTCGGTCAATCTCGACCAGCTCGCATCCAGGCTCGGCTTCAAGACCACCGACGATCTGTTCTCGGTGGTCGGCAAGGAAGAGTTCAGTCTGCGGCTCGTCGAGCAGGCGTTGCACGATGCTCCGCCGCCCGAGCCCGTGGTCGAGGCGCCGGAGCAGTTCGAAAAGCGCAGCAGCGGCGCGAGCGTCGCGCGCGGTGCGTCGACCGGCGTGCTGGTGGTCGGCGTCGACGCGTTGCTCACGCAGCTCGCGCGCTGCTGCCGTCCCGCGCCGCCGGACGACATCAGCGGTTTCGTCACGCGCGGCAAGGGCATGTCGATTCACCGGAGCGATTGCCCGACATTCGTGCGCATGGCCGAGCGCGCGCCGGAGCGCGTGCTGCAAACCGCGTGGTCGGCGGACGTGATGAGCGGACGCGGGCAGTCGGTGTATCCGGTCGACCTGAGTATCGAAGCGACCGACCGTCAGGGCTTGTTGCGCGATATTTCGGAAGTTTTCGCGCGCGAGAAGATGAATGTCATCGGTGTGAAGACACAATCCCGTCGTAACACCGCATTCATGCAATTCACCGTCGAGGTATCGAGCGCCGCGCAGATTCAGCGCGCGTGCACGGTGCTCGGCGAAGTGACGGGCGTGGTGCGCGCGTCGCGCAAGAGTTGATCGATCAGCGGGCGTTTGATGGCGCAACGGGGCCCGGTCCCGTATGCACTCACGTACGCCCGAGTACGTGAGTAGAAATTTGAAGTCGGTTCATAAAAGTACTTGCCAAGCCGCGTGGGGCTCCATATAATCTCGTTTCTTCAGGCTCGTAGCTCAGCTGGTTAGAGCACCACCTTGACATGGTGGGGGTCGTTGGTTCGAGTCCAATCGAGCCTACCAACGAAAGAGAAATTCCGGTTCTGCCGGGGTTTCGCAAACTGCAGTAAGTGCCCTCGGCGCAAAAGGCAAATACGGTTATGACACCGCGAACGTTGACCGAAACTGCTTCGGAGCGACGCTAGTCGAGGACCAATTTCGCCAATGTAGTTTGCAGGAAATGTGAATGCGGCCCCTCGAAAGCGGGGCCGCATTTTTTTTGGCTTTTAGACCTGTTGTATGTGCCGCCGCCGGTCGGCACCACGGAGAACGCAATGGTTTCGATACGTCTGCCTGACGGTTCTGTTCGACAGTACGAGCATCCGGTGACGGTCGCCGAAGTGGCCGCGTCGATCGGCCCCGGCCTCGCGAAGGCCGCGCTCGGCGGCAAGATCGACGGTGAACTGGTCGATACGTCCGCGCTGATCGATCACGACGTGGCGCTCGCCATCGTCACGGAAAAAGATGCGGACGGCCTCGACATCATTCGTCACTCCACCGCGCACTTGCTCGCGTATGCCGTGAAGGATCTGTTCCCGGAAGCGCAGGTGACGATCGGCCCGGTGATCGACAACGGCTTCTATTACGACTTCGCGTACAGCCGTCCCTTCACGCCGGAAGATCTGGAAAAGATCGAAAAGCGCATGCAGGAACTCGCGAAGAAAGACGAGCCGGTGTCGCGCCGCGTGGTGTCGCGCGGCGAAGCGGTGGACTACTTCAAGAGCATCGGCGAAAAGTACAAGGCCGAGATCATCGAATCGATTCCGTCCAGCGACGATATCAAGCTGTACTCGCATGGCGGTTTCACCGATCTGTGCCGCGGGCCGCACGTGCCGTCCACCGGCAAGCTGAAGGTTTTCAAGCTGATGAAGGTGGCGGGCGCCTATTGGCGCGGCGATTCGAAGAACGAGCAGTTGCAGCGCATCTACGGTACGGCCTGGACCAAAAAGGAAGACCAGGAAGCGTATCTGCACATGCTCGAGGAAGCGGAAAAGCGCGATCACCGCAAGCTCGGCAAGCAACTCGACCTGTTTCATATGCAGGACGAATCGCCGGGCATGGTGTTCTGGCATCCGCGCGGCTGGACGCTGTGGCAGCAGGTCGAGCAGTACATGCGCCGTCGCGTGAACGACGCCGGCTACCTCGAAATCAAGACGCCGATGATCATGGACCGTTCGCTGTGGGAAGCGTCGGGCCACTGGCAGAACTATCGTGAAAACATGTTCACGACGGAATCGGAAAAGCGCGACTACGCGATCAAGCCGATGAACTGCCCGGGTCACGTGCAGGTGTTCAACCACGGTCTGCGTTCGTACCGCGATCTGCCGCTGCGTTACGCGGAGTTCGGGTCGTGCCATCGCAACGAATCTTCGGGCGCATTGCACGGATTGATGCGCGTGCGCGGTTTCGTGCAGGACGACGCGCACATTTTCTGTACCGAAGATCAGTTCATCAGCGAGTCGATCGCGTTCAACACGCTCGCCATGAGCGTGTACAAGGACTTCGGCTTCGACAACGTCGACATCAAGCTGTCGCTGCGCCCGGATGCGCGCGCCGGCACGGATGAAACCTGGGATCGCGCGGAACAAGGCCTGCGCGAGGCGCTGACCGCCTGCGGCGTCACGTGGGAAGAGCTGCCGGGCGAGGGCGCCTTTTACGGCCCGAAGGTCGAATATCACATCAAGGACGCGCTGGGCCGTTCGTGGCAATGCGGCACGTTGCAGCTGGACATGGTGCTGCCGGAGCGTCTTGGCGCGGAATACGTCGCTGAAGACAACGGCCGTCGCCGGCCGATCATGCTGCACCGGGCAATCGTCGGATCAATGGAGCGCTTCCTTGGCATTCTGATCGAGCACCATGGCGGCGCCATGCCGTCGTGGCTCGCGCCGATGCAGGTCGTGGTCATGAATATCGCGGAAAATCAGGCCGAATATGCAAATTCGCTAGCCCAATCGTTGCAAAAACAAGGGGTTAGAGTTGAGGCCGATTTGCGCAACGAGAAGATTAGCTATAAAATACGCGAGCACACGCTGGAGAAGGTCCCGTATCTGCTTGTGGTCGGCGACAAAGAGCGTGAAGCCCAAACGGTAGCCGTGCGTGCCCGTGGTGGTGTCGATCTGGGTGTGATGCCTGTCGATACCTTCATTGAGCGTCTGCGTCAGGACGTGCAGTCGTTCAACTGAGCCACCTGGCAGCCCGGCTCGTTTTTTTAATTTTTAGAGGAAACGTAACATCGCTACTGATAAGTCTGCGCACCGCATCAACGGTGAAATTACGGCACCCGAGGTGCGTCTGGTCGGAGTCGAGAACGAACCGCTCGGCATCGTGAAACTCGCTGATGCGTTCCGCATGTCGGAACAGCAGGATGTCGATCTGGTCGAAATCGCCCCGCAAGCGGTCCCGCCGGTTTGCCGCTTGATGGACTACGGCAAGTTCAAGTACCAGGAAGCGAAGAAGCAGCACGAGGCCAAGCTCAAGCAGAAGGTCATCCAGGTCAAGGAAGTCAAATTCCGTCCGGGTACCGACGACGGTGACTACAACGTCAAGCTGCGCAATCTCGTTCGCTTCCTCGAAGACGGCGACAAGACGAAAATCACGTTGCGTTTCCGTGGACGCGAAATGGCTCACCAGGAAATCGGTATGCGCATGCTCGAACGCCTGCGCACGGACCTCGACGAAGTCGGTCAGGTCGAGCAAATGCCGAAAATGGAAGGGCGCCAGATGATCATGGTGCTCGCGCCGAAGAAAAAGAAGTAATCAGCTGAAGCAGCGGCGCGCCGTGTGGCGCGCGCTTCGGTTGTGCAGGATTGAAGCGATGTCGCACTGGGTGTCCGGTGCGGTGTCGGCAGGTTTCGGAACGGTGTGGAAAGCGATCGGGTTTGACGTGACGTGAACTCGGCGTGATCCAGGCCGGTCCTGAAAAGCGGCCGTCGGCAGTATCGGCGGTCTGCATACCAAGTGGAATGGGTTTCGAAGGGCGGGTCATGGCCTCTGGCCGACCGCACACCCATGTCCATCTAATAATGGAGTTGTCATGCCGAAGATGAAGACCAAGAAGAGTGCTGCAAAGCGCTTCGTGGTGCGTCCGGGCGGTACCGTCAAGCGCGGTCAAGCCTTCAAGCGCCACATTCTTACCAAGAAAACCACCAAGAACAAACGCCATCTGCGCGGTTCGACGGCAGTTCATGATTCCGATCTGAACTCCGTGCGCGCAATGCTGCCGTTCGCTTAACCCTTAACCGACACTCATAGGAGCAAGACATGCCTCGAGTAAAACGTGGGGTTACCGCACGGGCCCGTCACAAGAAGATCATCAAGCTGGCCAAGGGTTACCGCGGCCGTCGCAATAACGTCTATCGCATCGCCAAGCAGGCGGTCATGCGCGCAGGCCAGTACGCCTACCGCGATCGCCGCAACAAGAAGCGTGTGTTCCGCGCATTGTGGATCACGCGTATCAACGCGGCGGTGCGTCAGCACGACATGACGTACAGCGTGTTCATCAACGGCCTGAAGAAGGCTTCGATCGAACTCGACCGCAAGGTGCTGGCCGACATGGCTGTGTTCGACAAGGCTGCTTTTGCTGCGATCGTTCAGCAGGTGAAAGCCGCCGTTGCAGCCTGATTGCGCTTCTGGCAATTAACACTGCGTGGTTCGTTGCAGCGAACATCCGGTAGTCTCGGTGACGCTGCAGCAAAAACGGGGCTCCTCACCGAGCCCCGTTTTTGTTGGTAGAACCAGTTTTGCTTCAATTGAACACTGACGTTGAAATGATGGGATCAATGGATCTGGACCAGATTGTCGCCGACGCGCAAAAAGCCTTCGCAGAAGCCTCCGACGTCACCACCCTCGAGAACGAGAAAGCGCGCTTTCTTGGTAAATCGGGTGCGTTGACCGAGCTATTGAAGGGCCTTGGCAAACTCGATCCCGAAACGCGCAAGACCGAAGGCGCACGGATCAACCTCGTCAAGCAACAGGTGGAAGCTGCGTTGACCGCGCGCCGTCAGGCATTGGCCGACGCGTTGCTGAACCAGCGCCTTGCCGCCGAAGCCATCGACGTCACGTTGCCCGGCCGCGGCGCCGATGCAGGCAGCCTGCATCCGGTGATGCGCACATGGGAGCGCGTCGAACAGATTTTCCGTACGATCGGATTCGACGTGGCCGACGGCCCCGAGATCGAAACCGACTGGTACAACTTCACCTCGTTGAACAGCCCGGAAAACCATCCGGCGCGTTCGATGCAGGACACTTTCTACGTCGACGGCAAAGACGCCGACGGACGTCAACTGCTGTTGCGCACGCATACCAGCCCGATGCAGGTGCGCTACGCGCGCACCAACACGCCGCCTATCAAGGTGATCGTGCCGGGCCGCACGTATCGCGTGGACAGCGACGCCACCCATTCGCCGATGTTCAACCAGGTCGAAGGCCTGTGGATCGAAGAGAACATCAGCTTCGCTGACCTGAAGGGCGTCTACACGGACTTCCTGAAGAAATTCTTCGAGCGCGACGATATTCAGGTGCGCTTCCGTCCGTCGTATTTCCCGTTCACCGAACCGTCGGCCGAAATCGACATGCTGTTCGAAACGGGCAAGAACGCCGGCAAATGGCTCGAAATTTCGGGTTCCGGCCAGGTGCACCCCACGGTGATCCGCAACATGGGTCTCGACCCGGAGCGCTATATCGGCTTCGCGTTCGGCAGCGGCCTCGAACGGCTCACCATGTTGCGCTATGGCGTGCAAGACCTGCGTCTGTTCTTCGAAAACGACCTGCGTTTCCTGCGTCAATTCGCTTGACGATGCGGCGCGGTCGAACGCGACAAGCATAGAGCGCGGCGCGGTGCGCGAAGCGTGCCGCCCGCAGCGTCCCCGGCAGTGCCCAGAGCAGCGCCTTCGGGCGGCAAGCGAAAGCAACCGAAGGCAGCATCTCGAGTCCGCACCGCCGGACGCGGACCTAACCTGATCAGAACGTACACAGAACCATGCAATTTCCGGAATCCTGGCTGAGAACCTTTGTCGATCCGCAACTGACGACCGACGAACTGTCGCACGCGCTGACCATGGCGGGTCTCGAAGTGGAAGACCTGCGGCCGGCCGCGCCGCCGACTTCGAAGATCGTCGTCGGCCAGGTGCTGGAAGTCGTCAAGCACCCGGACGCTGACAAGCTCAACGTGTGTCAGGTCGACGCCGGCACCGGCGCGACGCTGAACATCGTGTGCGGCGCGCCGAACGTGGCGCCGGGCATCAAGGTGCCGGTCGCGCTGGTCGGCGCGCAACTGCCGCCGGCCGAAGAGGGCGGCGCGCCGTTCGCGATCAAGCTGTCCAAGCTGCGCGGCGTCGAAAGCCAGGGCATGCTGTGCTCGGCGCGCGAGCTGAAGCTGTCGGAAGACCATAGCGGCCTGATGATCCTGCCGGAGGCCACGCCGATCGGTCAGGACATCCGCGAAACGCTCAATCTCGATGACACGGTTTTCGAAATCAAGCTGACGCCGAACAAGGCGGACTGCCTGTCGGTCTTCGGCGTGGCGCGCGAAACCTCGGCGATCACGGGTGCACCGCTGCGTCCGCTCGAAATCAAGCCAGCCGAGGTCAAGCTCAATGAAACGCTGCCGGTCAAGATTTCGGCGCCGGATCTGTGCGGCCGTTTCTCGGGCCGCGTGATTCGCGGCGTGAATGCGCGCGCGAAGTCGCCGCAATGGATGGTCGAGCGTCTCGAGCGCTCGGGTCAGCGCAGCATTTCCGCGCTGGTCGATATCTCGAACTACGTGATGCTTGAGCTGGGCCGTCCTTCGCACGTGTTCGATCTGGACAGGATCCACGGTGGCATGGACGTGCGCTGGGGCCGCAAGGGCGAAACGCTCAAGCTGCTGAACGGCAACACGGTCGAGCTCGATGAAAGCGTCGGCGTGATCGCGGACGAGCAACACATCGAGAGTCTCGCGGGCATCATGGGCGGCGACAGCACGGCTGTCACGCTCGACACCACGAACATCTATCTGGAAGCCGCGTTCTGGTGGCCGGACAGCATCCGCGGCCGCTCGCGCAAGTACAACTTCTCGACTGACGCGGGTCATCGCTTCGAGCGCGGTGTCGATTACGCGACCACGGTCGAGCATATCGAACGCATCACGCAACTGATCCTCGACATCTGCGGCGGCGCGGCCGGCCCGGTCGACGATCAGATCGTCAACGTGCCGAAGCGCGAGCCGGTGACCATGCGTGTGTCGCGTGCGAACCGCATCATCGGCATCAAGATCGACGCGGACGAGATCGCGCAGATTTTCACGCGCCTCGGTCTGACGTTCGAGCGCGGCGAGGACACCTTCTCGGTGATGCCGCCGTCGTATCGCTTCGACATCGAGATCGAAGAGGACCTGATCGAGGAAGTCGCGCGTATTTACGGCTTCGAGAAGATTCCGGCGCGTCCGCCGGTCGCACGCAGCGAAATGCGCGCGACCAACGAGACCCAGCGTTCGATCCACGTGGTGCGCCACGCGCTCGCCGCGCGCGACTACGCGGAAACGGTCAACTTCAGTTTCGTCGACGCCGAATGGGAGCAGGATTTCGCCGGCAACGACAAGCCCGTGCGTCTGCTGAATCCGATCGCAAGCCAGTTGTCGGTAATGCGCACGACGCTGTTCGGCAGCCTGATCCACGTGCTGCGCACGAACCTGAACCGTCGCGCCGCGGATCGCGTGCGCGTGTTCGAAGCGGGGCGCGTGTTCCTGCACGATCCGTCGATCAAGGCGGGCGAACTGACGGTCGAAGGTTTCGCGCAGCCGAAGATGATCGGCGCGCTCGCCTACGGCCCGGCGCTGGACGAACAATGGGGCGCGACGACGCGCACGGTCGACTACTTCGACGTGAAGGGCGATCTGGAGGCATTGCTGGCGCCAGCGGTGGCGCGTTTCGTGAAAGCGGAACATCCGGCATTGCATCCGGGACGTAGCGCGCGTATCGAAGTTAATGGCCGCGCCGTGGGTTGGATTGGCGAATTGCATCCGCGCTGGATGCAAAAATATGATTTGCCGCATGCGCCGATTCTGTTTGAAATCGAAGCGGAAGCATTAATGCAGCGTGTATTGCCGACTCCCGCGGAAGTATCTAAATTCCCGCCGGTGCGTCGCGATATTGCCGTGGTCGTCGATCAGAAAATCGAGGTCCAGGCGCTGCTGGACGAGCTGCGCGCGGCGCAGTCCGAGGCCGCTTGCAAGAGCGTCCAGCGGGTTGCGCTTTTCGACGAATTCCGTCCAAAATCAAACACTTCCGGCGGCCTGGCAGCGCACGAGAAAAGCCTTGCGTTCCGTGTGACCTTGCAAGATACTGGCGGAACCCTTCAGGATGAGACGGTCGATCTGGCCATTCAAACTCTGGTGGAACGTCTGGCTCGAGTATATGGCGCACGCTTGCGCGGATAACCCGCATCAAACAATTGCACGGCTGTTTCCGCTTCCTTTGTTTTTTGCCTGGCGCGCCATTTGATAGATATGAATGAAATGAACTCGAGTGATTTCGAAGCCCTTCTTACGGCGCAACGCAGCGCCATGATTCGCGAAATTCCGACATCACCCGCCGTCGTTTCCACTGAAACGCCGACGCTCACCAAAGCTGAACTTGCCGAGTTGCTGTTCGACAATGTCGGACTCAACAAGCGGGAAGCGAAAGATATGGTCGAAGCGTTCTTCGAGGTGATCCGCGATGCGCTGGAGAGTGGCGACAGCGTGAAGCTGTCGGGCTTCGGCAACTTCCAGTTGCGCGACAAACCGCAGCGTCCCGGCCGCAATCCGAAAACCGGCGAGGCGATTCCCATCGCCGCGCGCCGTGTTGTGACGTTCCATGCAAGTCAAAAGCTGAAAGCGCTGGTTGAGAACGGCGCCGAAGCGAGCTTCGCGCGCTGAGCGACTGGCGCGCGCCTGCGCAACCCATCACGGCTAACCGACGATGACAGCGACGATCGAAAAAGTCGTCTTGCCTCCGATTCCGGCGAAGCGCTACTTCACGATTGGTGAGGTCAGCGAACTATGCGGCGTGAAGCCGCATGTGTTGCGTTACTGGGAGCAGGAGTTCACGCAGTTGCGGCCGGTCAAGCGACGCGGCAATCGTCGGTACTATCAGCATCACGAGGTGCTGTTGATCCGGCGGATTCGTGAGCTGTTGTACGAGCAGGGTTTCACGATCAACGGCGCGCGCAATCGGCTCGACTCGCATGGCGGTGGGGCGCATGGCGCGTCGTCGGGCGAGATGCAGGACGAAGGCGAGGGCGTTGCCGCAGAGTCGGCGCAGGCATCGGCGGCGGCTGCCGCTTCGCCTTCGGTCGACGTCGATCAGTTGCGCAAGGCGCTGCTGGGCGTGATCGATCTGTTGAAGCACTAGACCACTTTCTTGGCGCGGGGCGGTTCTAATCGAATGAAGTTTCTGTTATAGTTTCGTGCTGTTCGGGGCGTAGCGCAGCCTGGTAGCGTACCTGCATGGGGTGCAGGTGGTCGGAGGTTCAAATCCTCTCGCCCCGACCAAAGATCAAAGCCGCAACATCGAAAGATGTTGCGGCTTTTTCGTTTCTCGCATCAGAACGCGATCGCGTTCGCACTCCCTTTCATGCGGGCACAACGAAAATCGCCGAGGCGATCTTCGCAGCGTCGCAAGCATCGTGAGCTTCCTGGTCAACCCGCTGCAAGCCGGCCTCCACTTCGCTACTATCATTCGCGTAGCAGGCTTCGTCCTGCGATGAACATACGAAGCCGACCTCTTATCTCGTAGCGAACAGGAGTGAACATGTTGAAAGCTGTAAGACTTGTTGTTGCCGCAATCGGCGCCGCGGGGATGTTCTCGGGTATCGCCGCGGCGGCGGACGCACCCGCTGTCACTTACCTGCCAGCTTCGGCTGCCGCGACCTTCGAGAACGCGCCGGCGATCGTCGAAGGCGCTTCGGGCAAAAACGTCAAATCGACGATCTACGTCTTCATGGACCCGAACTGCATCTTCTGCCACTACGCATGGAAAGCACTCCAGCCGTACGAGGCCGCGGGCTTGCAGGTGCATTGGATTCCGATGGGCTTCCTGAAGCCGGATTCGCCAGGCAAGGCCGCTGCGCTGCTCGAGGCACAGAATGCGCCGGCCTTGATGCGCGAACTCGAGACCAAATTTTCCGAGAAGGACGAATCCGGCGGCATCAAGCCGTTAGACAAGGTGTCGTTTGCAACGCAAACGAAGCTGAACGGCAACGCGAAGATGTTCAAGGACTTCGGCTTCGACGGCACACCGACGATCATTTACCAGACGAGCGGCGGCCGATGGGCAGACGTCAGCGGCCTGCCGCATTTGAGCGCATTGCCGGCCCTTCTGAATCTGCCGGAGCAGGCGATTACGGACCCGTCCCTGCAGCGGTTTCGCTAACCGTGACCGGAGTAGCGGCGTAGCGGAGTACATGCAGTACTCGGGTCACGCGACGGCGGTCATCGCAGTTTCGGTCCGTGACCTGAGAGCACGCAAGTTCACTTTGTGAACAACGTGCTTATTAGTTGCCATGCTAATTATATCGTGCTCCAATCCATCCGATCGTGCGCATCGCACAGCACAGCACAGCATCGCCTTTCGGAGCAACTACCTTGACCGCCATCCCCGCTAATTTCGGCCAGCACCACGGCACGCCAGAAGACCGCGAAGCAATCGAACGGCTGTTGACGAGCTACACCCAGAGCGTCACGTCCAACGACAAACCACGCTTCGAGTCCCTGCTTCTCCACCCGGACATTCCATTTTCATCGACTCGCGTCCTGCCCAAGCCGGACGAGGCGAACAAGTCCGTCGAAACGCGAAACTACGCGAGCTTCAAGGCGGTGATCTTCGACAGCGGCGAGCAATTCGAGCAGCAGTTCCACAACATCGCCATCGAGCAGATGGGCGATCTGGCGCAAGTCTCACTGGACT
Source organism: Paraburkholderia sp. D15 (assembly GCF_029910215.1). Taxonomy (NCBI): domain Bacteria; kingdom Pseudomonadati; phylum Pseudomonadota; class Betaproteobacteria; order Burkholderiales; family Burkholderiaceae; genus Paraburkholderia; species Paraburkholderia sp. D15. The sequence goes on along the minus strand of NZ_CP110395.1, from coordinate 3,088,541 downwards.
ATGCAACCAAGGATGTGGCCACCGGCCACGTCGGTTACGGCTGGAAGGTGCTGCATCTGCTACGCGTCAGAGGCGAATGGAAAATCGCCAGCGAGTTCTACACCGCTTATCCGACATCCGAGTAAACGTAGTCCGCCGAATTTTTTCCTTCATACGGCGGTCGCCGATACGTGCTTTAATCCTTCGCGATTTCGCGCGGCAAGTTTTCCTCCGCGCGATCGCATCAGGCGCATCAACCGCATCAAGCGCATCGTCCGCATCCGCTCCAACTTTCACCACCCGCACCTATCCACTCCATGGCAACTGTCTCGCTCCGCACGCCCAACGACATCGCGCTCACCGTCCATCGTCCCGACGTTCAGGATCAAAATGTCCCGGCGATCATCCTCTGCCACGGTTTCTGCGGCATCCAGGAAGTCCTGCTCCCGCGCTTCGCGGATGCCTTCGTTGCCGCCGGTTACGCCGCGATCACCTTCGACTATCGCGGTTTCGGCGCCAGCGGCGGCGAGAAGGGACGTCTCGTGCCGGCCATGCAGATCGAGGATATCCATACCGTCATCGACTTCGTGAAGGGCTTGCCGCAAATCGACACGGCGCGTATCGCGTTGTGGGGCACATCGCTGGGCGGCGCGCATGTACTCGCGGCGGCGGCCAGCGATCCGTCGATCAAGGCCGTGGTCAGCCAGCTCAGTTTTGCCGATGGCCAGCAGGTCGTCACGGGTCACATGAGCGAAGAGGAACAGCAGGCGTTCGCTGCAACGCTGGATCGTATGCACGAAAAGAAAGTGAACACCGGCAAGGAAATGTTCGTGTCGATCACGAAGGTGTTGGCGGACGAACAATCGAAGGCGTTCGTCGAGGAGAACCGTCAGCGTTATCCCGCGATGGACATCAAGATTCCTTTCCTCACCGTGCGCGAGATGCTGCACTACAAACCGAAGCAACACGCCGCGCGCGTCACGTGCCCCACGCTGGTGATCGTTGCAGGTGCCGATGGCGTGAATCCGCCGGAGCAGGGCATCGCGCTCTTCGAGTCGGTTGCCGCAACCACGAAGCAACTGCACGTCGAAGATGGCGCCGGTCACTACGACATGTATGACGGCTCGCACTTCGACAGCAGCATTGCGCGGCAACTCGACTGGTTCCACCAGCACGTCTAACGCATCGAAAAAGTACGCGCACACGCACGCACCACGACGGAGCACGCCACCACGACGCCACGATTTTTCCAACGGTTCGTTCAAGATTCGACCGGGATACCCGTAAACGTATAGGTATCTTCACCAATTCCATATATTGGCTGAGGCTGCACGAGGGCGACGCACCGGACCGGCACTCAGGTCCGGTATCCGGCGCCTCGATCGCAACGAACCGGACAATTTATCGTGACGTATTTCAGGAACATGAAAGTGGCGACGCAGCTCGTTTCAGGCTTCGCGGTCGTCATCGTTTTGCTGATTGGTTTAGGCGTGTTTTCGCTGCGCGAGGTCAGCGCGGAAAACGACCACGTAGCGGTACTGCGTGACAAATGGTCGGCGAGCGTCAGCAGCAGCCTGCGGATGCAGGACGCGCTGAACCAGATCCGTCTGGCCGAATTCCGGATGGCCTCCACCAGCAAGCTCGACGAAGTGCAAGGCGTCGAATCGCGGATGCAGCCGCGCATCGACGCTTACCGTCGTGCGAGCGCCGACTTCGAAAAGCTGATCTCCACCCCGCAAGAAAAGGCCGCGTTCGACGACCTGCAACCGCTCGTCGCGCAATACCTGGATCTGGATCTGCAGGTGCGCGCGCAAGCGAAGAGCGGCAACGCGCAGCAGGCCATGAGCATCCTGACCGGTCAGGCCGGCAAGGTGCGCGACGCGCTCGCGAAGGGCATCGACGCGATGGTCAAGAGCAGCGAACAGGGCGCGGCCTCGGAAGGCGCGATCGCCAACGACGCCTATCACTCGGCGATCGTGCTGACGATCGCGTCGATCGTCGTGGCGGCGTTGATTGCACTCGGCGTCGCGCTGATCATCGCGCGCGGCGTGGTCAGGCAACTCGGCGGCGAACCGCGTGAAGCGGCGGCGATGGCCAGCGCGATCGCCGGGGGCAATCTGCGCATCGCCGTGCCGCTGCGAGCCGGCGACACCAGCAGCCTGATGCATTCGCTCGTCGCGATGAAGGAGCAGTTGACCGGCATCGTGCGCGGCATCAAGCAGTCGAGCGAATCGATCTCGCTGGCGGCTGCCGAAATCGCGCAAGGCAATACCGATCTGTCGCAGCGCACCGAGGAGCAGGCGGCGTCGCTGCAGCAGACCGCGTCGAGCATGGAGCAGTTGACGAGCGTGGTGCGGCAGAACGCCGACAACGCCCGCCAGGCGAGTCAACTGGCCGGCACGGGATCGAGCGTCGCGCAGCGTGGCGGCGAGGAGATCAACCGGGTGGTGACGACCATGCAGGACATCGCCGAGAGTTCGGCGCGGGTCGCGGAAATCATCAGCGTGATCGAGGGCATCGCGTTTCAGACCAACATCCTCGCGCTCAACGCGGCCGTCGAGGCGGCGCGCGCGGGCGAGGAAGGGCGCGGTTTCGCGGTCGTCGCGGGCGAGGTGCGCACGCTCGCGCAGCGCAGCGCGAGCGCCGCGAAGGAAATCAAGGAACTGATCACGGAGTCGGTGACGCGCATCGACAACGGCTCGAAGCTGGTCGAAAGCGCGGGCCGCACGATGGACGAAATCGTCGCGTCGGCGGGACGCACGACCGGCATCATGAACGCGATCGCCGCCGCGTCCGAAGAGCAGAGCACCGGCATCGGCCAGGTCAACAAGGCCGTCACGCAGATGGACGAAGTGACGCAGCAGAACGCGGCACTCGTCGAGCAGGCATCGGCAGCGGCCCAGGCGCTTGCCGAACAGGCGCGCGAGTTGCGCGTCGCGGTCTCGGTGTTCAACGTCGAGGCGGCATTCGGCGCTTGAACTCAGACGGGGCAGACGGGGCCGGCAATGCCGGCTCCGGCGCGTTGAACGACGCGCTAAACCGCCGGTTCCTTCCCCAACGCGATGAATCGTTCGAGATGGTGATCCTCATCGCCCAACTGATGATCGATCATCACCAGACGCTTGGCGTAATGCGCGAGCGGCAGCTCCCACGTCATGCCGATGCCGCCGTGCAGTTGAATGCACTCCTCGGCGACGAGCGTGCCGATCCGTCCGATGCTGTACTTGGCCGCCGATAACGCCCGTTCGCGCGTGGTGCGCGGCGCGCCGAGCGCGGCCGCCGCGTTGATCACCGCCGAGCGCGCCTGTTCGATTTCCAGCAGCAGATCCGCCATCCGGTGCTGCAACGCCTGGAAGCTGCCGATCGGCACGCCGAACTGCTTGCGCGTGCGCAGGTAGTCGAGGGTGTGATCTTTCGCGACGTCCATCGCGCCGAGCGCTTCGGCGCACAGCGCGAGCACGCCGCAGCCGATCGCGTATTCGAGCGTCGCGAAGCCTTCGCCCGCCGTGCCGACCAGCGCGCCGGCGTCGAGCGCGACGTGCTCGAACGTCACCTCGGCGGCGCGGCCGCCGTCGATCTTGCGATAGCCGCGCACGGTCACGCCGGCCGCATCGCGCGGGACGAGAAAGAGGCTGATGCCGTCGGGCGCGTCGTCGTCGCCGTGCGTGCGCGCCGACACCAGGAACAGCGCGGCCTGTTCGCCATGCTGAACGACGGCTTTCGCGCCGTTCAATCGCCACGCGGCGTTGTCGTTACCGACACGCGAACCCGCGTCCGCGCCGGCGTAGGCGCCTGCATCCGCCGCTTGACCTTCACGCTGCGCCCGCGCCGTCACTTGCGCCAACTCGTAGTGCCCGTCCGGCTCCCCATGCGCGAGCGCGACGATCCGCGATCCGTCGATCAAGCCTTCGAGCAACGCCTGCTGCGCTCCATCGCCGCCACGCGCCAGCGCCTGGCCGACGATCAGCGTATCGAGAAACGGCTCGACCACGAGTCCGCGGCCGAGGCATTCGAACACCACGGCGATGTCGAAACCCTCGCCGCCAAAACCGCCTTGCGCCTCGTCGAACAATGCGCCGATCACGCCAAGCCCGGCAAAGCGCTGCCACAGGTCGCCGCTGAAACCTTGCGCCGAGCGCGCGATGCGGTCGCGCGTCTCGAAGCCGTATTGCTCGCTGACGAAGCGGTTCAGCGTATCCGCCAGCATGCGGCGGTCTTCGGTGTGCTGGAAGTTCATCGGGTGTGCCCCTTACAGTCCGAGGATCATTTTGGAAATGATGTTCTTCTGGATCTCGTTCGAGCCGCCGAAGATCGACAGCTTGCGATTGTTGAAGTACTGCGCGGCGGCGCTCGCGGCGTCGGCGGGGCCGACTGGCGCGCCGGTGGAGCCGTCGTGCAGCGCTTCCTCGACGAACGGCTGCGCATACGGTCCCATCGCGCGGCGCGTGAGCGAGAGAATCTCCTGACGGATCTCGGTGCCGCGAATCTTCAGCATCGAGCTTTCCGCGCCGGGCACGCCGCCGCCCGCGACCGCCGCGATCACGCGCAGGTTGGTGGTCTTCATGTTCTCCAGATCGATCTCGACCCGCGCCATGCGGGCCGCGAACGACGGATCGTCGGCGAGCGGCCGGCCGTTGCGGCGCTGCGTGGCGGCGATCTTGCGCAGCCGCTCGAAGGCCGCCACCGAAAAGCCGACGCCCGCGATATTGGTGCGCTCGTAGGTGAGCAGATACTTGGCGTAGGTCCAGCCCTTGTTCTCTTCGCCGACGAGGTTCTCGACCGGCACGCGCACATCGCTGAAAAACACTTCGTTGACTTCGTGCTCGCCGTCGAGCGTGATGATGGGGCGCACGTCGACGCCCGGCGTATTCATGTCGATCAGCAGAAAGCTGATGCCTTCCTGCTTGCGCACGTCGGTCGCGGTGCGCACGAGGCAGAAGATCATGTTCGCGAAGTGGCCGAGCGTGGTCCACGTTTTCTGACCGTTGACGAGGTAGTACTCGCCTTGCGCGTCGCGCTGGCGTACCGCGCGGGTGTTGACGGCCGCGAGATCCGAGCCCGCGCCCGGTTCCGAATAGCCCTGGCACCACCAGTCCGAGCCGTCGAGAATGCGCGGCAGCCAATGGCGCTTCTGCTCCTCGCTGCCGTATTTGATCAGCACCGGCCCGAGCATATTGACGCCGAACGGCACGATACGCGGCGCGCCCGCCAGCGCGCATTCGTTTTCGAAGATGAATTTCTGGACCGGCGTCCAGCCCGGGCCGCCGTATGCCTGCGGCCAATGATTGGCGAGCCAGCCGCGTTCGTTGAGGATCGCGTGCCACTGCGCCATGTCGTCGCGCGTCAGCCGTAGACCGCCGCGCACCTTGCCGGCGATGCGCGACGGGAGCCGGTCGCGCAGAAATGCCAGCACGTCGGCGCGGAAGGCTTCTTCTTCGGGCGTGAAATTCAGGTCCATGGCGGAGGGTTCCGTAAAGAGTGAGGAGGGCGGCGCGCGGGTGCGGGGTCGTCAGGCCGGCTGGTTCAGGCTCGCGAAATCCGCGCCGCGCTCCACCAGTTCGACGAGCAACGGCGACGCGCGCCAGAACAGCGGGTCTTCCTTCGCGAACTCGCGGATGTCGGCGAGTATCTTCGGCAGGCCCACCGTGTCCGCGTACTTCATCGGACCGCCGCGATAGCGCGGGAAGCCGTAGCCGTACAGGAAGGTCACGTCGACATCCAGCGGCCGCAGCGCGATGCCTTCGTGCACGACGTTCGCGCCTTCGTTGATCATCGCGGCCATGTAGCGGCGCAGGATCTCGTCGTCGCTGAACGTGCGCGGCGTGATGCCGGCGCGTTGCCGTTCGGCGTCGATGATCGCTGCGACTTCCGGGTCCGGCGCGCCGCTGCGCGAGCCTTCCGGGTATAGATAGAAACCGCGGCCGGTCTTCTGGCCGAACCAGCCGCGCTCGCACAGGCGATCGGCGATCTGCACGTAGCGAGCCGCCGGATCGCGGGTCGCCGCGCGGCGCTTGCGCGCGGCCCAGCCGATGTCGCCGCCCGCCAGATCCACCACCTGAAACGGTCCCATCGGAAAACCGAACGCGCGCACGGCGGCGTCGATCTGATACGGCGACGCGCCGTCCTCCATCATCGCATCGGCGGCGGCGCGATACACCGCGAGCACGCGGTTGCCGATAAAGCCGTCGCACACGCCCGCGCGCACCGGCGTCTTGCGCAGCTTCTTCGCGAGGTCGAACGCGGTGGCGACCACGTCGGCGCTGACCTGCTTCGGCACCACCACTTCGAGCAGCTTCATGATGTTGGCCGGCGAGAAGAAGTGCAGGCCGATCACGTCGGCGGGGCGCGAGGTGCTCGACGCAATCGCGTCGATGTCCAGATACGACGTGTTGGTCGCGAGCACGGCGCCGCGCTTGCAGACGCGATCGAGTTCGGCGAACACGGCCTTTTTCACGGCGAGGTCTTCGAACACGGCTTCGATCACGAGATCGGCATTCGCGAGCGCGTCGTACGAGGTGCTGCCGCTCCAGCGCGCCATCACGGCGGCTTTTTTCTCCGCGCTCATGCGGCCTTTCGCGATCAGACCGTCGTAGACCTTGTCGATGTGCGCGCGGCCGCGTGCGAGCGATGCGTCGTCGCGTTCGATCATCGTCACCGGCAGGCCTGCGTCGAGCACCGCGACCGCGATGCCCGCGCCCATCGTGCCGCCACCGATCACGCCAATGGTCTCGAACGCGCGGGGTTGCGCGCTGCGCGTTTCGGGCGCCTTGAGCACTTCGCGCTCGGCGAAGAACGCGTGAATCAGCCCCGCGCGCTGCGGGCTGTCGAGGCATTCGAGGAACAGTGTGCGTTCGACTCGCAGACCGTCGTCGAACGGCAGTTCGATCGCGGCTTCGACCGCGTCGACGATCTTCAGCGGCGAGAATAGTCCGCGGGCTTTCTTCGCGGTGTCCGTGCGCGCGGCGGCGACGGCGGCAAGGTTCGTGGCGCGGTCGGCGAGCGCGTTGGCGTCGCGCGTGCGGCGTACCGGCGCGTGCGCGGCGAGCAACGCCTGCGCGTAGGCGAGACCTTCGGCGAGCACGTCGTCGCTCGCGCCGACGCGATCGACCAGACCCAGCTCCAGCGCTTCGCGCGCGCTTGCATGACGGCCGCTGAGGATCAGATCGAGCGCGGCAGCCGCGCCGATCAGACGCGGCGTGCGCTGCGTGCCGCCCGCGCCGGGCAGCAGGCCGAGCTGCACTTCGGGCAGGCCAAGCTTCGCGCCGTCGAGCGCGATCCGGTAGTGCGCGGCGAGCGCCACCTCCAGTCCACCACCGAGCGCGGCGCCGTGCAGCGCGGCGATCACCGGCTTGCCGCACGCTTCGATGCGGTTGCACACGTCCGGCAGCGACGGCGGCACCGGCGGCTTGCCGAACTCGCGGATATCCGCGCCGGCGATGAAGTTGCGCCCGGCGCCGACGATCAGCACGGCTTCGACGGCCGGATCGGCTTCGGCGGCATCGATGGCGGCGGCGAGGCCGCGCCGCACGTCGGCGGAGAGCGCGTTGACCGGCGCGTGGTCGATGGTCACCAGCAGGACGGTGCCGCGCAAGGCGTGCGTGACGACATCGGCTGAGGGAGTGAGGGTCATGGTTATCGTCTCCGAGGCTGGGTGTTCTGGAATTTGGGCAGGCTGCGCGCCGGTGTGCACGGCTGAATGGGCTACAACGTGCTTAAGCGCGCTTCAACGCGCTTCAACGCGCTTCAACGCGCTTCAACGCGCAAGGCGCGCAAGGCGCGCGCACACCGGCCGCCGCGATCCTGAAGATTGTGCGGCGGTCAAGGTTCATTGACAATCCCATGGCCGGTTGACAGACTGTCAAAATTGTTTTGACAAAGGCCGTCTTGGGGAGACAACGTGGACGTCAATTCGCTGACCTTGCTGGTGGACATTCTCGACGCGGGCAACCTGAGCGAGGCCGCGCGCCGCCTGAAAATGAGCCGCGCGAACGTCAGCTACCACCTGAACCAGCTGGAGCGGTCGATCGGTCTGCAACTGGTGAGGCGCACCACGCGCCGGGTCGAGCCGACCGAGATCGGCCTGCAACTGGTCGAACACGGCCGCGCGATCCAGAACGCGCTGCTGGCCGCGCGCGAATCGGTCGCCACGCTCGGCCAGAGTCTGCAGGGGCGCGTGCGGCTGAGCGTGCCGAGCGGTTACGGGCAACTCGTGATGTCGGAGTGGCTGATCGCGTTCAAGCGTCTGTATCCGGGCATCGTGCTGGACGTGATGTTCGAGAACCGCGTCGAGGACCTGATGCGCGACGAAATCGACATCGCCGTGCGCGTGATGTCCGAGCCGCCGCAAAACCTGGTGGCGCGCGACATGGGGCCGGTGCGCTACGTCGCCTGCGCTTCGCCCGCGTTCGCGGCGAGCCATGGCATGCCGGTCGCGCTCGACGAGCTGCGCACCGCGCCGCTGATCACTTCGGCGGTGGTCGGGCGGCAACTGCGCGTGGCGGCCTATTGGCGCGACGAACGGCACGAGGTGCTGCTCGAACCGACGCTGATCTCCGAGAACTTTCTGTTTCTGCGCGACGCGATACTCGCGGGGCTGGGCGTCGGGCTCGTGCCCGATTACGTGGTGCAGGACGATCTGGCGCGCGGCGCGGTCGTGACCGCGCTCGACGAATGGCGGCTGAGCATTTTCGGCACGCATATGTACATGCTGTACATGCCGAACCGGCACCATACGCGCGCGGCGTCGACCTTCATCGACTTCGTGTTGGAGCAGGCGCAAGGCAGCGGCAGAGGGGCGGGCGCGTGACGGGTGGCTGGGCGTGATGTGCCGCGCGAGCGCTCGCTGGATGCAGGAAGAAGCTGCAATATCCGCGAGGCGTGAGGCGCGAGGCGTGAGGCGTGAGGCGCACCGCATCGGGTTAGCCGCGAATTGTTTTTGCCGGCCGGGTGGGTATGCTGGAACGAGGGGCCGTCGGCATCGAACGTGAATGCGCGATGCCGACGCGACGCTTGTATCCACCATCCATCGGACGCGGAGACTGCGGATGAAATGGCTGATCCGGTTTCTGGCCGTGCTGGCGACGCTCGCGGCGATCACGCTGTTGATGTGGCGTCTGCCGGGCGAAGACGCGATTCGCGTCGCCGGTTATGCGGGCACCGCGGCCTTCGCGGTGCTGGTGAACGGCGTGCTGCGCTGGCGCGCGAGCCGCGCGCATCAGCGCAACAGGTAGCGTGGCCGTGCCGGACGGCGGGCCCCGCCGGCGTACCGGTCAGTGACCGGACAGCAGGACGTCCGCGATCACACCGCTCGCGACGGCGGCCAGCACATAGTCGCCGTTCACACCGACCCACTGATAGCCGCGCGGCGGCGCATGCAGTCCATGCTCGCGCCAGTCGTCGACCACGTAGTTGTGGTCGCGATATTCGGTGGGCAGCCGCTCGCCCTTGTGCCAGTCGCTATGAGGAATCGGACCGCCGGGGCGGCTGGCGTCGGCCTCGTGCGGCGCGCCGTGTCCGCGCGCGCCGTGCGGCGGACCGCCATGGTGATCGTCGTTATGGGGTTGTGCGAAAGCGGCCACCGAAGTGCCGAGAAGAGCGGCGACAACAAGCGGTGCGATGACTGGTTTCATGGCTACGCCTCGAAGAGAGTGTCACGAACTATCCGTTGTTCGACGTGGCCGGGGCAGGGTCGCCCAAAGGCCGACGCCGGCCAATAATCGCACAAATGAAGCGGCCGTGCCCCGGGTGAGGGCACGGCCGCTGCATATCGGCGACGTGGCTTGCGTGAAGCGCGTCGCTTATTTTGCTTGGGTTGCCGAGGCCGCCAGACAGCCCCTTCCGCTCACGCCGCGAAATCCGTCGATGCCGACAGGCGCCGCCACGCCGCCATTTCCTGCGCGACATACGCGTTTTTCGCTTCGATCGCGGCGAGCGTGTCGGTGCCGAGCGGCAGGCGCAGCGGCGGCGCGTCGGCGGCCACCAGCTCGATCATCGCGGCGGCCAGTTTTTGCGGATCGCCCGGCTGGTTGTGGTTCATTTGCGTTGCACGGCGGCGCACCGCGCCCGAGGTTGCGTCGTAATCGTCGATCACGTGCGGCGCCGTGACCAGCGACGAGGCATCGAGAAAATCGGTGCGGAAATAGCCTGGTTCGACGACCGTCGCGTGGATGCCGAGCGGCTTCAGTTCGGCGTGCAGCGATTCGGTGATGCCCTCGACCGCGAACTTCGTCGACGAATACGCGCCGAAACCGGCCGCGGCCCGGTAGCCGCCGATCGACGAGATATTGATCACGTGTCCCGCGCGTTGCGCGCGCATGACGGGCAGCACCGCGCGCGTGACGTTCAGCAGGCCGAACACGTTGGTGTCGTACATGCGGCGCACGTCCGCGTCGGTGGACTCCTCGATCGCGCCCAGCAGGCCGAAGCCCGCGTTGTTGACCAGCACGTCGATGCGGCCGAATTTTTCCATCGCGGCGTGGACCGCTGCCTTGGCCTCGCCTTCGTCGGTGACGTCGAGCGCGACCGGCAGCAACGTGGCCGACGTATCCCGACCGGCACCCAGCCGCTCGACGATCGCCGCGACATTGCGTCCGGCGGCCACCACCGCATTGCCATCCGCGAGCGCGGCTCCGGCGATCAGCGCGCCGATGCCGCGCGATGCGCCGGTAATGAACCAGACTTTCTTGAATCCACCGCGTGGGGTGTCGGCCATGATGTCGCTCCTGCGTGTCGTCGGTTGAAGTGAGGCCATGGTAGGGGCGCGGACTGACACGAACTAGCCGTCAATTGCTAGACTCATAATCAATTTTTATTTGCGAATCGGGAGGGCGGCGATGAACGAAGTCCGGGCGATCACCACCTTCGTGCGTGCCGCCACGCTGGGCAGTCTGCGGCGCGCGGCCGTCGATCAGGGCATCTCGCCGCAGGCCGCGAGCCACGCGGTGATGCAACTCGAAAAGGAACTGGGCGTGCGGCTGTTTCATCGCACCACCCGCAAGCTGAGTCTGACCGAGGAGGGCCAGCGCCTGTTCGACAGCGTGCAGCCCGCGCTGGCGATCCTCGCGTCCGCGCTCGGCGACGCGCGTCGGTCCAAGGAAGAAGTGGATGGCCTGCTGCGCGTGAGCGCGCCGCGCGCGTTCGGCATGCCGGTGCTGTGGCCGCACTTCGAGGCGTTCCAGCGGCTGTATCCGCACGTGCGGCTCGAAGTCCAGTTCGACGACCATTTCACCGATCTCGTGACCGAGCGCGCCGACGTCGGCTTTCGTGGCGGGCCGCCGCCGGCGGCCGGGTCGATCGCGCGCCGGCTGTTGCCGATCCAGCTGATCGTGTGCGCGTCGCCCGGCTATATCGAGCGGCATGGCGCGCCGCGCACCATCGACGACCTGGCGCGGCATCGCTGCACCGGTTATCGGCGCGCGAATACGGGCAAGCTCGCGCAATGGCAGTTCGGCATCGGCGACGAGATCGTGTATCGCGACGTGCCGCCCGCCGTCTGCGTGAACGACACGGAGCTGGAAACGCAGGCGGTGTTGTCGGGGCTCGGCATCGGGCAGCTCGGCAGTTTCAATGCGGCGCCGCATATTCGTGGCGGGCGGCTCGTACCGTTGTTGACGCAACATGTCACCGTGTACGGCGCGATGTATATCTACTACGCGCATCGAACCGAACAGCCGCTGCGGGTGCGTACGTTCATCGATTTCATGGTCGAGCGGCTCGCGGATAACCGCGAGTATTTTCTCGACGAAACGGAGTTGGGCGGCGTGCGCGCGCCGCAGCGGAAGACGCGCAAATAAACCAGAGGCGGCATGCGTATAGGGCGATGAAGTGAACTCCGCGTCGAACGGTGTCGCAGCGTTCACCGTAGAGACTCGACCCGTTCGCTATGTCTTTAACGCATCGACCGCGTCGCGCAGCGCGCCGACAACCGTCGACCAGTCGTGCTGCTTCGTCTGCCGGAACAGCCGCGCCTGCGCATACCACGGGCTGTCGTGCCGGTCGAGTTGCCAGCGCCAGTCGGGCATGAACGGCAGCGCGATCCACACCGGCTTGCCGAGCGCGCCCGCCAGATGCGCGACGGCCGTGTCGACGGTGATCACGAGATCGAGTCGCGCGATCAGCGCGGCAGTGTCGGCAAACGACGTGAGCCGGCCGCCGACGTCGCGCAGCACGCCGCGTCGATCGAGTTCCGCGAGGCGTGCATGGTCCCGTTCGCGGATATCCGGCTGCAGCGAGAAGAACTGCGCGTTCGCATCGAGCAGCGGCGCGAGTTCGTCGAGCGACATCGAACGCTGGCGGTCGTTCAGATGCGTGCGGCTGCCCGACCACACGATGCCGATCGCCGGCCGCCTGGTGTGATCCGCGAACAGCTCGTCCCATTGCGGCAACCGCGCGGGGTCGGCGTGAATGTAGGGCGCGGCCACACCGAGATCGTCCGCGCGAAGCTTCAGCGCGGCGGGCAGGCTGAGCATCGGAATATGAAAGTCGAAAGCGGGCGTTTCCGCGGTTTCGCCGATCACGTCCGCGACGCCGGGCGTGCCGCGCAGCAGCGGCACGAGCGCGTCCTGCACGCGCAATACGACGCGTGCGCCGGCCGCGTCGAGTCTGCGGACGAAGCGCAGAAACTGCAGCGTGTCGCCGAATCCCTGTTCATGGTGCACAAACACGGTCTTGCCGCCGATCGGCTGGCTGCCGGTCCATTGCGTGTTCTGCGCGAAGCCGTGGTTCTGCGTGCCGTCACGCCAGCGCCATTCGTATTCGCGCCAGCCATGCTCGAATTCGCCGAGCAGCAGATTCGTCTGCGCGCGATTGGTGCGGGCGCCGGCGTCGTTCGGATCGAGCGAGAGCGCTTTCTTGAACTGCTGCAAGGCCTCGTCGAAGCGCCGCAGATCGCGCAGCGCGACGCCGAGATTCACGTACGCGTTCACGAAGCGCGGGTTGATCGCGATCGCGCGCCGGTAGGCGTCGAGTTCGTCGTCATGGCGGCGCATCGTGCCGAGCAGGGTGCCGAGGTTGTACTGCGCCTCGGCGGATTGCGGCTGGAGCCGGCACAGCCGCGTCATGTGTTCCAGCGCCGCCTCCAGTTCGCCCAACTGGATCAGCGACATCGCGAGGCCGTGCAGCGAACCGACGTGGTTGGGCTCACGGGCGATACAGCGTTCGAGCAGCGTGCGCGCGTCGTCGTGCCGCTGCGCGAGCCGGCAGACATCGGCGGCGAGATTCAACTGTTCGACGGACATCGGCATGTGCTCCGCCGCCTTCAGCAAATGCGTGGCCGCACGCGCCGGGTCGCCCTGTTTCGCGGCGATATAGCCGAGACCTTCATGCGCCTCGCCATGATCGGGAAAGTTCGCCACGATCTCGCGCAGCAAACGCGCGGCGTCGTCGAATTGTCCGGCCGCGAAATGCTGTTGCGCCGTGGCGAGGGTTCGTTCGATGGCGGGATCGATGTCGTGATTCATGGCGAAAGAAGGCGACGCGAAAGACGGTCTGGCGGCGGATTTAAAGCGGGCCATTGTACGGGAACGGGGCGGCGCCACGACCTCGTCGTCCACCTGCCATTACAATCCAGTACTTCGATCCTGACCGGCCTGAACCGCGCGATGAAATCTCTTTCTGCCTCGACCCGTAGTCTCGCTCTCACCGCGTTCGTCGCGCTCGCCGCGACCTTCAGCGGCGCCGCGCTGGCGCAAGCCTCGTCCGCCGGCGGCACACCGAAACTGCAATGCGCGATCGGCTATGTGACCGGCGTCGGCGGCGCGGCGCTGAGCTTTCACGAGTATCTGGCGACGCCCGAGCGCGATCGCTACCGCTATATCGCCGACAACCCGATCAACTGCAAGGTCTCCGACGAAGGCCGCGCATCCGGCTGCACCGGTGTGACCAATCTGCGCAACGAGGAAGTCAGCGTGTATGACGATGTCGACGATACGACGATGGCGGTGGTCGCGCGCGTCGAGCTCGATCACGGCACGTATCCGGTGATTATCCAGGTGCGCCGGCAGGACGTGCGCTGCGAGCGCTGAAAGCGGCGGCGCACTACAACGGCTGCACGCGCCCGCGCAGTTCCTCGCCGAGAAAATCGATAAACGTCCGGAGCCTGGCCGACAGACTGTGCCGCTCCAGATAAACCGCGTGGATGTCCGCGTTCGGCAGCGCCCATTCATTCAACACCGGCACGAGCTCGCCCTGCCGCACGTGAGTGCCGACCTCCCACCCCGAACGCATGGCGATGCCGCGCCCCTCCAGCGCCCATTGCGTGACGATGCTGCCGTCGTTGCTGCTCAACGGCCCATCCACCTTGACGGTCTCCGACTTCTTGCCGCGCGAGAAATGCCACGTGCCGTACGCCGATTCGTTCTCGCGGATCACGAGGCACGGGTGGCGCGCGAGATCGTGCGGCGTTTGCGGCGCGCCGTGCCGCTTCAGATAAGCGGGCGACGCGCACACCAGCCGCCGGTTCTTCAACAGCAGACGCGCGTTGATGCGCGCATCCGGCACGTCGCCGAAACGGATGCCGAGGTCGAAGCCTTCTTCCTGCAGGCTCATCGGCCGGTCCGTCAGATGCAGCTGGACCTTCATCGACGGAAAGCGCTCGCTGAAGCGTGAAATGGCCGGCGCGATCTGCGCACGCCCGAATCCGAACGACGCATTCACCCGCAGCAGACCGGCCGGCTCGGCGCGGCTTTGCGTGACCAGATGTTCGAGCTCGGCGAGATCGTCGAGGATGCGCGAGCCGTTCGCCAGATAGATCTCGCCCTCCGCCGTCAGACTCACGCGCCGCGTGGTGCGGTTCACGAGCCGCACGCCGAGACGCTGTTCGAGTTGCGCGAGACGTTTGCTGATGGACGGCGGCGTCACGCCGAGTTCGCGCGCGGCAGCCGCCAGATTGCGATGGCGCGCGACCAGCGCGAACAGATTCAGGTCGGAGAAACTGTCCATCGATTCGTTCCTAAAAGTTAATTCCGGATTGCCTCAATAGAAACCATATCGCTGCAGGCATCAATTAGACTTCATTCACTCACTGGAGGCAACGATGTTTGCAGAGTTCATGGACGCGTCGGCGGAGGTCGACGGCATCAGGATCAACGCGATTCGCGGCGGCAACGGCCCGGCTGTGCTGCTGTTGCACGGTCACCCGCAGACCCACGCGATCTGGCACAAGGTCGCGCCCACGCTGGCGCGCCATTTCACGGTGATCGCCGCGGATCTGCGCGGTTACGGCGACAGCGGCAAACCGCAGGGCGCGCCGGATCACGGCAACTATTCGAAGCAACGCATGGCCGCCGATCAGGTCGCGCTGATGCAGGCGCAAGGCTTCGACGCATTCGCGGTGATCGGCCACGATCGTGGCGGGCGGGTGGCGGCGCGCATGGCGCTCGATCATCCGCGCGCGGTGACGAAACTCGTGACGCTCGACGTCGCGCCGACGCTCGCGATGTACGAACAGACCTCGTTCGATTTCGCGCGCGCTTACTGGCACTGGTTCTTTCTGGTGCGGCCCGCGCCGTTTCCGGAGACGCTGATTCGCGCGGACCCGGATCTCTATCTGAAGCAGACCATCGGCGCGCGCAGCGCCGGGCTCGCGCCGTTCACGCCGCAAGCGTACGCGGAGTATCTGCGCTGCCTGAGCGACCCGGCGACCGCGCACGGCATCTGCGAGGACTACCGCGCGAGCATCACGATCGATCTGGAACACGACCGCGCGTCGCTCGCGCAAGGGCAGAAGATCGCATGCGATTTTCTCGCGCTGTGGGGCGCGCAAGGCGTGATCGAACAGTGTTTCGAACCGCTCGCCGAATGGCGGCAGTGGTCGGCGCGCGTGAGCGGCGAGGCGCTGCCGTGCGGCCATTACATTCCGGAAGAGGCGCCCGAGCTGCTGCTCGAACGCGTGCTTCCTTTCCTGCAGGCTTAGGCGCGCATTCATCATGTCAACACGAACCCTTTACCAGAAGCTGGTCGACTCGCACGTCATCAAGCGGATCGATGCGCAGAACGTGCTGCTCTACGTCGATCTGCATCTGATGAACGAATACACCAGCCCACAGGCATTCAGCGCGTTGCAGGACAAGGGGCGCCGCGTGCGCCGGCCGCGTCAGCAGCTCGCGGTGGTGAGCCACATCATTCCGACGCACGCCGAATCGCCGCGCGTGATTCGCGACGCCGCGTCGCTGTTGCAGGCGACCAACCTCGCGCGCAACTGCAAGGAAGCGGGCATCGCGCTGCACGACGCGAACGATCCGTTGCAAGGCATCGAACATATCGTCGCGCCGGAGCGCGGCCTGATTCGTCCCGGCATGGCGGTGCTGTGCGGCGACAGCCACACCACCACGTACGGCGCGCTGGGCGCGTTGGGCTTCGGCATCGGCACCTCCGAGGTCGAACACGTGCTGGCCACGCAGACGCTCGTGTACCGGATCGCGCAGACCATGCGCATCACGATCGACGGCACGCTGCCGTTCGGCACGTCGTCGAAGGACGTGATTCTGTGGATCATCAGCCGCATCGGCGCGCAGGGCGCACGCGGTTTCGCGGTGGAGTTCGACGGCTCGACGATCGCGTCGCTGTCGGCCGAAGCGCGCATGACCTTGTGCAACATGACCGTCGAGGCGGGCGCGCGCGCCGCGCTGATCGCGCCCGACGCGACCACCTTCGACTACGTCCGCGCTCACGCCACCTCGCTCGATGACGCCGCGTGGCAGGCCGCGCTGAACGACTGGCGCGAACTGAAATCGGATGCCGGTGCACGCTTTGACGTCGAACATCGTTTCGATGCGCACGCGATCGCGCCGTTCGTCACGTGGGGCACCAGCCCCGATCAGGCGATCGCGATCGACGCGCGGATTCCGTCGGCCGCTTCGCAAGCCACGCCCGAAGCCGCCGCTTCGCTGGAACGCGCGCTCGACTATATCGGTCTCGACGCCGGCCAGCCGATTGCCGGCACGCCGATCGACCGCGTGTTCATCGGTTCGTGCACCAATGGACGTATCGAAGATCTGCGCGTGGTCGCGTCGATCGTGGCCGGCCGTCATGTCGCGCCGGGCGTGCGCGCGATGATCGTGCCCGGTTCGGGCAGCGTGCGCCGTCAGGCGGAACGCGAAGGCGTGGCTGCCACGCTGCGCGACGCGGGCTTCGAATGGCGCGAGCCGGGCTGTTCGATGTGCCTCGCGATGAACGACGATTTTCTCGCGGCGGGCGAGCGGTGCGCGTCCACCACCAACCGCAATTTCGAGGGCCGCCAGGGACGCGGCGGCCGCACCCATCTGATGAGTCCCGCGATGGCCGCCGCGGCGGCGCTGACCGGACGCATCACCGACGTGCGCACGCTGGAGACGCAAGCATGACGACGAGACTGACGACGAGACTCACGCATATCGAGGGAACGGCGGCGCCGTTGCCGATCGACAACCTCGACACCGATCAGATCATGCCGAAGCAGTTTCTGCGCATCATCGATAAAGCGGGTCTCAGCGAGGGCTTGCTGTACGACCTGCGTGTCGATGCGCACGGCAAGCTGCGCGACGATTGCGTGCTGAACCAGCCCGCGTATCGCGGTGCGCGCGTGCTGCTCGGCGGCGCGAATTTCGGCTGCGGGTCGAGCCGCGAGCATGCGGTGTGGGGACTTCAGCAAGGCGGTTTCGACGCGGTGATCGCGCCGAGCTTCGCGGAGATTTTCTATTCGAACGCGATGAACAACCGCCTGCTGCTCGTGCAGCTCGAACGCGATCAGGTGGACGCGCTCCTGCGCGACGCGAACGATGACCCGGCCGCAACGCTGCGCATCGATATCGAACAGCAAACGGTCACGTCCGCCCGCGGCCTGGTGTTCACGTTCCCGCTCGGCGCGCGTCACAAGCAGATGGTGATCGAAGGCATGGACACCATCGACCTGACGCTCGCTTCGCTGCCCGATATCGAGGCCTTCGAGCGCGAGCATTTCGCACGGCATCCCTGGGCCGCCGTGCTGTAAGCACGAGGCGGCGCGTCACGCCGCCTCGACCGTCATTGCCCGATTAACCGCATAGCGCGATCGATTCCCCACGAGAAGGGAAGGGCCGTGCTTTGCCATCAATTATCCCGCTGCCCTGAGCAAAAAACGGAGGAGACATGAAACGCAAACCGCTCTACAAGGTGCTGTACGTGCAGGTGATCGTCGCGATCGTGATCGGCGTGGCGCTCGGCCACTATCTGCCCACCGACGCCGTCGCGATGAAGCCGCTCGGCGATGCCTTCATCAAACTCGTGCGCATGATCATCAGCCCGGTGATCTTCTGCACCGTCGTGACCGGTATCGCCAGCATGCACGACATGCGCAAGGTGGGCCGCGTCGGCGGCAAGGCGCTGCTGTATTTCGAAGTCGTGTCGACGCTCGCGCTCGCGATCGGTCTGCTCGCCGCGCATCTGCTGCAACCGGGTGCGGGCTTCAACGTCGATCCGGCCACGCTCGACGGCGCCGCGGTGTCGTCGTACGCCGCGCAGGCCGCGCATGGCGAAGGGCTCACGGGCTTCTTCATGCACATCATTCCGGAGACCTTCGCGGGGGCGCTGACGCAAAGCGACATCCTGCCGGTGCTGCTGATCGCGATGCTGTTCGGCACCGCGCTCGCGGTGATGGGCGAACCGGCCAGGCCGCTGATCAACCTGGTCGAACTGCTCTCCCGGACTTTCTTCCGGATCGTGCGGATGATCACGAGCCTCGCGCCGCTCGGCGCGTTCGGCGCGATCGCGTTCACCATCGGCAAGTACGGCATCGTCTCGCTGCTGCCGATGATGAAACTGATCGGCACGTTCTATCTGACCGCGTTCCTGTTCGTCGCGTGCGGCCTCGGGCTGATCGCGCGGCTGTGCGGCTTCAGCCTGTGGCGCTTCGTGGTCTACATCAAGGACGAATTGCTGATCGTGCTCGGCACGTCGACGTCGGAAGCGGCGTTGCCGCAGTTGATGGAAAAGCTCGAACGGCTCGGCTGCTCGCGCGGGATCGTCGGACTCGTGGTGCCGACCGGCTACTCGTTCAATCTGGACGGCACGAACATCTACATGACGCTCGCGGTGCTGTTTCTCGCGCAGGCGACCAATACGCATCTGACGCTCGTGCAGGAAATCACGCTGCTCGCGGTGACCATGCTCACGTCGAAGGGCTCGACCGGCGTGACGGGGGCGGGGTTCATCACGCTGGCCGCGAGTCTGTCGGTGGTGCCGACCGTGCCGGTGACCGCGATGGTGCTGATACTCGGCATCGACCGTTTCATGTCGGAATGCCGGGCGCTGACCAATACGATGGGCAACGGCGTGGCGTCGATCGTGATCGCGGCGTGGGAGAAGGAGCTGGACCGCGACAGGATGAAGGCGGCGTTGGCGAAACCGGGGCGCGCGATGCCGGGTGCGCCGGCGAGCGACGCGGCGGTGGCGGCGCAATTGCCGCGGGAGCGTGAGGAGGCCCAGCGGTCCGCATGAAGGCCCGCATGAAGGTCCGCATGAAGGTCGACATGAGCGGCGCTACTGCGCCGCCTCGAACCGCCGTACCGCACCGATGACATCGTTGCGCAACTGCCGTAACGCCGCCTGCCTCGCATCGGGTGGCGCCAGTCCCTGCCAGAGCAGATCGCTCAGCGACAGCGCGGTCGTGTCGATATCGACCGCCTTCTGCTTGCGCACCGCATCCCACAGCACATGTTCCATCGGACCGTAGACCGCCGAGCGCAAGAGCCCGAGCGGCATGTCGCCGCGGATCACGCCGTTCGCGACGCCTTCGGCCAGCACGCTCATCATCGGCGCCGTATAGCGGCGCTGCAATTCGACGATCACGTCGCCGAACTTGTCGTCCTTCTCGCGGCCTTCGGAGAGGATCAGCGCACACAAGCCCGTGCCGTCCACCGTCAAGCGGTAAAGATGCGTGCGCACCAGATACGCAAACTTGCCGCGCGTGCCGTCGATCATCGGCAACTCGCTTTCCACCTGCGCGATGATCTCGTCGTACCAATTGCCGAGAACGCGCACGCACAGATCCCGTTTGCTCGCGAAGTAAGTGAAGATCGTCGCTTCCGATACGCCGACGCGCCGTGCGACTTCCGTCATCGTCGCGTTGGCGTAGCCGACCTCGGAGAACACGTGACGCGCGGCGTCGAGAATCGACTTCAGACGTTGCTCGGAGCGGGCCTGCACGGGCACGCGGCGGGAGGCGGCGGACGTTGTCATCGTGTGAGAGAAGGGCTGTGCGTTGGTTTTGTTGAGTCTAGCTCAAATGAAGGTCGGAAAGAAGATTGTGATAAGACGCGTGAAATT
The DNA here is from genome assembly GCF_029910215.1 of Paraburkholderia sp. D15. NCBI lineage: Bacteria > Pseudomonadati > Pseudomonadota > Betaproteobacteria > Burkholderiales > Burkholderiaceae > Paraburkholderia > Paraburkholderia sp. D15. Next base: position 3,068,285 of record NZ_CP110395.1, on the reverse strand, counting down.
GCATTGCGATGAATGTTTGCGTGCAGACTTCGAATAACTTGAGCTAAACTCAAAAAAATATCGAGCGCACATGAAGGAGACAACCGCATGTCCACCGCTTCGCCAGGCACATCGCCGCCCTCGGCCGGCTATCGCTCCGTGTTCCGCGACGGCCTGTTCGCGGGCCAGGTCGTCATTGTCACCGGCGGCGGGAGCGGGCTAGGGCGCTGCACCGCGCACGAACTCGCGTCGCTGGGCGCCACGCTCGCCCTGGTCGGCCGCAACGAAGACAAGCTCCTGGCCGTGCAACACGAGTTGAGTGCCGATCACCCGCATGCGGGCGGTCATCGAATCTTTCCCTGCGACATCCGCAACGAACAGCAGGTGCGCGACACGATCGCGTCAATCGTTCGCGACCTCGGCCGGATCGACGGCTTGTTCAACTGCGCGGGCGGGCAGTTTCCCGCCAGGCTGGAAAAGATTTCGCTGAACGGCTGGGACGCGGTGGTCCGCAACAATCTGCACGGTACCTTTCTGATGTCCCGCGAGTGCTACACGCAGTGGATGCAAGACCACGGTGGTGCGATCGTCAACATGCTCGCCGACATCTGGGGCGGCATGCCGGGCATGGGCCACTCCGGCGCGGCGCGCGCGGGCGTGTGGAATTTCACCGAGACGGCCGCCTGCGAATGGGGCCACGCGGGCGTGCGGGTCAACGCGGTCGCACCGGGCTGGATCGCGTCCGCCGGCATGGACAGTTACGACGAACACTATCAGGCGTTGCTGCGTTCGCTGAAGCGCAAGGTGCCGCTGCAGCGCTTCGGCACCGAATCCGAACTGGCCGGCGCGGCGGTGTTTCTGCTGTCGGAGGCATCGGCCTTCATCAACGGCACGGTGATCCGCGTGGACGGCGGCGTGCCGAACGCGCGCCATTCATTTCCGCTGCCCGCCGCCGGGCGTACGATCGAATACAACGGCTTTCCCCGCTATCAACCGCCGACCGGCTTGCAGGAGCAGACACGATGAATCTCGACGGCCAGACCTACGATTCGCTGACGAGCCGTTTCGCGTGGCGGATTCCGCCGCGCTACAACATCGGCGTGGATGTCTGCGATAAATGGGCCGACGGTTCCGCACGCCTCGCGCTGATCGTCGAAGATGCCGACGGCAGCACGACCCGTTACACCTTCGATGAACTCAAGACGTTGTCGGATCGTTTCGCCAACGCGCTGCTGGCATCGGGCGCGCAACGCGGCGAGCGCATCGGCATCTTTCTGTCGCAATCCATCGAAACCGCCGTCGCGCATCTGGCTGCGTACAAGGCAGGCATGGTCGCGGTGCCGCTGTTCGCGCTGTTCGGCATCGATGCGATCGAGCATCGGCTCGGCGACAGCGGCGCGGTCGCGTTGATTACCGATCGCGCGGGCGTCGCGAAGGTCGCCGAGATTCGTGGCGCGCTGCCCGCGCTGCGCGACGTGTTCAGCGTGGATATCGACAACGACAACGCTAGCGCCAGCGACGACGCTCAAGCCACTCCCGTGCGCTCGTTCTGGCATGCATTGCGAAGCGCGCCCGCCGCGTTCACGCCCGCCGACACCGGCGCCGACGATCCGGCGGTGATCATCTACACGTCGGGCACGACCGGCAAACCGAAGGGCGCGTTGCATGGGCACCGCGTGTTGCCGGGACATCTACCGGGCGTCGAGATCTCGCAACAAGGTTTTCCCGCGCACGCGACGCTGATGTGGACACCCGCCGACTGGGCATGGATCGGCGGTCTGTTCGACGTGCTGCTGCCGTCGTGGCATCACGGTGTCGCGGTGCTCGCGCGCCGCTTTGCGAAATTCGACGGCGAGGCCGCGTTCGATCTGATGGCGCGCCACGCGGTGTCGCATACCTTTCTGCCGCCGACCGCGCTGAAGATGATGCGCGGCGTTCCGCATCCCGAGCGCTGGCCGCTCGCGTTGCGCTCGGTGGCGAGCGGCGGCGAATCGCTCGGCGAAGAGTTGATCGGCTGGGGGCGCGAGGCGTTGGGGGTCACCATCAACGAGTTCTACGGGCAGACCGAATGCAACGTGGTGGTGTCGTCGTGCGCGGCGTTGTTCGAGCCGTGCTTCGGCGCGATCGGCCGCGCGGTGCCGGGGCACCACGTCGCGATCATCGACGCCGACGGCAACGAACTGCCGCAAGGCGCGATCGGCGATATCGCGGTAGCCGCGCCGGACCCGGTGATGTTCCTCGGCTACTGGGGCAACGAAGCGGCCACGCGCGACAAATATCGCGGCCGCTATCTCGTCACCGGCGACCTCGGCACGCGCGACGCGGACGGCTTCATCCGCTTCGTCGGCCGTGGCGACGACGTGATCACGAGCGCCGGCTACCGGATCGGGCCCGCGTCGATCGAGGATTCGTTGCTGCGTCACCCGGCGGTGTCGATGGCGGCCGTGATCGGCGCGCCGGATCGCGAACGCACCGAGATCGTGATGGCGTTCGTGGTGCTGAAGCCGGGTGTGGTCGGCGACGATGCGTTGGTGCGCGAGATCCAGCAGCACGTCAAGACCCGGCTCGCCGCGCACGAGTATCCGCGCGAGATCCGCTTCGTCGACAGTCTGCCGTTGACGGCAACCGGCAAGGTGATCCGCAAGGCGTTACGCGACGGTCTGACGCCAGCCGCGGCACAACCCGGCACGCAAGGCGCACCCAACCCACCGGATGCCGCGGCGCGCTGAATCCTCATGACGCATCCTCTCGACCCGACATCATGAGCGATAGTCCTCGTCCTCCCTCGAAACGCGCGCCCAGGTCGCTCAGGACGCCTGGCGCGCAACCCGCCGCGCCGGCCGTACTCGACGACACCGATCGCAAGCTCCTCGCGCTGCTGGCCGAAGACGCGACGCGTACCTACGCGGAACTCGGCAAGCTGCTGTTTCTGTCGGCGCCGGCCGTGCACGAACGCGCGCGTCGCCTGAAGAAAGACGGCGTGATCAAGGGCACGGTCGCCGCGCTCGACGCCGCGCGTCTGAATCGCCCGCTGCTGGCGTTCGTGCATGTGGACACCACGAGCTGGGCCGTGACGCGGCAACTGCTCGCGCTCAAGGAGCTGTCCGACGTCGAGGAGATTCATACGGTGACGGGCGAAAGCGCGATGCTGCTGAAAGTCCGCACGCGCGACACGCAGACGCTCGAACAGCTGCTCGCGCGGATTCATGCGATCGAGGGGTTCACCGGCACGCGCAGCTATATCGCGTTGACCACGTATCTGGAGCGCGGGCCGAGTCCCGCGTTGTAGCGCGGCCGCGCTTCACGCGTGCAGCGACAACCCCTTGACCGCCTTATCGACCGCCTTCCTCGGCCCGCGCACCGCGATCCCGACGAGATCAGGCGCGTCCGCCGGCTCCGCGCGGAACGCGTCGCGATTGGCCTGATCGTGGCCGGTGGAGAACATCGCACGCACGTAGACCGCACGCGTCAGTTCGCGCTCGATGCCCTGACGGAATGCGCGCAGCAAACCCGCGCTATCCGCCTGATAGACCATCATCGGCTGGCCGAGCAGGCGCGCGTGGCGACGCCCGGCGGCATCCTCGTAGGGCTCGCCGAGCGCTTCCGGCGCGGCGCCCGCGATCCCCGTCGCGAGAAAAGCGGTGACGTTCAGTTTTTGCCAGACAGCCAGATCGTCCAGCACGACGATCGCGACCTTCGTATCGAATTCCATCTTTCACTACGCTCCGTTATCGACAGGTGATCCACTGCCGAATGTTAGGGAAAGTACGGCGCCTGTGCAGCGCCTCGCGTCAAATACGAATGCGCTTCGGTCGAGATGCGCTGGCGGGGCGGCGAGGGCGGGTTTTGCCTGATGAGGTTCGGCGGCGTCGCGCAAAAAAGCCATCGCGCTCGCTCGCGTGCTGCATTGCAACCTGCGCGTCGCGCGCGGGATCGCCGCCACCGCGAGTCAACCGCGAGTCACGCACAACCTGGGGCAAGTCCCTGGCCCCTGTGCGCGCCGCGATTTAGCCGTGCATTACCACCCGCGCGGCGCGCCTCCTACACTGGAATCAAACGAGGAGGGGACACCGATGGCCAAACTCATCCACACGATGATCCGCGTGCACGATCTGCCGCGTTCGCTGCAGTTCTATCAGAAGGCTTTCAGTTTCGACGTGTCGCACCGGCTCGACTTCCCCGAGTTTTCGCTGGTCTATCTACGCAACGCGGAGAACGACGCGGAAATCGAGTTGACCTGGAACAAGGGCCGCGACGATCCGTATTCGCACGGCGACGGCTACGGTCACGTGGCTTTCTGTGTCGACGATGTGAAGAACGAGCGGCAGCGCCTGGTCGACCTCGGCATGACGCCCAACGACGTGCGCGAGTTTCACGACGACGACGGCGCATTGCTGGCGCGCTACTTTTTCATTCAGGACCCCGACGGCTACAAGATCGAAGTGCTCGAGCGCCATGGCCACTATCAATAGAACAGATCAGTCCGGCGGCCGCGGCGCGTAGTTGCTTTATCCCCCACAGCAGGTTGTTTGCATAAGACCGGAGCGGCAGCGAAAGCGGCCGCTCCGGTCGACAAGGAGACAGACATGAAAACAACGGTCATTCCGATCGTCGCGTCCGACCATGCACGCCCCACGCATCCTCATCCCCACCCGCACGACCATGATCACGATCATGCCCATCGCGCCGCGCAGGCGGCCTCGGCGGCCTTGCGCATTCCGCTGACGCGCCGCGAACTGCTGCGCGGCACCGGCGTGCTGATGGGGACGCTGGCCCTGTCCTCGATCCTGTCGGCGCTCGCGCCGAGCCGTGCGTGGGCGCTCGAACTGCAAGGACTCGACACGCATCAGGGCGAAGTGATCCTCGCGTTCACGCGTCAGGTCTATCCGCATCCGACGCTTGACAACGCGGTCTACGCACTGGTGGTCAAGGATCTCGACGCGAAGGCGAAGGCGGACCCCGCGATCCGCCGGCAACTCGCGGACGGCGTCAAGCAACTCGACGCGCAAGCCGGCTCGGACTGGACCCAGCGCGGGGCCGCCGCGCAGGCGCAGGACGTCGCGGCGATGGCCGGCACACCGTTCTTCAACACGATCCGCAGCACGGCCGTGGTCTCGCTGTACGCGAACACGATGGCGTACGCGCATTTCGGCTACGGCGCGTCGGAGGGCGACGGCGGGTATCTGTACAAGGGCTTCGACAGCCTGTCGTGGCTGCCGAACCCGCCCGCCGCGGATAGCGGCCCGATCCCCTCGGATAGCTGACTGGAGACGAGACATGAACCAGGACAACAACAAGGTGCGGTTCTCGCACAACGACGACAAGGTCGTCGTGATCATCGGCTCGGGCGCGGGCGGCGGCACGCTGGCCAACGAACTCGCGCAGAAAGGCATCGACGTGGTGGTGCTCGAAGCCGGCAAGTGGCACACGCAGGGCGATTTCACCACCGACGAGTGGGGCGCGTTCCAGATGCTGTCGTGGCTCGACAAACGCACGACCTCGGGCACGTGGCGCGTGGCGAAGGACTTTCCGAACCTGCCTGCGTGGATCTGCAAGACGGTGGGCGGCACGACCACGCACTGGGCCGGCGCGAGCCTGCGCATCCAGCCGCACGAGTTCAAGGCGAAGACCACCTATGGCGATGTCAAGGACGCCAACCTGCTCGACTGGCCGCTCACCCGCGAGGAACTCGATCCGTATTACGACCGTGCACAGGCGAAGATGGGCGTCACGCGCACCAACGGTCTGCCGGGTTTGCCGGGCAACAACAACTTCAAGGTGATGTCGGCCGGCGCGACCAAGGTCGGCTACAAGGAATGCAATACCGGCCACATGGCGATCAACAGCATCGTGCGCGACGATCGTTCGCATTGTTTCCAGCGCGGCTTCTGTTTTCAGGGCTGCCGGACCGGCGCGAAATGGTCGACGCTATACACCGAGCTACCGCGCGCGCAGGCTACCGGTCATATGGAACTGCGCACGCAGGCACATGTGGTGCGGATCGAAACCGATGCGCGCGGCAAGGCGAAGGAAGTGCTGTACTACGACGGCAACGGCAAGCTGCAGCGGCAGAAAGCGCGTATCGTCGCAGTGGCCGGCAATTCGATCGAGACGCCGCGTCTGCTGCTGAACTCGCATTCCAGCAAATTTCCGCAGGGGCTGGCGAACGGTTCGGGGCAGGTGGGCCGCAATTACATGCGCCATACCACGGGCTCGGTGTACGCGGTGTTCAACGACAAGGTGGACATGTTCAAGGGCACCACGATGGCCGGCATCATCGAGGACGAAGCGGTGTTCAATCCGCAGCGCGGCTTCGCGGGCGGCTATCACATGGAGACGATCTCGCTCGGCCTGCCGTTTTACGCGGCCTTCCTGAACCCCGGCGCGTGGGGGCCGACCTTCACGCAGGCGATGGATCAGTATGCGTACACGGCGGGCATGTGGATCGTCGGCGAGGACATGCCGCGCGACAGCAACCGCGTGACCCTGAATACGGACGTGAAGGATCAGTACGGGCAGCCGGTCGCCAACGTGCATTTCGACGATCATCCGAACGACGAGGCGATGCGCGAGCATGCGTTCAAGCAGGGCAGCGCGGTGTACGAAGCGGCCGGCGCGAAGACGGTGTATCGCGTGCCGCCGTATCCGTCCACGCACAATCTCGGCACCGCACGCATGAGCGCGCGTGCCGACGACGGCGTGTGCAACAGCTTCGGCCAGACGCACGAGGTGTCGAACCTGTTCATCTCGGACGGCAGTCAGTTCACCACCGGCGCGGCGGAAAATCCGACCATGACGATCGTCACGCTGGCGATCCGGCAGGCCGATCACATCGCCGCGCAGATGGGCAAGCGCGCGGTGTAGCGCGATGGTGCGTGGATAGTACGTGAGTGGTACGCGAGTGGTACATCGTGGCAAGCGGCAGCGTGCGACGGCGCGATGAATGCGCCGCCGCCGCGCGCCGCGCAACTGGGAGCAAACGTCATGTGTGGGGTCTATATCAACGCCGATCCGATCCTGTATGAATCGCGCACCCGTTCGTTGCGGATTCACGGAGTGATCACGACGGTCCGGCTGGAAAACCTGTTCTGGGACGTGCTGCACGAAATCGCCGCGCGCGAGAGCATGACCACCAGCCAGTTTGCGGTGAAGCTCTACGACGAACTGATCGCGTTGCGCGGCGAAATGCCGACCAACTTCGCGTCGTTCCTGCGGGTGTGCTGTCTGCGCTATCTGTCGATGCGCACGGAGAAGGGCGCGGGCCTGGCCGAGCCGGCGCCGGAGCTGGCGGCGGCCGTGAACGACTCACGGCCGCGGATGCTGAAGACGGTGTGACGCGGGTGTGATGTAGTACGGCGAATACTGCGTCACACCGCTTCGCTTCGATTCAGTATTACGGAAACAGACTGCGCTTCGGGAAATCGCCTTCGTTTTCCCACAGACCCGGCCGCTGACGCTCCGCCAGTTGCCATTTGCCGTCGACGAAACGGAAGGTCGCGTAACGCGTCACGAAGTCGTCGTCGCTATCCTTGTTCGCCTTCTTGCTGTCGAAGTTCGGGCTGCTCGACACTTGCTGAATCTCGTCGGGTGCGCCTTGACCTTTGCGCGCCGGCGAAATCTTCCAGTCCGCCTTGCCGGTTCGCGCCAGAATCAGCGAACCGCTCCTGCCGTCGGCGCCGGTGTATCGCACCGTGTCGAGGGACTGCCGCGCCGGCATCAAAACCTCCGTCGCGGGGCCGCTGTAGGAACCCATCGGCGCGCTGGCATCGACGGTCAGGAACAACGCGGGGCCGGGCAAGCCATGAAGCGGCGCGGGTTCGACGCGCGCGAGCGGATAGTCGAGTTGCCGCGTGGCCGCGATCGCGCCCGCCGCCGACACCAGACGCAGCTGCGCCTTCGCGAGCGGCTTCGGATCGTTGCCGGGCAGCGCTTCCTGCGATTCACCGGTGCCCCACAGCTGTTTTTGCAGCGCCGGCGTCACGCGCTCGTCTTCGAGCAGTTCGATGGAATCGCCGTCAGCGCCTGGCACGCGTTGCACGACGTGGTAGCCGGCGGGCGGGGCGGTGGTCGATGCCGATGCCGGCGTTGCGGTCGTTGCGGCTTTGGATGCTGCTGCCGATGCCTGCGCCGTCGCCTGAACATTCGCACCCGGCTGCGCCGCCGTATCGTCGGCGAACACCGGCGAGAAATCGATGTTCGGAATCACGAAGGTGTCGCGTGCCGTCGCGCCCGGCCGCTGATACGTGACCACCGACGTATTCTTGCGCGCGCTCACCACGCTGACCGTGATACCCGGTTGAATGTCGATGCAACCGCCGGCTTGCGCCTGCGCCAGTTGTTCAGGCGTGGCCGACGCACCGTGACTGCGGCTCTCGCCGTTGGGCAGCGTGAGTTGCGCGAGCGCTTGCGGCGACACGCACATCACGCCGGATTTCGTCGCGATCAGGTCGGCCGCCATCGCGTGCGTGCCGATGCAGCCGGCGGCGAGCAACAGCGCGATACGGGGATGCAGCCGGGTTTTCAGCCGGAGAGTCGACATTCACTGCCTCTTGTTGTTGGGTCCAGCGGCGGATTATAGGAAACCCCTGTGAGGGCAACAAGTTCGATCCGGCGTGCATGCTACGATGCTTCGCTCATCGAGCAGAGTGTCGGAGATCGCCATGCGTCCGGAGAGTGCCGCCCGTTTCGACCAACAGTTCGCGCCGCGCATCGCGGCGGCGATCGCCGCCTGCCTGGCCGCGAACGTACAGACCGACGTGCTGCCGTACGGCGGTCATGGGCATCCCACCCGAGTGCGGATTCATGCCGCGCTGCTTGAGGGCACCGGCCACGCGCATTACGCGCATCCGCTGAATCTGTATCTGACGTGGGACAGCGACGAGATCGAACGCTTGATGGGCGAGGAGGGGGAGGCGCGCTTCGCGGGCTATCTGGCCGCGCTGCCGCGCAAGCTCGCCGCGTGGACCCATGCGCGCGAGCTGGACTTCGTGTCGCATACGCAGGGCGAGCCCGTCGCGTTGATCGGCGGGCTCGATTTCGAATCCTGATGTGTCAGGCGGTCCGGTTCGTCAGGCGGCCGCGCCCAACTGAAAAAAGCTCACGCTCTGCACCAGCCCGGATGCCTTGCTCTGCACCGAGTCGGCGGCCGCCGCGGCCTGCTCGACCAGCGCCGCGTTGCTTTGCGTGACCTGGTCCATCTGGTTGACCGCGTCGTTGACTTCGGCGATACCCGTCGCCTGATCGACACTGGCCGTCGCGATCGATTCGACGATACGCGTCACGCTGCCCGCGCTCTGCACCACGCCTTCCATCGTCGTACTCGCGCGATTGATCAGTTCGGTGCCGGCATCGATCGTCGCGACCGATTCGCGAATCAGCGTCTTGATCTCGCGTGCGGCATCGGCCGAACGCTGCGCGAGACTGCGCACTTCGCTCGCCACCACCGCGAACCCGCGACCCTGGGCGCCGGCCCGTGCCGCTTCGACCGCGGCATTGAGCGCGAGAATGTTGGTCTGCGCGGAGATCGCCTCGACCACCGCGATGATATCGACGATCCGTTTGGACGCGACGTTGATCTGATCCATGGTGCGCACCGCGTCGCTCATCACCACGCCGCCTTCGCGCGCGGCTTGCGCGGCGGTTTGCGCGAGCGAGGTGGCTTCGCGCGCGTTGTCCGCGTTGCGCTGAACCGAGTCGGTGAAATGCTGCATCGACGCGGCGGTTTCCTCGAGCGACGCGGCCTGTTCCTCGGTGCGGGCGGAGAGGTCGAGGTTGCCCGCGGCGATTTCCTGGGTGGCCGACGAGATGGTGTGCGCGCCTTCGCGGATCTCGCTGACGATATGCCGCAAGCGATGATTCATCTCGTTCAGCGCGACGAGCAACTGGCCGGTTTCGTCGCGGCTCATCACGGCGACATCCGCGCGCAGATCGCCGGCCGCCACCGCTTGCGCGACGCCGACTGCCTGCTTGACCGGCACGGTGATGCTGCGGCTGAGGAACCACACCGCGAACGCGCCGACGCCGAGCGAGGCGAGCACCACCGTCAACAGCAGCACGCACGCGAGGGTGTACGCGCTTTGCGCCGCTTCGGTGGTACGCACGTTCGACTCCTGCGCCTGACGCATCACCGACGCGACGATGTCGTCGATCGCGGCCGTCGGCGCGCGGTCGATACCCTTGACGAGTCCGTCGACCACGTGCGCGGTATTCGGATCGGCGGCGTCGTAATGCTTGAGCGCTTCCAGGTAGCTGTCCTGCAGCGACGCATGGGTGGCGAGCGCCTTGTCGACGCCGTCCGCGTTCGCGCCGAGCGCGCTCAACTGATCCTTCAATTGCGTGAGCGCGGCGTGGGTCGTGCCGCCTTCCTGATTGAATGCGTCACGATACTTCGCGAACGCCGCCGGGTCCGCGCCGCGCAGCAGCAGGTCTTTCCATTCCTGCACCTGCTTCTTGAATTCGACCTGCGCGACGCGCGCCGTATCGGCGGCTTGCGCGTATTGCGTCAAGGTCTGCGCGGACTGCACCTGCAACGCGTGGGTTTGCGTCAGCGCGTGCCAGCCTTCGAGGCCGACTACCGTGGTCGCGGCGAGCAGCACCGCGCCAAGCAACGCCAGCTTGATGGCGATTTTCAGATTGCGATAAAACGTCACTGCGATTTTCCTTCGGCTTACCGGTAGTACGTGTTTCTTGTTAGTCCAGCTTGAATTGCGTGACCGCGCCCGCGAGGCTTACCGCCTGGCTTTGCAATGCGGCGGCGGCCGCGGTCGATTGCTCGACCAGCGCGGCGTTCTGCTGAACCATTTCGTCGAGCTGGCTGACCGCGCGATTCACTTCCTGAATGCCGCGCGTCTGTTCGTTCGCGGCCTGAGTGATCTCGGAGATGATGGTGGTCACGTTGGCGACGTTGCTGACGATTTCGGTCATCGTCTCGCCGGCCTGGCGCACCTGACCCGAGCCCGACGTGACGCTTGCCACCGTCGATTCGATCAGCGCCTTGATTTCCTTGGCGGCCTGCGCGCTGCGTTGCGCGAGGCTGCGCACTTCACCGGCCACGACCGCGAAACCGCGGCCCTGTTCGCCGGCACGGGCTGCTTCCACCGCCGCGTTCAACGCGAGAATGTTGGTCTGGAACGCGATCCCATCGATCACGCCGATGATATCGGCGATCTTCACCGACGCGTGTTCGATTTCGCCCATAGTCGTAATCACTTCGGCGATCACCACGCCGCCGCGAGATGCGACATGCGATGCGGAGACGGCGGAGTCGTCGGCCTGCTTCGCGGCGCTCGCCGACTGCGTGACGGTCGACGTAATTTCTTCCATCGATGCGGCCGTTTGCTGCAGGCTCGCCGCCGCCGATTCGGTGCGGCCCGACAGATCGACGTTGCCCGCGGCGATTTCATTCGCGGCGACACGCACCGATTCGCTCGCGTCGCGAATCTGCCGCATCACGTGGCTCAGTTTGTCGATGAAGGTGTTGAACGAGCGCGCGATCTGCGCGACTTCGTCGTTGCCTTCGGCCGGCAGACGCTGGGTCAGATCGCCTTCGCCCGAGCCGATCGCGTCCATCGCGTCGCGCACGTTCGACAGGCGCTTGAACGACACGGCGGTGACCGCGGCCACGATCGCGGCCGCGATGCCGGCGATCACGATCAGCGCGATCAGCGAGGCGGTCAGCAGCGAACGCATGCCGGCGGTCGCTTCGGCCTTGTCGAGCGCGACCACCGCGTACCAGTCGGTGCCCGGAATCGCCTGGGCGCGCAGCAGTTTGGCGCTGCCGTTCACGTCGACTTCGAGCGGATGCTCGGCGCCGAACAGCGCCGCCAGTTTGTCGCTGGTCAGGGCCGGGGCGATATCGGAGACCGGCTTCAGGGTCAGCTTCGCATCCGGATGCGCGACGATATGACCGCTCGCGTCGATCAACATGCCGAAGCTCGCGGGCGTCGGATGAATCGCCTTGACGTTGGCGATCACGCTGTCCATCGCGACGTCGCCGGAGACCACGCCCTTGACCGCGCCGTCGCGCACCACCGGCACCGCGAACGCGACCACCAGCTTGCCCGTGCCCACGTCGACGTACGGCGGCGTGACGACCGGCTTGCCCGCGGCGGCGGCCTGCTTGTACCACGGACGGCTGGTCGGATCGTAGTCGGGCGGAATGCCGGCGGGGTCGGAGAATTTGGTGGTCTTGTCCGCATAGCCCACGTACACGTTGGTGAACTTGCCCGCGGCGGCGATCTGCTTGAGCGCCGCGGTCGGATCGGGTTGCAGCACCGTGTCCTGCAACGACTTGATCATCTGGCTGTGCGTGACGACCCAGTCGTCGATCCCGTCCGCGTGACCGCTTTCGACTGCATTCAGACTGCTTTCGATCGCGTCGGCGTTGTACGAATTGGCGACGACATAGTTGAGCGCCGCGTTGGTGGCGAGTGCAACCACAACGATGGCGACGCACAGGGCGACGATGCGCGCGCGAATGGTAGAGAACATGTCGGGAGTCTTTCGGAGTGAGCAGTGAGCCGTAGTCGGTGAAGCGGGCGCCTCATGGAGGTATACGGCGTGAGCAGTTGGGACTTGAGCAGGTAATGCTTTCAGTTTGTGACAGCGGCCCTGGAAACCTGCCGGCGAGCCGCCCGTGAGCCGCTTGTGGCGGCTGGGCGCGATCCTACACAAAATTTTTCGTCGCGCGGATCTTTTCAGCATGCGCGGAAACCCGCATGGCGCAAGGCGTGGCGAGCTGCTGCACCGGTCACGAAGCGTTGTATTCGTCTGACGATAACGCGTGCAAGTCGACGAAGACCCGTCCTAGACCCGACGAAGACCCGTCCTAGACCCGACGAAGACCCGTCGAAGACGCATCGAAAATCCGCGAAGACAGATCGGTCTACATCACCGGCGAGTGCAGATGATGCGGATGGTCGAGCGTCTCCGCGACGATATGCAAGGCCTCGGCGCATTCGTCGCGCGTCTTCGAACCGCCGAGGCATACGCGCATCGCGTTGGGCGGATTCCCATCGGTCGAGAATGCCGCGCCCGCGACGGCGGCGATGCCCTGGTTGCGCAATTGCAGCGCGAGTTCGGATGCGCTCCAGCCGCTCGCCGCGGGCACCGGCAGCCATAGATGAAAACCGTCCGGATGCGCGTCGAACGGCCACGCTTCGAGTTGCCGCGCGGCGATCGCCTGACGCGCGCGCGACTCGTGACGGATCGCGTTGAGCATGTCGAGCGCGGTGCCGTCGACGATCCATTGCGTGGCGAGCGTCACCGTGAACGGACTCGCCATCACGGTGGTCGCGCGCAGCGCGCCGGCCAGACGCTGCGTTTGCCGGGGCGTCGGCGCATGCAGATGGGCGACGCGCAAGCCGGCGCCGAAACTCTTCGACATACCCGTCACGTAGTAGGTCAACTCGGGCGCGAGCGTGGCGAGCGCATCGGGCGCGCCGTGCGGCAGCATCGCATACGCGTCGTCCTCGATGAGCGGCACGCTGTAGCGCAGCGCGACATCGGCCAGCGCCTCGCGGCGCTGGTGCGTGAGCGTCAGCGTGCTCGGATTCTGCAAGGTCGGATTGCAATAGAACGCGCACGGCTTGTCGGTTTTGCAGAGCGCTTCGAACGCGTGCGCGAGCGGGCCTTCGTCGTCGCGCGGCAGCGCCTGCAGACGCACGCCGAGTTGCGCGGCGATCGCCTTGATGCCCGGATACGCGAGCGTGTCGAGACAGATCGTGCCGCCGGGCCGCGCGAGTTGCGACACCAGCGCCACCAGCGCGCTGTGAATGCCGGGACACACCAGCACGTTCTGCGCATCCGCGTGCGGCACGCGGCGGCGCAGCCACGCGGCGCCCGCGTCGCGATCGGCGGCCGATCCGCCGAAGTCCTGATAACGCAGCAACTGGTAAGGGTCGCACTCGGCCATGCGGCGCGCGGCCGAGTCGCGCAAACGGTTCGCGTAGTCGGGCGGTTCGGGCGGCGTGTTCATCGACATTTCGATGCTGCTGCCGCCCGTGAGCGGCAAGGTCGCGGTGCGCCCGCGCACGAACGTGCCGCTGCCCGCGCGCGAATCGAGCAGGCCGCGCTTGCGAGCCTCCGCGTACGCGCGCGCGACCGTCGTGTAGTTCAGCGCGAGTTCCTCGGCGAGATCGCGCAGACCGGGCAGGCGGTCGCGCGGACGCAGCCGGCCCGTGGCGAGGTCTTCCTCGATCAGATCGGGAATCGCGAGATAGGCCGGCTTGCGAAGGTCGGCGAGACGTTTGATCCAGTGATGGGTCGGGCTATTCATCGTGTGCAGTCTGCGCTTTGGACAGGACGACGGTTGATCGGATCGATGCGCGCGCAATGATCGGATTGATCGCCCGTGGTGAATGACTGCACCACGCCGACACGCGTTCACCACGCAATCGCACCCGGCTGGTGCGCCGGCAACGCGGCGAAGGCGCCGGCGCGGCCGTGCTGCGCTGTATGCAAACTTCGCACCTAAAAAATTTTGTGTCGGACTTCGAATCGAGGCGGAATTGATTGTCGATTGATCGCATTCGCGCGGCCGATCAATGGCATGGGCGTTGCATTAAGGACCGTGCGTGAGAACTTGAAGCGCGCCGGACTTTACTTAGTGAACCTGATCGGAGAGTGTCATGCCAGCCGTCAATAAACCGCTGCATCAGAAGGGCGACTATCTCGTCGACTACGAGGAGAAAGTCTTCGAGGATGTGAAAGCCGAACCCGGAGAAAAGGCGCTCGTCACGTTTCATACGGTCGCGTTCGAAGGCTCGATCGGCTTCGTCAACATGCTGCAGGCCACGCGTCTGCAACGCAAGGGCTTCGAGACCTCGGTGCTGCTGTATGGGCCGGGCGTCACGCTCGGTCTGCAACGCGGCTTCCCGACACTCGGCGACGAGGCGTTTCCCGGTCACCTGAACTTCAACAAGCAACTGACGAAGTTCATGGAAGAGGGCGGCAAGGTCTACGCGTGCCGCTTTGCATTGCAGGCGCTCTACGGGCATGGCGAGGCTTCGCTGATCGAGGGCATCCGCCCGATCAATCCGCTCGACGTGCTCGATCTGCAGCTACTGCATCGCAAGGACAACGCACTGGTCATTCACACATGGACGGTCTGACGGAGCGCGGGTGATCACCATGGCCGAGAAATCAGACATGCCCGGCAAACGCGTGGTGCGAGCCGCCGCGGTGCAGATCGCACCCGACTTCGAACGCGCCGGCGGCACGCTCGACAAGGTGTGCGAGGCGATCGGCAAGGCCGCGCGCGAAGGCGTGCAACTGATCGTCTTTCCCGAGACCTTCGTGCCGTATTACCCGTACTTTTCGTTCGTGAGGCCGCCGGTCGCATCCGGCGCCGAGCACATGAAGCTGTACGAGCAGGCCGTGGTGGTGCCCGGTCCGGTCACGCAGGCGGTGGCCGAGCAGGCGCGGTTGCATCGCATGGTCGTGGTGCTCGGCGTCAACGAACGCGATCACGGCAGTCTCTACAACACGCAACTGATCTTCGACGTGGACGGCCGCCTGCTGCTCAAGCGCCGCAAGATCACGCCGACGTTTCACGAACGGATGATCTGGGGGCAGGGCGACGCGGCCGGCTTGACAGTTGCGCACACGGCGCTCGGGCGGGTCGGCGCGCTCGCCTGCTGGGAGCATTACAACCCGCTCGCGCGCTATGCGCTGATGACGCAGCACGAAGAGATTCATTGCAGCCAGTTCCCGGGTTCGCTGGTGGGGCCGATCTTCGCCGATCAGATCGAGGTGACGATCCGTCATCACGCGCTGGAGTCGGGCTGCTTCGTCGTCAATGCGACCGGTTGGCTGAGCGAGGCGCAGATTGCCTCGGTGAGCGCCGACCCGGGTTTGCAGAAGGCGCTGCGTGGCGGCTGCAATACCGCGATCGTGTCGCCGGAAGGGCAGCACCTCGCGCCGCCGTTGCGCGAGGGCGAGGGCATGGTGATCGCCGATCTCGACATGGCGTTGATCACCAAGCGCAAGCGGATGATGGATTCGGTCGGCCATTACGCGCGTCCCGAGTTGCTGAGTCTCGCGATCAACCGGCGGCCCGCCGGAACCGTCGCGCCGATGCCGGCGTGGTCCGGCGCCGCCGATACCGATTTCCTTTCCACCGGAGAAGGCGATGAACGCCAGCGAGACGCCGTCGGCCGCGAGCCGGCAATTGATGACTGAGTTGCAGTCGGCCGGCCTGCGGCTGGTGTCGCCGGATGCGGGCGCGGCAAGCCGCCGGGGCGGCGCGGGGCCGTCCGACCACAAGGCCGTGACGGTGGACGGCGTGACGATCATGGTGCCCGTGCATACGAGCAGCGCATGGCATTCGCCGTTCGTCGCGCAGACGCCGGACGCGGCGGGCACGAGCGCGCTGCTGCGCGGCACGATCCCGATCGCCAGCGTGAGCTTTCCGAAGGCGCCGCGTTTCTACGCCATGCAGACGCTCGACGGCGTGCCGTACGCGCAGATCGCCACGCTGCACGGCGCGGACGTACTGGCGACCACGGTATTGCAGACCTGCATCCGCTACGAGAGCCGCCGCAAGAGTTGCAAGTTCTGCGCGATCGGCCAGTCGCTCGCGGCGGGCCGCACGATCGCGCGCAAGACGCCGGAGCAACTGGCGGAAGTGGCGCGCGCGGCGGTGTTGCTCGACGGCGTGAAGCACATGGTGCTGACCACGGGTACGCCGCCGACGCCGGATCGCGGCGCGCAGATACTGTGCGACAGCGCGTTCGCGATCAAGGCCGCGGTGGATCTGCCGATCCAGGCGCAATGCGAACCGCCCGACGACGACCGCTGGTTCGCGCGCATGAAGGCGAGCGGCATCGATACGCTCGGCATGCATCTGGAAGTGGTGACGCCCGCGCTGCGCGAACGCATCATGCCGGGCAAGGCGAGCGTGCCGCTGTCGCGCTACATGGATGCGTTCAAGGCGGCGGTCGCGGTGTTCGGGCGCGGACAGGTCAGCACCTACCTGCTCGCGGGCCTGGGCGATAGCGCGGAAGCGATGCTCGCGATGTCGCGCGAGTTGATCGCGCTCGGCGTGTATCCGTTCGTGGTGCCGTTCGTGCCGATCAGCGGCACGCCGCTCGAAGATCATCCCGCACCGACGCCGGCATTCATGAAGACCGTGTTGCAACCGCTCGGCGCGATGCTGAAAGAGGCGGCGATGCGTTCGTCGGATATCAAGGCTGGCTGCGGCAAATGCGGCGCGTGTTCGTCGCTTTCATCGTACGAGGTGTGAGCATGTTTGGTGAAGCGATTGCCGGTCTGGCGCCGGATGCGGAAGCCCGGAGCGGGCGCGTCAGCGATGAACGCCACGCGCCTCGCATTCCCGCTACGCCTTATACGCCGAACGAATTCCGCATCAAGTGGACCACGCTCGACTGGGAAGCGGAGCAGGCGTTCCGCTTGCGGCGCGCGGTGTTCTGCATCGAGCAGGGCATTTTCGTCGGCGACGATCGCGACGAGATCGACCGCCACGCGCAGCAACTGGTCGCGCTCAGTTGCGTGGCCGGCATGCCGGAGCAGGTGGTGGGCACCGTGCGCATTCATCGCGATCGCGGCAACGTGTGGTTCGGTTCGCGGCTGGCGGTGCACGCGGCGTTCCGGCGTCACGGCAAGATCGGCGCGACGCTGATCCGGCTCGCAGTCAGCAGCGCGCATGCGCTGGGTTGCGAGACCTTCCTCGCCCATGTACAGAGCCAGAACGTGCCGCTCTTTAACGCGATGCATTGGGACACGCTCGCGGAGGAAACGCTGCTCGGCCGTCCGCATCATTTGATGCGGGCGCAACTGGATTGGTATCCGCCGTGCACCACGCCGAACGGCGGTTTTGTCACGCGCACGCAGGTCGTGTCTCCACGAGCGGAAGCCACAACCTCGGACGCGGCCGAGGTTGGCGCACGGAGCGCGGCATGAGTGTCGCCGAACTGGTCGCCGGTCTGCGCGCGAGTCGCGGCTTTCTGCACAAGACCGATATCGCCGGCGTGGTCGATGCGCTGGCGAGACGTCTGCCGCGCGGCGCCCGCGATCTCGATCAGGCGGTCGCGCTCGGCGACGACTGCGCGGCGCTCGCGGAGGGCGACGGCTATCTGCTGTTCGCGATCGAAGGCATGGTCAGCGATTTCGTCGACGCGATGCCGTGGTTCGCGGGCTACAGCAGCGTGATGGTCAACGTCAGCGATATCTATGCGATGGGCGGCCGTCCGCTGGCCGTGGTGGATGCGTTGTGGAGCCCGGGCCTCGGCGCGGCGGAAGACGTGCTGGCTGGCATGGCCGCGGCCGCCACCGCGTATGGCGTGCCGATTGTCGGCGGTCATACGAATACGCGCAGCGAGGCCGCGCAACTGGCGGTGTCGATCGTTGGCCGCGCGAAGACCTTGCTGTCGAGTTTTCACGCGAAGCCGGGCGACCGTTTGATGATGGCGGCCGATTTGCGCGGACGCTTCGAAGAACCGTATCCGTTCTGGAATGCGTCGACCGGTGCGCCGCCGGAACGTCTGCGCGGCGATCTCGACGTGTTGCCGCATCTCGCGGAAAGCGGGCTGTGCGATGCGGCGAAGGACATCAGCATGGCGGGCGCGCTCGGTACCGCGTTGATGTTGCTCGAGTGCTCGCAGGTGGGCGCGCGCATCGACCTCGAACGGATTCCGAAACCGGATGACGTGCCGTTGTCGCGTTGGGTGACGGCGTTTCCGAGCTTCGGCTATCTGCTGTCGGTGCGTGAACATCACGTGGAGGCGGTACAGGCGCTGTTCGACGAACGCTCGCTCGCGTGTTCGGTGATCGGTGTGGTTCACGCGCCGCGTCAGGTGATTCTGCATCGGCGGGAAGAGACGGCGGTGTTGTGGGACTTCGAGCGTGAAGCGTTCATGGCCGGCGAAGGTGATAGCGAACGACCCGCGATGCAACCGCCGGACGATGCGTTGCCCGCCACGCGTTGAGGAATCGCGATGCCCGTCACTCACTTTCATATTCAATGGCCCGACGGCGAAGAGGCGAGCTGCTATTCGCCGTCGCGCGTGGTCGGCGAGTTCTTCTCGGCGGGCGACGTGTACGCGCTCGACGAATTCGTCGCCCGTTCGCGGCAGGCGCTCGGCATCGCGTCGGAGCGGGTGCGCGAGAAATACGGCTTCGCGTGTTCGGCCGCGCTGGATCAGCTCGCGCAGATCGAACGCGATGCGGCGCGCTATCGCGACCGGCCCGGCGCGACGGTCAGGATTATCGGTTTCAGCTAGCCGCTCATTTTCGTAGAGGACGCATCATGTCGAATCGAGAACAACCCGCGCGCGCCGATGGACATTACAGCGTGCTCGTCGTCGGCGGCGGGCAGGCGGGTCTGTCGATCAGCTATTACCTGACGCAGGCCGGCATCGATCATCTGGTCGTCGAGAAGAACACGGTCACGCACACCTGGCGCGAACAGCGCTGGGACGCGTTCTGTCTGGTCACGCCGAACTGGCAATGCGCGCTGCCCGGTTATCCGTATCGCGGCGACGATCCGCACGGCTTCATGAAGAAGGACGAGATCGTCGCGTACCTCGACGGATTCATCGAACATGTCGGCGCGCCGGTGCTCGAACGCACCGAAGTCAAACGCGCGAAACGGCGCGACGACGGCGTATATGCGATCGCGACGACGCAGGGCGACTTCACCGCCGATCGACTGGTGGTGGCCGCTGGCGGCTATCACACGCCGATCGTGCCGCGCCTCGCCGAGCGCTTGCCCGCGCGGATCGTGCAGATGCAGTCGTCCGCGTATCGCAACCCGCGGGCGTTGCCCGACGGCGTGGTGATGGTGGTCGGCACGGGACAATCCGGCGCGCAGATTGCCGAGGATCTGCATCTGGCCGGACGCAAGGTGGTGCTCGCGGTCGGCGAGGCGCCACGTTGCGCGCGCTTCTATCGCGGCCGCGACGTGGTCGACTGGCTCGCCGACATGCAGTATTACGACATGCCGGTCGAACAGCATCCGCTGCGCGAAGGGGTGCGCGATAACACCAATCACTACGTGACCGGCCGCGACGGCGGACGCGATATCGATCTGCGCCGGTTCGCCGCCGAGGGCATGGAGTTGTATGGCCGCCTCGACGATCTGCGCGACGGCCGCTTTCATTTCGCGCCGACGCTGGCCGCCAGTCTCGATGCGGCCGACGCCGTGTATAACCGCATCAACGCGAGCATCGACAGCTTCATCGCGAAGCAGGGGATCGATGTGCCGGCCGGCGGCGCGTACGAACCGGTGTGGCAGCCGTCCGGGGAGCGCACGACGCTCGACATCGACGCCAGCGGGATTGCGGCGATCGTCTGGTGCATCGGTTTCACGCCGGATTTCAGCTGGCTCGACGCGCCAGTGTTCAACGGACGCGGTTATCCGGCCCATGCGCGCGGCGTGACGCCGATCGACGGCTTGTATTTCGTCGGACTGCCATGGCTGCATACGTGGGGATCGGGGCGCTTCTCGGGGATTGCGCGCGACGCCGAGTTCATCGTGCAGACCATCGCGGACGAGGCAGGCAAACGCGAGTCGCGAACGACGGCCGTGGCGGCGTGATGTCATGACGGCTCGATGAAAAAACGGCCGCCGCGAATCGAGTCGCGGCGGCCGTTTCGTTCAGCGTGTTTCGGGCGGTTCAAGCGGCTAAAGCGGTTCGAGCGGTTCAAGCGGCGAGCCGGAACACCAACCCGAAGCGCCGCCTCGACTCAGCGCCCCAACTTAGCTCCCCAGCGCCGGATCGCTCATGCTGCTCTTGCCCGTTTCCACGTGACCGGCAAGGCGCCGCGCGAACGTCGGGTCCGTATCGACGGTGATCGCCAGGTCGTACCAGCCGTGCGCATTGCGCAGATCGAGGTAGACCTGATCCGTATCGCCGCCGCGCACCGAGTGCTTGATCGGCTTGCCGGCGTCGTACGCGTTGACGATCGTGAACGTGCAGCGCGCGCTGCCGACGTTTTCCAGACGCAATTGCAGATTGCCGTTCGACACGTCATAGCCTTCGGCCACTTCCGGACGCGCGATGTCCGACCCGTTCCACCAGCTGCGCGCGACCGGCTTGCCCGCGAAGCGGCGCAGGAACCCGTTCGGACCGTACACGGTGAAGTCGTACGTGCCGTCGGCGTTGCACGGCAGTTGATCCTGAAGCCGCTTGCCGGCTTCGACCGTGTACGTGCGCGGCGCGTCGCTGCTGTTGGCGGCGTACACGAGAAACACCGCACCCGTGCGGCCCGTATTGACGAAGCGCATGGTCAGCTTGTTGGCCGAACCTTCGCCATGCACGCGCACGAACAGTTCGTACGGCAACGCGCGCGCCGGACGCACGCCGGGCTCCTGCTTCGGCACCGCCTGCACCGCCGGCGGCAGCGGCACGTAGTCCGGATGACGGTTCTGATCCGGCGGCACGTAGCCGCTCGTGCTCGGCAGCGTCGGGAACGCGTCGTTCGGGTTGCTGAAGTTGAAGGCCGACATCAGGTCGCCGCACACCGCGCGGCGCCACGGCGTGATGTTCGATTCGCCGAGGTTATGGTCGTGGCCGAAACGCTTTTCGATGAAGCGGATCACCGACGTATGGTCGAACAGTTCCGAGCACACGTAGCCGCCCTTCGACCACGGCGACACCACCAGCATCGGCACGCGCGGGCCGAGGCCGTACGGGCCTGCCGGCGTGCTGCCGCTGCCGGCGTAGATTTCGTTGCTGGTGTCGACGGTGGACAGACCGTTTGCGCTCGACGCCGGCGCGAACGGCGGCGCCATGTGGTCGAAGAAGCCGTCGTTCTCGTCGTAGTTGATCAGCAGCACGGTCTTGCTCCACACCTCGGGGTTCGACGTGAGAATCTGCAACACCTGATCGATGTACCACGCGCCGTAATTCGACGGCCAGTTCGGATGCTCGGAATACGCTTCCGGCGCGACGATCCACGACACTTGCGGCAGCGCGTTGTTCTGCACGTCGCGCTTGAGGATGTCGAAGTAGCCGTCGCTCTGCGCGGCGTTGGTGCCCGTGCGCGCGTTGTCGTACAGCGGATTGCCCGGCTGCGCGTTGCGGTACTGGTTGAAGTAGAGCAGCGAGTTGTCGCCGTAGTTGCCGATGTACGGATTCTGCGTCCAGCCCCACGAGCCACTCGCGTTCAGACCCGTGCCCATGTCCTGATAGATCTTCCACGTGATGCCCGCGCTTTGCAGCACTTCCGGGTACGTGGACCAGCCGTAGCCGAGTTCCGAGTTGTCGATCACGGGGCCGCCGCCGCTGCCGTCGTTGCCGACCCAGCCGCTCCACATGTAGTAGCGGTTCGGATCGGTCGGGCCCATCAGCGAACAGTGGTACGCGTCGCAGATCGTGAAGGCGTCGGCGAGTTGATAGTGGAACGGAATGTCGTCGCGCGTCAGGTAGGCCATCGTCGTGGTGCCCTTGGCGGGCACCCACTGATCGTAGCGGCCGCCGTTCCAGGCTGCGTGCGTGCTGGTCCAGTCGTGCGCGAGATCCTGCAGGAATTGCAGGCCGAGGTTCGGCGCGCTCGGGCGGAACGGCAGCACGTAACCCGCATCCGCGGCGAGCGGTTGGTACCACACCGGCTGACCGTTCGGCAGGTTGATCGCGCGCGTATCGCCGAAACCGCGCACGCCCTTCAGCGTGCCGAAGTAGTGGTCGAACGAACGGTTTTCCTGCATCAGCACGACGATGTGCTCGACATCGCGGATCGTGCCGGTCTTGTTGTTCGCCGGAATGGCGAGGGCGTTGCGGATGCCCAGCGGCAACATGCTTAGCGCGGTGGCGGAACCGGCGGCATGCGCGGCGGAGCGCAGAAAATCACGGCGATTTTTTGAGGTCATGGTATGGGCGGTCGATCTTCGAAAGAGGAACGAGGCACCCGGCGCGCGAGCGTGAGCCATGCGCCGGGCAAGGCGCGAAACTCAATCCACGGTGTGGATGACGGGCGTGGCGAGCGGCGTCGACGCGGCGGCGGACAATGCCGGGTCGGCGCTTGAGGCGGGCAGTGCTGGACTTTGAATCGCGAGTGCTGCGGGTGCGGGTGCTACGGATGCGGGGTTCGCCGACAACTGCGCGGCGCCGGGGCCGTTCGCGTTGTCGTTGCTCGTGCTGGCGTTGCCATTCGCGCCGTCGTTGCCGGCGGTCATCGCGTTGGCGTTCGTCTGACCGCGGGCCGGCGCGTCGTCGTCGTTGCCGCAGGCGCTCAGCGTGCAAAGCGTGCACAGCGCGGCGGCGAACAGCCCGTAAGTCAAACGTTTGCGATGCGAGGAAACTGTCGGCTTCGACGCAAAGGACATGGCAATGTCTCCAGCACGGGGGGAGCGCCGGGGCAGTCATGTGCCCAGGTCAGCGATGCCGAAGGATAGTCGCTGACCTGTGTAACTTTTGTGAAGTATTGGTGAGTTGGGGAAAATTGAGGAAATAAGTATTGCAGCGGCGGCGCAACCACCAGACTGCAAACCGGCCCGCGAGCGACCCCGCGAACAGCGGACGGAAATTCAGTCCGCGACCGCGACGATCGCCTCGATCTCGACGGTAATATTGCCCGGCAGTGAACCCACGCCGACCGCCGAGCGCGAGTGACGTCCCGCGTCGCCGAACACGTCGACGAACAGATCCGAGCAACCGTTGATCACGCGCGGATGCTCGGTGAAATCCGGCGCCGCGTTGACCATGCCGAGCAGCTTGACGACGCGCTTCACGCGCCGCAGATCGCCGAGTTCGTTGTGCAGCACGGCCAGCAGATTGAGACCGACCAGTTGCGCGTGACGGTACGCTTCTTCCGCGCTGACGGTCGCACCGACCTTGCCGGTGAGCAGTTCGCCGCGTTCGTCGAGCGGCCCCTGGCCGGACAGGAACAGCAGATTGCCCTCGCGCGTGCAGTGCGTGAAGTTGCCGATCGGCGTCGGCACTTGCGGAAGCTTGAGGCCGCGCGTGTGCAGCCGGTCGTAGCAGTTCATCGAATGGAGTCGTGAGGGTGAGCGGTTATCAGGTTGTTTGAACCGGCGTGGATTGGCGTGTGGTTCGGTCAGGCAGCCGGTTCCGCATCGCGGCGGCGCCAGCCGAGGCGCGTTTCGATGCGCGCGGCCACCGTCTGCACGGCTTGCGCGAAACGTTCGGTGCCGAGTTCGGCCTTCGCCTCGGGCATCACGATCGAAATGGTGAACACGCACGCGCCGCTGTTATCCAGCACCGGCGCCGCGAGGCAGGCCACCGACGCGTCCGATTCGCCGATCTGGATCGACAATCTCGCGTCGAGCGCTTCGCGGGCGATCCGCGCGAGCACCTCGGGCCGCGTTTCCGCGCGGCCGGTCGGCGAGCTTTGCGCGTGCTGCGCGAAGAACGCGACGCGCTCGGCGTCCGGCAGATGACCGACCAGCAGCCGGCCCGATGCGGTCCAGTTCAGCGGCACGCGGCTGCCGACCCGCGACGTCACGCGGAAATGTCCCGGCCCCTCGGCCATCTGCTGCACGACCATCATGCCGTCTTCGAGACCGCACACCTGCACGGTCTCCTCGACTTCCGCCGACAGACGCTCCATTTCCTCGTGCGCGACCGCGAAGTAATCGAGCGAACTCGCGTAGGTCAGCCCGTAACCGTACAGCCGCGAGCCGAGCCAGATCGTGCCGTCGAGACGGCGCGCGAGCAGATTCTTGTCCACCAGATCGTTGATGATCGAATACACCGTGGACAGCGGCGCGCCGACCATGCGCGCGACCTCGTACGCGGTGGCGGGGCGGTTCGCCTGCTGGAGCGCGTCGAGAATCTGCACCGCGCGGTCGAGCGCGCTGGTGCGCGTGCGCGGCGCGGGCGTGCCGGCCCCGGCGTGCGCTGGGGTGTCGACGGATGCGGGGTCGACAGGTGTGCTCTCGGCGGAGGTTGCCGACGCGGAAGGTCGGGACGTGCGGGCCATCGTGCTCCTCTGTCGCAGGTTGTTTTTGTCCAGTTGACGCAGGGGGATTGTATGCTAGACTGATCCGTAATTACAACATATATTCCATAATTAAGAAATACCAGGTTGGAGGCGCTTCATGGACATTCGCTCTCGTTATGGCTTACGCGCCGTCATCAATGCCTCGGGCACGATGACGAGTCTGGGCGCGTCCAGCGTCGGCGCGCCGGTGATCGACGCGGTGGCGCACATACTGCCGCACTTCGTCGAGATCGACGATCTGCAACGCAAGGCGTCGGCGGCGATTGCCGATGCGTGCGGCAGCGAGGCCGGCTACGTGAGCGCGTCGTGTTCGGCGGCGATCACGCTGGGCATTGCCGCCGCGATGACCGGCGACGACCTCGGCCTGATCGAGCGACTGCCGGACACCACCGGGCTGCGCAATGAAGTGGTGATCCAGACCGGCCATCTCGTCAATTATGGCGCACCGGTGGATCAGGCGATCCGCCTGTCGGGGGCGCGCGTGGTCCCGGTCGGGGCGGCCACGGAGGCGCACGGTTACCAGTTGAACGCCGCCATCAACGAGCGCACGGCTGCCGCGCTGTATGTCGTCTCGCATCATACGGTGCAGTTCGGGCTGATTCCGTTCGAGGAGTTCGTCGCGCTGGCGCATGCGCGTGGCGTGCCGGTGATCGTCGACGCGGCTTCCGAATACGACCTCAAGCGTTTCATCGCGGCCGGCGCGGATCTCGCGCTGTATTCGGCGCACAAATTTCTCGGCGGCCTGACGGCCGGCATCGTCGCGGGCACGAAAAAGCTGGTCCGTGCCGCGTATTTCCAGAACGGCGGCATCGGCCGCGGCATGAAGGTCGGCAAGGAAGGTATCGTCGGCACGATCGTCGCGCTCGAACAGTGGCGGCAGCGCGATCACGTCGCGGTTCGCGCCCGCGAGCGCGGCTATCTGACGCTGTGGCGCGAATCGCTGAATCGCTGCGACGGCGTGTGGGCGGAAATCGACGCCGATCCGACCGGCAATCCGCTCGACCGTCTGAAATTGCATATCGACCCGAAACAGGCCGGCATCTCCGCATGGGATCTCGCGGATGCGCTCGCGCGTCCGCCCGAGGGCGAGGCGCCGGTGATCGTGCGCGATCACGAAGCGGAACTGCATTTCTTCTTTCTCGACCCGTGCAATCTGCATCCGGGCGAGGAGCAGGTCGTGCTCGCGCGCATTCTGGCCGAGCTGGAACGGGCGCGTGGCGCGGATGAACCGGTCGTCACGCCGTTCCATCGACGCGACGCGCGCCGGCTGGCCGCGCGCCGCAACTGGCCGGACTGAGTCCGGGGCCGAGTCCGGGCCGGAGTATCTTCCGGCGGGTGTTGGCCAACGCCCGCCACATCGATAACTGTGTTGCACCTCCGCGCCGGGCGCCAGTCCGGCGCCGCTTTGACTTGCCTGTTTAGTACTCCAAATATCGCCGGAACACTGCGATGTGACCGGCGTTCGTCACTCTCTCACGACTTGAGGAAACCATGATGCACAAGCAGATCCTTCGTACCACGCTCGCTCTCGCCGCGGCAGGCCTCGCCGCGCAAGCCGCTCACGCGCAAAGCAGCGTGACGCTTTACGGTATCGTCGACGCGGGCTTCACCTTCACGAATAACCAGAAGGGCGACAAGGCCTGGCAGGCGACCCAGGGCAACGTGCAGGGTTCGCGCTGGGGTCTGCTCGGCACGGAAGATCTGGGCGGCGGCAACAAGGTGATGTTCCGCCTCGAGAACGGCTTCAGCCTGGAGTCGGGTGCATCGGGTCAGGGCGGCCGCATGTTCGGCCGCAGCGCATGGGTCGCGCTCGCCAACGACAAGGCCGGCACGATCACGCTGGGCCGTCAGTACAACAGCGTGCAGGACTGTCTGTCGAACCTGCAGATCAACGGCGTCGGCGCGATGAGCCAGTACGGCAACGCGATCTACGACAACGACGACATCAACAACACGTACCGCACCGACAACGCCGTCAAGTACACCACGCCGACCATCGCGGGCTTCACCGCGAACGCGATGTACGCGTTCTCGAATACCGCGGGCGAATTCGCCAACAACCGCGCATGGAGCGTCGGCGCGGACTACGTGAACGGTCCGCTGCGCCTCGACGCGGCGTACTCGCTGGTCAACCAGCCGGCCAGCAACACGGCCGGCGCGGCACCGTCGGATAACTACTACGGCACCAGCTCGTCGATCATCAGCGGCGTGAAGCGCAACCAGGTGTGGGGCGCGGGCGGCGCCTACGTGTTCGGCCCGGCGACCGTCGCGCTGCTGTACACGAACTCGCAATTCCAGTTGCTGACCGGCGGCAGCCTGCGCTTCGCCAACTACGAGGCGAGCCTGAAGTATCAGCTCACGCCGGCCACGCTGCTCGCGCTCGGCTACATCTACACCACTCAGAACGCGAGCGGCACGACCGCGGGCAACGCGCACTACAACCAGCTAAGCGTGGGCGGCGAGTACTTCCTGTCGAAGACCACCGACCTGTACCTGAACGGCATCTACCAGCGCGCGTCCGGCTCGCATGCCTGGGTCGAGGGCATTTCGAATCCGTCGAGCAACAACGGCCAGTTCGTGACCGTCGCCGGCATCCGCCACAAATTCTAAGCACGCGGCCCGCGCCGTCGACGGCAATCGAACCGCCACGCGCTCGACGCGTGCGCGGCGGCGCGGTTCCATCCATTCAGGAGCACCTATGGCGACCGTTCAAGGAAGTCTGTTACTCGTCTATGCGTTGATCGCGATCATCGCGCTGGTCGTGCTGATCGCGCGCTTCAAGATGAATCCGTTCATCACCTTGATGGTGGTGTCGGTGGCGTTGGCGCTGGCTGTCGGCATGCCGGCGACGTCGATTCTCAAGTCGTTCGAAACCGGCGTGGGCGGCACGCTCGGCCATATCGCGATCGTCGTCGGGCTCGGCACGATGCTCGGCAAGATGATGGCCGAGTCGGGCGGCGCGGAGCGGATCGCGCGCACGCTGATCGGTGTGTTCGGACCGAAGAACGTGCATTGGGCGATGATGTGCATCGCGTTTCTGGTCGGCCTGCCGGTGTTTTTCGAAGTCGGTTTCGTGCTGCTGATTCCGATCGCGTTCAACGTCGCGCAACGCACCGGCACGTCGATGATCCGCGTCGGCATTCCGATGGTGGCGGGGCTCTCCGTCGTGCACGGTCTGATTCCACCGCACCCGGCCGCGCTGCTCGCGGTGACCGCGTACAACGCGGACATCGGCCACACGATCTTCTATGCGCTGATCGTCGGGATTCCGACCGCCGCGCTGGCGGGGCCGCTGTTCTCGAAGCTGATCGCGCGGTTCGTCGTGCTCGACGGCGTGAACCCCATGGCGCAGCAGTTCATCGAGCAGGACGCAAAACGTTCGCAGCAGGAACTGCCGGGTTTCGGCATCACGCTGCTGACGGTGTTGCTGCCGGTGCTGCTGATGCTGGTCGGCAGTTGGGCCGACGCGATCGTGCCGGCGAAGTCGACGGCGAACAACGTGCTGCGGCTGATCGGCCATCCGGACATGGCGTTGCTGCTGGCCGTGCTGCTGAGCTTCATCACGTTCGGCAAGGCGCGCGGCTTCAACCGCGAGCAGATCCTCAAGTTCACCAACGAATGTCTCGCGCCGACCGCGAGCATCACGCTGGTGGTGGGCGCGGGCGCGGGCTTCGGGCGCATTCTGATCGACAGCGGCGCGTCGAAGGCGATCGTCGATGTGGCCACCGGCGCGCACGTGCCGCTGCTGATTCTCGCGTGGCTGGTGGCGGCGTTGATTCGTGTGGCGACGGGTTCGGCGACGGTGGCGATGGCCACCGCCGCGGGCATCATCGCGCCGATCGCGGCGGCGGCCGTGGGCACCGCGGGCGGTGTGCGCCCCGAGTTGCTGGTGCTGGCGACCGGCGCGGGGTCGCTGATCCTCTCGCACGTGAACGACGGCGGCTTCTGGCTGGTGAAGGAATACTTCGGAATGACCGTGCCGCAGACGTTCAAGACGTGGACCGTGTGCGAGACGATTATTTCGGTGACGGCGCTGCTGTTGACGTTGGGATTGGCCGCGGTGGTGTGACCGCACTGCTGCGCGATCCGGCGATTGCGCTACCGCTCGACGAACGCCGCGATCGCCTCGTTCAGCGCCTGCGGCGCGTCGCGGTGCGGCGAGTGTCCGCACGCGTCGAGCTTGACGAGCCGCGCGTGCTTCACCTGCCGCGCGATGGTGTCGATCTGCGCCATCGTGCCGTAGTTGTCGTCATGGCCTTGCACTGCCAGCAGCGGCGCGCGGATCGCGGCGAGTTCGTCGACGATCGACCACGACCTGAACGCCGGGTTCAGCCAGATATCGTTCCAGCCATAAAACGCCGAGTCGACATCCGCGTGATAGCGCGCGAGCTTATCGCGCAGATCCGTGGTTTCGTAAAGCTGCCGCGTCTGCGCGATGCTCTCGACCGAGATCGTTTCGACGAACACGTGTGGCGCGATCGCCACCGCGCCGGCCAGCGCATCCGGATGCAGCGCGGCGTACAGTAACGCGATCGAGCCGCCGTCGCTGTGGCCGATCAGCCACATGCGGCGGCGCTCTTTCGCATCGACGTGCAATGCGTCGAGCAGCGCGGGCAGAACGTCGCGCGCCTGCAGCGTCATGAAATCGACCGGCCATCGATCTTCCTGCGCACGCGGCGTCGACTGGCCATAACCGGGCCGCGAGTAGACGAGCCCACGCATGCCCAGCCGTTCGCACAACGCCTGCGGCCAGTCGCGCCACATCGCGAGCGAGCCGAGCCCTTCGTGCAGAAACACGGCGATCGGCGCGTCGCCGGCCGCCTCGTTGATCCAGCGATATTCGATCCGCAGCGCGCCGCGCGAGGCCGTGGCGGGTAGTTCAGCGAAGCGGCCGAGGTTGGCCTTGGCCTTGGCATTGACGCTGACCGGGGTTTCGCTGGCAGGATTGCGCATGGCTGACCTTATGACTGTTCGCGGAGTTTGAAGCGCTGAATTTTACCGGTCGCGGTTTTCGGCAGATCGTCGACGAACACGATATCGCGCGGATACTTGTGCGGCGCGAGCCGTTCCTTGACGAAGGCCTTCAATTCGTCGGCGAGTGCTTCGGACGGCGCCGCGTGGTTCTTCAACACCACGAATGCGCGGGTCTTCACGAGGCCGCCATGATCGACGCCGACCACCGCCGCTTCGAGCACCGCGTCGTGCTGCACCAGCACCATTTCCACTTCCACCGGCGACACGTACTGGCCGCTGACTTTCAGCATGTCGTCGCTACGGCCCGCGTAAACATAGCAGCCGTTCGGCAGGCGGCAATACTTGTCGCCGCTGCGGATCCATTCGCCGAGGAAGGTCGCGCGCGACTTCTCGCGATTGCTCCAGTACATCAGCGCCGCGCTCGGCCCCTTGATATACAGATCGCCGACTTCGCCGTCCGCCACCGCGTGGCCGGCTTCGTCGCGCAGTTCGACTTCGTAGCCCGGCACCGGGCGCCCCGTCGTGCCGTATTCGACCGCGCCCGCGCGATTCGACAGGAAGATATGCAGCATTTCCGTCGAGCCGATGCCGTCGAGAATCTCGCAGCCGAAGTGCGCGGTGAAGCGCTCGCCGATTTCGCGCGGCAACGCTTCGCCCGCCGACGTGCACACGCGCATCGCGACATCCGCGCGCGCGGGCAGGGCAGGCGAGACCAGCATGCTCGCGTAGAGCGTCGGCACGCCGTAGAACACCGTCGGCCGATGCCGCACGAGGCGCGCGAAAATCGCGTCGGCGGTGGGGCGCTCGGCCATCAGCACGGCGGTGGCCCCGACCGACAGCGGAAAGGTCAGCGCGTTGCCGAGTCCGTACGCGAAGAACAGCTTGGCCGCCGAAAACACCACGTCGCTCTCGACGATTCCCAGCACCGGTTTCGCGTACAACTCGGCGGTCCAGTACAGATTCGCGTGCGTGTGGACCGTGCCTTTCGGTTTGCCGGTCGAGCCCGACGAGTACAGCCAGAACGCGATGTCGTCGCAACCGGTCGCGGCGGGTTTGAGCGCGGGCGCGGCCGCATCGATCAGTTCGGCGAGCGTGGGCGTCTGCGGGGTTTCGTCCGCGAGCGCTTGCGAGACGATCAACTGACAGCCGTCGTGATCGGCGGCCGCCATCGCTTCCACGACGTTCGGCAACAGCGCGCGCGATGCGATCACCGCGCGCGCATGGCTGTGCGTGAGCATGTACACGTAGTCGGCGGCGGTGAGCAGCGTGTTCGCGACCACCGGCACCACACCTGCGTAGAGCGCGCCGAGAAATGCGATCGGCAGCTCGACGGTGTCGTGCATGACGAGCAGCACGCGTTCCTCCGGATGCACGCCGAGCGAGCGCAGCGCGCTGGCGAAGCGCCGCGCGCGTGCTTCGAGTTCGCTGTAGGAGGTCGCGCCGTGGTCGTCGAGATAGGCGGCCTTGGCGGCGCGCTCGCGATTCAACGCGAACAGATGCGCGGCGAAATTGAACGACGCGGGCGGCGGCGCGACCGCCGCGGCGGGCTGGTTGGCAGCCGGTTCCAGCAGAGCTTGCATGTGTCTCCTCCAACGGGTGGGGCGGTCCGGCTGTTGTGCGCTCTTGATCCGCTCGATGCGAGTACGTGTTGCCTGTTACGTGTCGGGTGTCGGGTGTTGTGTGTCTCGTGCGCTATGTCTTGCGATGAACGTTTGCCGTGTTTGACAACGCGCGCACGCGTCGGCCACGACAGCTAACGGTTCGCGTCTCAACGCATCGAATCGTCACGTCGCAGGCAACTGCGTCGCTGCCGTGATCGCTTCGATCGTCGCCGCCGGTCCCTGAATCGCTGCGCGCCGATGATAAAAATCCAGCGCCCGCATGCCGCCAAGCTCCTCGCCGCCGCCCGCGCGCCCGGGGCCGCCATGCAGCGACATCGGCATCACATTGCCGTGCCCTGTCTGACTCTGCTGCACCGAAGGCGAAATCGCGTGCACGCGTCCGTGCGAATCGGCGAGCGCCAGGGCGAGCGGACCGAGATGCGCATCGTCGTTCGCATAGATCGATGCGACGAGCGAACCCTGACCACGCCGGGCGAGTGCCACCGCGTGCGCTTCGGGCAACTCGCCCGCCGTCGTCGTCACGCGATACGGCGCCAGCGTCGCTACCGGGCCGAACACTTCGACGTCGTGCAGCAGCCTCGCGCGATCCGGATCGTGCACGACGAACAGATGCGGCGCGACGCAGGCCGCGATGCCTGCCTCCGCATCGATCAGCGGCGCGGCCGACCCGTCGTACGCGAGCACCGCCTCCTCGCGCAGCGTCGCGATGCCGGCCAGCACGGTGTCGTACTGTTCGCGGCTCACGAGCGAGCCCATCCGTACCGCGTCGTTGCGCGGATTGCCGACACTGATCTTCGCGAGCCTGGTCTTCAGTGAATCGAGCACGGCGTCGAGCACCGGCTCCGGGACGAACGCGCGACGGATCGCCGTGCATTTCTGCCCGGACTTCACTGTCATTTCGCGGACCACTTCCTTGACGAACAGCTCGAACGCGGGCGTATCGGGCGTCGCGTCGGCGCACAGAATCGCGCTGTTCAGGCTGTCGGCCTCGACGTTCAGGCGCGCGCCGCGTTGCACGAATGCCGGATGCGCGCGCAGCAGCGCGGCGGTATCGGCCGAGCCGGTGAACGACACCACGTCGAATGCCTGAACCTGATCGAGCAGACCCGCCGCGCTGCCGCAGATCACCGACAACGCACCCGCCGGCAGGATGCCCGCCTCGACCACGTCGGCGACCATGCGCTGCGTGAGCCATGCCGTCGCGGTGGCGGGCTTGACGATCACCGGCACGCCCGAGAGCAGGGCGGGCGCGGCTTTCTCCCACAGGCCCCACGACGGGAAATTGAACGCGTTGATGAAAAGCGCGACGCCGCGCGTGGGCGTCAGCACGTGTTGCACGCTGAACGTGCGGTCTTTGCTGAGCGATACCTCGGCGCCGTCGCGCAGCGCGTGCACGTCGCCCAGCGCGGCGCCGAGTTTCGCGTAGTACGACAGCGTGAAGATGCCGCCGTCGATATCGACCGCCGAATCGTTGCGCGTGGTGCCGGAGTTGGCGGTGGCGATCGCGTAGTAGTCGTCGCGTTTCGCTTGCAGCAGCTTGACGATGTCGCCGAGGCAAGCGGCGCGTTGCGCATAGGTCAGCTCGCGCAACGCGGCGCCCGCCTGCTCGCGCGCGAAGCCGAATGCGTGCGGAAGATCGAGACCGTCGCTCGAAACGCGCACCAGCGCCTCGCCCGTGACGGGATCGCGTAGCGTCACGCCGTCGCCTCGACCGGCGACCCATTGGCCGGCCACATGATTCTTCAGAAGTTCAGTCATCGCAAATCCCGGGCAATCAGGCAGGAGTGAATTCGATCGCGCCTTGCGGCAGCAGATACAGCACCAGCGCGTCGCCGTTCGCGACGGTCGGCCGATGCGCGGAGCCGGGGCCGTATACGCACCAGCCGGCCGGATGGCCGTCGAAGGTCGCGCCCTCGGTGAGCGGCATGATGAGGTCGATCTCGCCGTGCGGATGCACGTGATGCGGCCCGGCGATGTTCTTCATCTGGACCACGTCGACGGAAAAACCGTGCGTGTCGGGCAGCGCCTTGAAGATGCGGCCGTAACGAACGCCGCCCGCTTCGCGGCCGCACAGCCAGCCTTCGGCGACGCCGGTCCGGCAGGCGCCGGCGAGCGCGCGGAAGGTGTCGCCGTGGGCGGGCCACGTGTCGTTCAACCACGCCGCGAGCGCGCCGTCCAGCGGCCGGCCGGCGAGTTCTGCGGTGACGCCCGCGAGCAGGCGCTGGAATTCATGCGGGGACATGGGGCCTCCAGATCGATGCGCACGCAACTTAGTTCATGCGTAACTTCATGCGTAACAGCGCACCCTCTCCGACACGCTGCCGCTATCGCACGACCGCGCTTGTCAGAGTTTGTTATTGGATCGATATTTGGCGAAAATTAAACGTTCATCCTGTGCGTGTCAAGCACTATAGTACATGTATGAAAATTGAGGGCGGCTAAAACATGAATCAAAATTACTCTTCCGTCCCGCCGGACGATGCCGCTGACGACGACGCTACGCGCGCCGAGCGGCCGGAGCGCGGCGCCGAGCGCGAGGAACGCGACCCGTTCCTGACCGCGATGGGCGAGCGCGTGCGCCTGCTGCGCGCGCGCCGCGGCATGACGCGCAAAACGCTGGCGAGCGAAACCGGCTTGTCGGAGCGGCATCTGGCGAATCTGGAATCGGGGGTCGGCAATGCGTCCGTGCTGGTGCTGCGGCAGATCGCGGCAACCCTGAACTGTCCGCTCGCCGAGGTGATCGGCGATGAAACCACCGCGTCCGCCGAATGGCTGCTGATCCGCGAACTGCTGCACGGCCGCGATCAGGCGGCGCTGCAACGCGCACGCGTGGCGCTCGCCGAGATGTTCGCGCAGGCGCCGCGCGATCCGCATCGCAAGGACCGGATCGCGCTGATCGGGCTGCGCGGCGCGGGCAAATCCACCTTGGGACGGATGCTCGCGCAGGAGCGCAAGGTGCCGTTCGTCGAGTTGACGCGGGTGATCGAACAGCTTGCCGGCTGTCCGCCGTCCGAGATTCATTCGCTGTACGGCGCGGCCGCGTACCGCCGCTACGAGCATCGCGCGCTGGAGGCCGTGATCCAGGAACACGAGCGCGCGGTGATCGCATCGCCGGGCGGGCTCGTGTCCGAGTCGGGCACCTTCAATACGCTGCTGTCGCATTGCTTCACCGTCTGGCTGCAGGCCACGCCGGAAGAGCACATGCGCCGCGTCGTCGCGCAAGGCGATCTGCGGCCGATGTCGGGCAACAAGGAGGCGATGGACGATCTGAAGCGCATTCTCGCCGGCCGCGGCGAACTGTACGGCCGCGCGGACATGAGCTTCGACACCAGCGAAAAGACGCTGGCCGATGCCTATCTGCAGTTGCGCGACCGCGTCGCGGCGCGGCTCGCGGCCGAAGCGCCCGACGACCTGGGCGGTTGATTCCGACCCAGGCTGCAGTGAGACGTCAGGGTTTACGCGTTAACATGCATTAAAGTGCTTTACATGGGCACGGCGATGCACTATTGTTCAAAAAACAGTTTTGCATCGTCCAGTCAGGGGACGCCCCATGTCCACAGCAGCAACCGCCGTCGCGCCGGTCGACTACCGCACCGATCCCTCGCAATACAAGCACTGGAAGCTGAGCTTCAATGGTCCGGTCGCGACGCTCGGCATCGACATCGCCGAAGACGGCGGCATTCGCGACGGCTACAAGCTGAAGCTGAATTCCTACGACCTCGGCGTCGACATCGAACTGCACGATGCGATCCAGCGCATCCGCTTCGAGCATCCGGAAGTGCGAAGCGTCGTGTTGACGAGCCTGAAGGACCGCGTGTTCTGCTCGGGCGCCAACATTTTCATGCTGGGTCTGTCCACGCATGCGTGGAAGGTCAACTTCTGCAAGTTCACCAACGAAACGCGCAACGGCCTCGAAGACTCGTCGCGCTACTCGGGGCTGAAGTTTCTGGCCGCCGTGAATGGTGCGTGCGCGGGCGGCGGTTACGAACTCGCGCTCGCCTGCGACGAGATCTATCTGGTGGACGACCGCTCGTCGTCGGTGTCGCTGCCTGAAGTGCCGTTGCTCGGCGTGCTGCCGGGCACCGGCGGCCTCACGCGCGTGACCGACAAGCGCAAGGTGCGCCACGATCGCGCGGATATTTTCTGCACGGTGGTGGAGGGCGTTCGCGGCGAGCGTGCGAAAGCGTGGCGACTCGTCGACGAGGTCGTGAAGCCGAATCAGTTCGACCAGGCGATTCAGGCTCGCGCGCTCGAACTCGCCCAACAGAGCGACCGTCCCGCGGCGGCGCGCGGCGTGACGCTCACACGCATCGAACGGACTGATCGCGACGACGGCCTTACCTACGCGACGCTCGACGTCACGATCGATCGCGCCAAACGCGTCGCCACCTTCACCGCCCGCGCGCCGCAGGCGGCCCAGCCGAACGGTCTCGATGCGATCGTGGCTGCCGGCACGTCCTGGTGGCCGCTGCAATTCGCGCGCGAACTCGACGATGCGATTCTGTCGATGCGCACTAACGAACTCGACGTCGGCACCTGGGTGTTCAAGACCGAGGGCGACGCCCGCGCGCTGCTCGCGGTGGACGCGACGCTGATGGAACACAAGGACCATTGGTTCGTACGCGAGACGATCGGCCTGTTGCGCCGCACGTTCGCCCGCATCGACGTGTCGTCGCGCTCGCTGTTCGCGTTGATCGAGCCGGGTTCGTGTTTCGCCGGCACCTTCGCCGAACTCGCGTTCGCCTGCGACCGGACGTACATGGCGGCGCTGCCGTCGAATGAAGACGAGGAGCCGGCCATCACGCTCTCGGAAGTCAACTTCGGTTTGTATCCGATGGTCACGCGGCAATCGCGGCTCGCGCGGCGCTTCTACGAGGAAACCGGCCCGCTCGACGCGGTGCGCTCGCGCATCGGCCAGCCGGTCAAGGCGGTGGAGGCCGAACGGCTCGGGCTCGTGACCGCCTCGCCGGACGATATCGATTGGGCCGACGAAATCCGCATCGCGCTGGAGGAACGCGCGGCGATGTCGCCGGATGCGTTGACCGGTCTCGAAGCGAACCTGCGCTTCAACGGTCCGGAAACGATGGAGACGCGCATTTTCGGGCGTCTCACCGCATGGCAGAACTGGATTTTCAACCGGCCGAACGCGGTGGGCGAGAAGGGCGCGCTCAAGGTGTACGGCAAGGGCAGCAAGGCGCAGTTCGACGTGTCGCGGGTCTGACCTTCGTCACGCGTAATACGGCGCCCGCGCCGATCGCCGCCTCCACTTCATACGCGCCTCTCGCCATGTGCAGCGCAGTCCGCATAAGGAACCGACCATGTCCACGATCAACTACAGCGAAAAGATTCCGAACAACGTCAACCTCGCCGACGACCGCGCGCTGCAACGCGCGCTCGAACAATGGCAACCGAATTTTCTGTCCTGGTGGGGCGATATGGGCCCCGAGGGCTCGCACGGCTACGACGTCTATCTGCGCACGGCGGTCAGCGTCGACGCGGGCGGCTGGGCGCATTTCGATCACGTGAAGATGCCGGATTATCGCTGGGGGATTTTCCTGACGCCGGGCGACGCCGACCGCACGATCCATTTCGGCGAACACAAGGGCGAGGCCGCGTGGCAGGACGTGCCCGGCGAGCATCGCGCGAACCTGCGCCGGATCATCGTCACGCAAGGCGATACGGAACCGGCGTCGGTCGAACAGCAGCGGCACCTCGGGTTGACCGCGCCGTCCATGTACGACCTGCGCAACCTGTTTCAGGTGAACGTGGAAGAAGGGCGTCATCTGTGGGCGATGGTCTATCTGCTGCATCGCTATTTCGGCCGCGACGGCCGCGAGGAAGCCGAAGCGCTGCTCGGCCGCCGCTCCGGCGACGACGACAATCCGCGCATTCTCGGCGCGTTCAACGAAAAAACGCCGGACTGGCTCGCGTTCTACATGTTCACGTATTTCACCGACCGCGACGGCAAATTCCAGTTGTCCGCACTCGCCGAGTCGGGCTTCGATCCGCTCGCGCGCACCACGAAGTTCATGCTGACGGAAGAAGCGCACCACATGTTCGTCGGCGAATCGGGCGTGTCGCGCGTGATTCAGCGCACCGCGCAGGTGATGAACGAACTCGGCACCGACGACGTCGCGAAGATTCGCGCGGCCGGCGTGATCGATCTGCCGACCATCCAGCGCTATCTGAACTTCCACTATTCGGTGACGATCGATCTGTTCGGCGCGGATCATTCGTCGAATGCGGCGACGTTCTATAGCTCGGGTTTGAAGGGACGTTATGAAGAAAACAAGCGCGACGACGATCATCGGCTGAGCGGGCACAGCTACAAGCTGCTCGACGTGCAGGACGGCAAACTGGTCGAGCGCGAAGTGCCGATGCTCAATGCGATGAACGAAGTGCTGCGCGACGATTACATCAAGGACTCGGTGGCGGGCGTCGGGCGCTGGAACAAGGTGCTGGAAAAAGCCGGCATCGATTTCCGCATGACGGTGCCGCACAAGGCGTTCAACCGGCAGATCGGCACGTTTGCAGGCACGCGTGTTTCGCCGGACGGCCGCGTGATCGGCGAAGCGGAATGGGCGGCCAACGAAGCGAAGTGGCTCGCGTCGCCGGAGGACCGCGCGTTCGTCGCGTCGTTGATGGGCCGCGTCACGGAAGCGGGCAAGTTCGCCAACTGGATCGCGCCGCCCGCGATGGGCGTGAACCGCCAGCCGGTGGATTTCGAGTACGTGCGTTTCAACTGAGCGCGCGAGCAGCGGGAGGAGGAAGTCATGAACGGGCCAGTATCGATCGACGTGCTCAGGCAGCATCTGATCGATCCGGAGATCTGCATTCGCTGCAACACCTGCGAAGAGACCTGTCCGGTCGATGCGATCACGCACGACAGCAACAACTACGTGGTCAAGGCCGAGGTCTGCAACGGCTGCATGGCGTGCGTGCCGCCGTGCCCGACCGGCGCGATCGACAACTGGCGCACGGTGCTGAAGGCCGACGCGTATCCCGTCGACGAGCAATTCACGTGGGACGTATTGCCCGAGCAGAACACGATGGCGTTGCCGGTTGCGAACGAGGGCGAGGCGGCGGCCGGTTCAGACGGTTCAGACGGTTCAGCCGGGAATGCGGTGGACCCCGGCGGCATCGAAGTGGATACGGTGCGCGGCGCGCTCGTGCCGCCGTGGTCGGCCGCGAAGCCGTACGTGAATCTGTACACGCACAAGGCGCCGACCACGGCGACGGTGGTCGGCAATTACCGGCTGACGGATGCATCGACCGATAGCGATATTCATCACATCGTGCTCGATTTCGGCGCGTTGCCGTTTCCGGTGCTGGAAGGGCAATCGATCGGCATCCTGCCGCCGGGCGCAGGCGCCGACGGCCGCGTGCATCATGCACGGCAGTATTCGATTGCGAGCCCGCGGGATGGAGAACGGCCCGGCTACAACAACGTATCGCTGACCGTCAAACGCGTGTCGCAACACCATGGCGATGCGATCGACGGCGTGTGTTCCAACTACCTGTGCGATCTGAAGAAGGGCGACGTGGTCAACGTGATCGGCCCGTTCGGCAGCACGTTCCTGATGCCCAACCATCCGAACTCGCATCTGCTGATGATCTGCACGGGCACCGGTTCCGCGCCGATGCGCGCGATGACCGAGTATCGCCGGCGGCGTCGGCTGAAAGGGGCGACCGGCAAGCTGATGCTGTTTTTCGGGGCGCGCACCCAGCAGGAGTTGCCGTACTTCGGGCCGCTCACGAACCTGCCGAAGGATTTCATCGATACCAATCTGGCGTTTTCGCGCACGCCGGGGCAACCGAAACGCTATGTGCAGGACGCGATGCGCGAACGCGCGGTGGATGTCGCGCAGATGCTCAAGGACGACAACACGCACATCTACGTGTGCGGGTTAAAGGGCATGGAGGATGGCGTGCTGCAGGCGCTGAAGGAAATCGGCGAGCAGCATCGGCTGGATTGGGACGCGCTGTGGGCGAAGTTGAAGCGGGAGGGGCGCTTGCATCTGGAGACGTATTGAGGCGGCGTGGCGTTGTGCGCGGCATCACTTCGCCAGAGCTTTCGACATCTCTGCGATCGGCATCTTGTGGATCGAATTCAGCAAGCGCACCTCGCCGGCGCGCGGCTTCGCAATCTCGGTGACCTTGGCGAGCGTGTGCGGCGTGCGGTCCGCCACGACACGCAGCATGTCGTCGAGGAGTTGTTCCGCACCGCGGGTTCGTATGCCGAGCGCTTCGGCGAACTGCAACATGTTGGGCCGGCTCATGTCGGAAAAATACCGGGCTTCGCCGATCGGCATCGAGAGCGCGCAATCGGGCCAGTGGTCTGCATTTTCCGGCTGATAAGTCCTGTTGTGGTAGACGACGGTGCTGACCAGATCGTAGAAGGGTGCTAACTGGTAACCGTAGGGTGTGACGAAGAAGGACAGGTTTTTGAGGTGTGCGTCCGCATTGCCGATCAACACGTTGAAGATCGACCAACGGAATATCTCGAAGCGCGAGAACGCCCGCGTGCTGGTCATCTCGATGACTCGCTGCAATCCCTCCGCATTCACCTGCTCGTATTTGAACGTTCTGGCGTAATTGAGCAACTGGGTTGCGTCGATCACATGAATGCGTCGTGGCGGCTCGACCGACGTGTCGCGGTCGAACCGGTCGATGAGATAACACGCGGTCGGCACCCGGATGAAATACGTTCGCGGTACGGTGAGTCCAGCCGCCTGCGCGAGTTGCATGCAGAAAAACTCGTTGACGGCGGCGTGCGGATAGCCGGTCGTTTCCATGGCATCAGGCTTGAGCAATTGCATGGAAGCTTCGTTGCCGACCGGTTCGAACAATTCGCACGCGGGCGGGGCGCCCTTCATCGTGACAAGCAGTTTGGGTTGCGCGCCAGCGGCCGACATACGTTTTGGCGCCGCGGCGGTGAGTGGCCGTTCCGGCATGGCCTTGATGCGTGCTTCGAGTTGCTGGAAGGACAGAGGCTGGAGTCCGGCCGCTGGCTCGATCTCGCTGTCCTTGAGCAACGTCAACGCGCCGGCTGATTCACGACCGTAGTGCGAGAGCAGGCCCCATGCGTCGTGTTCATCGACCTTGGCGTCGCGCGCGAGCACCGTACGCATTCTTTCTTCAGGCAGCAGATTGTCGAAAAACCACTGCACCGGCCGTTTGCTGGAACCGTCGACAAATGACTCGGTTTGCAGCGGAAACGCAGGCGATAACGGGAAGGCGTTTTGCGACGCCAGCCAATTCGCGTCGTAGACGAAAGACCAGATATCGTCCCGGTCGGCGACCATGCCGACCCGTTCGCCATTGGCAAATATGTTCAGTGTCCTACTTGTCATGTTGGGTGCGCTGACGCCGTTTTCGTCCCTTTTCGTTCAATGGTGTAGAGATGGCCGTAGTAGGTTGCGCGTGTAGCCGCACGCCCAGTTCGTCGAGAAGCTGCAGCACCTTGCCAATCTGTGCGGTGGGTTTGCCAGCTTCCACGTGAGTGATGAATTTGGGGGAAAGCCCCGTCACGTTGGCCAGCTCGTCGCGAGTCAGGTTCTGGGCAAGACGCGCGGCTCGCACGATAAACGCGAGGTCCGTCATTCCGATCACGGCGTAGTCCGTTTCCACCGTTATGACTCCAGTCTCGTATCCGCTCGGGAATATTATGCCGGAATCTCAAGGTTGGCGGTGCGTTTCGTACCCGAGCGGGTACGAAAGCGACGTAATTCGGGAGTACGGTGCTGTTTCGTACCCGAGCGGGTACGAAATGGTGTTTGAATCGCTTTTCTAGTGCCTATCGTTCCCGTACGGATACGAAAATCGGTCGCAGGCTAACTTGATAGCTTTAACGAACGGATACCCATTAGCCGAGCGTACGCGTATCCAGCAGGTCACTCAGCAGCTTCCGAGTCTTTTTCTCCAGCCGGTGAGGCCGGATCCTGATATTGCAGGACCGTGCTGCGCAACATCTCATCCGGCGACACCGCCCCGCACGACCGGATCACGAGCCGCACCACCTCCTCCGTCGTCGCCTCGAACGCCTTCTGCGTGAGCGCGCGCTTGCCGCC
The DNA here is from genome assembly GCF_029910215.1 of Paraburkholderia sp. D15. Taxonomy (NCBI): domain Bacteria; kingdom Pseudomonadati; phylum Pseudomonadota; class Betaproteobacteria; order Burkholderiales; family Burkholderiaceae; genus Paraburkholderia; species Paraburkholderia sp. D15. Next base: position 3,026,719 of record NZ_CP110395.1, on the reverse strand, counting down.
CAGCGCGCGGATCTGCGCGTCGAAGTCGGCGTAGTGCTGGGTGATCGCCCAGATCATGTACATCAGCGTCTGCGCGTTCACCGGCGCGAGCAGGCCGCGCGCGATCCAGTCGTCGATCACTTTCACGCGGCTGTCGAGCCACGGCTTCACGCGTCCGGTGAGTATGTCGTCCATGTGCTCCGCGCCGTGGATGATCTCGCTCGCCCACACCTTCGAACCGAGCGGCCGGCGCCGCGACAACGCCATTTTCGCGCGCACATAGCCGCCGATCGCCTCGACCGGATCGTCGCTGCATTCGAACGTATCCGCCGCGCGATGCCAGTCCTCGAACAGATCCTCCAGCACACGGCGATACAGCGCGAGCTTCGTCGGGAAATAGTAATGCACGTTGGCCTTCGGTAAGCCGGCACGTTCCGCGATCATCGCGGTGCTCGCGCCGTCGAGACCACGCTCGGCGAAAACCGCCTCCGCGCACGCCAGAAGATGCGCTTCGTTCGACTCGCGAATGTGCGCCTTGCGCCGCCGCAAAGGCGCGCGCGTTTCGTCGTTTTCCGTGATGCCGGCCGCCACGTCGTCGTCTCTCATGTTTGCCTTCGGCGGCAGGCATGCCGCGTCGCGCTTCATTCTAGTCGCTCGACGCGTCGCTCACCTACGCATTCTTCGTCGCGAGGAAAGTCGTGCTGCATTGCAATGGCACGCTTCTCGCTCTGTGTTTGATGTGTTTGCCGGCGTACGAAATGCATTGATCTGGCGGGCTTAATCGTCTACAACCTGTCCAACTGGACAGGATTGAGAGAGCGGTCGAAGCCCAGGGTTTGCCCCCGGGTTCGCCTCCCGTCGGCGAGGCGAATCGAACCACGATGCGTGCACTGCCACCGTGCGGCCACGCCCCAGAAACCGCCACCCGTGCACCAGTTTCATGTCGGTTCATCGAAAGGAGCGAGACGAATGAACGCGGTATCCGAAGCATTGCGGAACGCAGAACCCGCGACCTCGATCAAGGTCGACGGCAAGCGGCTGTGGGACAGTCTGATGACGATGGCGAAGATCGGCGCGACGCCCAAGGGCGGCGTGTGCCGCCTCGCGCTCACCGACCTCGACAAGCAGGGGCGCGACCTGATCGTCGGCTGGGCGAAGGAGGCGGGCTGCTCGGTCAGCGTCGACCGGATGGGCAACGTGTTCATGCGCCGCGAGGGCCGCAACCCGCACGCGTTGCCGGTCATGACCGGCTCGCATGCGGATTCGCAGCCGACCGGCGGCCGCTTCGACGGCATCTACGGCGTGCTGGGCGGTCTCGAAGTGATTCGCAGTTTGAACGATCACGGTATCGAGACCGAGCACCCGGTCGAAGTGGTGATCTGGACCAACGAGGAAGGCTCGCGCTTCGCGCCGGCCATGGTGGCCTCGGGCGTGTTCGCCGGCGTTTTCACGCTGGACTACGGCCTGTCGCGCAAGGACGTGGACGGCAAGACCATCGGCGACGAACTCGAACGGATCGGCTATGCGGGCGACGTGCCGTGCGGCGGACGTGCGTTGCACGCGGCGTTCGAACTGCACATCGAGCAGGGGCCGATTCTCGAGGCGGAGCAGAAAACCATCGGCGTGGTGACGGATGCGCAAGGTCAGCGCTGGTATGAAATCACGCTGACGGGTCAGGAAGCGCACGCGGGTCCGACGCCGATGCCGCGCCGCCGCGACGCGCTGCTCGGCGCCGCGCGCGTGGTCGATCTGGTCAACCGGATCGGTCTCGACAACGCGCCGTTCGGCTGCGCGACGGTCGGCATGATGCAGGTCCACCCGAACTCGCGCAACGTGATTCCGGGCCGCGTGTTCTTCACCGTCGACTTCCGTCATCCGGACGACGCGGTGCTCGCGAAAATGGATGCCGCGTTGCGTGAAGGCGTTGCCGCGATCGCCGGCGGCATCGGTCTGCAAACCGAACTCGAACAGATCTTTTACTACGCGCCGGTCGCCTTCGACGCGGCCTGCGTGAAGTCCGTGCGCGCCGCCGCCGAACGCTTCGGTTATCCGCATCGCAACATGGTGTCCGGTGCGGGACACGACGCCTGCTATCTGTCGCAGGTCGCGCCGACGTCGATGGTGTTCGTGCCGTGCGTCGACGGCATCAGCCACAACGAGATCGAGGACGCGACCTTCGAATGGATCGAGGCGGGCGCCAACGTGCTGCTGCACGCGATGGTCGAGCGTGCGTGCGAGCCGGCTTCATAACGCCATGGTGGTTGCTTCACGACCTTAACGCGCTTCACGTATCACGCGCTTCACGCTTCACCGTCGTGCCCATAGAACATGCCGCCCCGGCTGCGCTCGCGCGCAACCGGCGGGACCGGCTACGTCCTCACATCGAAGAAGGAATCTGTATGGCTATCAAGCAAACCGGCGACGTCGCCGCGCAGCGCCTGTCGCCCGAGCAGCTTTCGTGCGAGTTCTCCGACATCGCACCCTTGCTGGACGCGAGCGCGGCGGCCGCGGCGGCGAGCCGCTGCCACTACTGCTACGACGCGCCCTGCGTGAATGCGTGTCCGACGCAGATCGACATTCCCAGCTTCATCCGCAAGATCGGCAATGGCAATCTGAAGGGCGCGGCGGTGGACATTCTGTCGGCCAATCCGCTCGGCGGCATGTGCGCGCGCGTGTGCCCGACCGAGATTCTTTGCGAAGGCGCTTGCGTGCGCAACCATCAGGACGCGAAGCCGGTGGCGATCGGCGCGTTGCAACGTCACGCGACCGATTGGGCGATGGCGCGCGGCGACGTGCTGTTCGAGCGCGCGCCCGGCACGGGACGGCACGTCGCGGTGGTCGGCGCGGGGCCCGCGGGTCTCGCGTGCGCGCATCGGCTGGCGTTGGCCGGGCATCGCGTGACGATCTACGACGCGCACGAAAAAGCGGGCGGCCTGAACGAGTACGGCATTGCCGCGTACAAGACCGTCGACGATTTCGCGCAGCGCGAGGTGGCGTGGCTGTGCTCGGTCGGCGGCATCGAGATCGAACATGGCGTGACGCTAGGGCGCGATCTCGAACTCGACACGCTGCGCAAGCAGCACGATGCGGTGTTTCTCGCGATCGGCCTGACCGGCGTGCGTGCGCTGGCGATGGAAGGCGAAACCTTGAACGGCGTGCTGAACGCGGTGGACTTCATCGAACAGGTGCGCAGCGCGCGCGATCTCGGCACGGTGCCGGTGGGGCGCCGCGTCGTCGTGATCGGCGGCGGCAACACGGCGGTGGATGCCGCCGTGCAGAGCCGCAAGCTCGGCGCGACCACGGTGACGATGGTGTACCGGCGCGGCGTCGAGTCGATGAGCGCGACGTGGGCCGAGCGCGATTTCGCGCGCACCAGCGGCGTCACGCTGATCACGCATGCGACGCCGACGCGTCTGATCGGCGAGGGCGGCGTGGCGACGGGCGTGGAGTTCGAACGCACATCGAGCGACGGCAGCCAGGAGCGCTTCGTGATCGAGGCGGACATGGTGCTCAAGGCGATCGGTCAGACGCTGGTGGCGGTCGGTATCGAACGCGAGTTGCTGACGCTCGACGGCAGCCGGATCGCCGTGGATGCGCAGGGCCAGACGTCGTTGCCGGGCGTGTGGGCGGGCGGCGACTGCGCGGCCACCGGCGGGATCGATCTCACCGTGCAGGCGGTGCAGGACGGCAAGGTGGCGGCCGCGGCGATCGACGCGCATTTTGCGCGCACGGCGGTGAAAGCGGCCTGACGCGTCGAGACCCTGGCGCGCCCGCGCATAGCTCGCCGCTTTGCAGACGTTGCCATGCATGGCAACGCCCGCAGCGAAGCATGAACGACACAGCATGAGCAAAGAAGCGGCCTGCAACCGCCGCTTCGAGCAAGCTGCACAGACAAAGAACAGCCGTCCCCAAGGAGCCGAACATGGCCGATCTGCGCTGTACGATTGCCGGCATTACCTCGCCGAATCCTTTCTGGCTCGCGTCCGCGCCGCCGACCGACAAAGCTTATAACGTGAACCGCGCGTTCGAGGCCGGTTGGGGCGGCGTGGTGTGGAAGACGCTTGGCCTCGACCCGCACGTGGTGAACGTCAGCTCGCGCTACGGCGCGGTGCAATGGAACGGTCAGCGCATCGCGGGGCTGAACAACATCGAACTGATTACCGAGCGGCCGCTCGACGTCAATCTGCGCGAGATCGCCGAGGTCAAGCGCAACTGGCCCGACCGCGCGATGATCGTCTCGCTGATGGTGCCGTGCAACGAACGCGACTGGAAGTGGATCCTGCCGCTCGTCGAGGACACCGGCGCCGACGCCGTCGAACTGAACTTCGGCTGCCCGCACGGCATGAGCGAGCGCGGCATGGGCGCGGCCGTCGGTCAGGTGCCGGAATATGTGGAGATGGTCACGCGCTGGGTGAAGGAAGGCACGAAGCTGCCGTGCCTCGTGAAGCTCACGCCGAACATCAGCGACATCCGGCTTGGCTCGCGTGCGGCCTGGAAGGGCGGCGCCGACGGCGTGTCGCTGATCAACACGATCAACTCGATCGTCGCGGTCGATCTCGACGCGATGTCGCCGCTGCCGATGGTCGACGGCAAGGGCACGCACGGCGGCTACTGCGGCCCGGCGGTCAAGCCGATCGCGCTGAACATGGTTGCGGAAATCGCCCGCGACCCGGAAACGCCGAACCTGCCGATCTCCGGCATCGGCGGCATTTCTTCGTGGCGCGATGCCGCAGAATTCATGGTGCTGGGCGCGGGCAGCGTGCAGGTCTGCACGGCGGCGATGCACTACGGCTTTCGCATCGTCGACGATCTCGCCGACGGTCTGTCGAACTGGATGGACGAGAAAGGCTATGCGACGCTCGACGATTTTCGCGGCCGCGCGGTGCCGAACGTCACCGACTGGAAGTTCCTGAACCTGAACTACGACATCAAGGCGCGCATCGATCAGGACAAGTGCATTCAATGCGGACTGTGCCATATCGCCTGCGAGGACACCGCGCACCAGGCGATCATGAAAGAAAAAGATGGCGTCCGGCATTTTGAAGTGATGGACTCCGAATGTGTCGGCTGCAATCTGTGCCTGCATGTGTGTCCGGTGGAGCAGTGCATCACGATGGAGCGCGTGGATCAGGGCGGGTACGCGAACTGGACCACGCATCCGAACAACCCGGCGCGCGTGAGCGCGGCCGACGCGCAGGCTGTACCCGTTACACCCGCTACCCAGGCAGCGGCGTGAAACCGTAGTTCATCCCAGGCCCCGACGCGCCGTCAGAAGCCGCGCGGGTCTCAACGATCCAGTGGAGATCTTTCGATGAAGCAGACAGCGCAACCCGTCGAGCCGCAGTTCGCGGCCGGCGCGCAGGGCAGCAGTCTTTACAACGACGACCTTGCGCCGACCGGCGTCGCGCAGCGCACATGGCGGTGGTATCACTTCGCCGCGCTGTGGGTGGGGATGGTGATGAACATCGCGTCGTACATGCTCGCGGCCGGCCTGACCGAAGAGGGCATGTCGCCGTGGCAGGCGGTCGCGACCGTGCTGCTCGGCAATCTGATCGTGCTGGTGCCGATGCTGCTGATCGGCCACGCCGGCGCGAAGCACGGCATTCCGTACGCGGTGCTGGTGCGCTCGTCGTTCGGCACGCAGGGCGCGAAACTGCCGGCCATGCTGCGGGCGATCGTCGCGTGCGGCTGGTACGGGATTCAGACATGGCTCGGCGGCAGCGCGATCTACACGCTGCTGAATATCCTGACCGGCAACGCGCTGCACGGCGCGGCGCTGCCGTTTCTCGACATCTCGCTCGCGCAGCTCGCGTGCTTCCTGGTGTTCTGGGCGTTGCAGATCTACTTCATCGTGCACGGCACCGATTCGATCCGCTGGCTCGAAAGCTGGTCCGCGCCGATCAAGATCGTGATGTGCATCGCGCTCGTGTGGTGGGCGACCTCGAAGGCGGGCGGGGTGGGCGCGATGCTGTCGGCGCCGTCGCAATTCGTCGCGGGCGGCAAGAAGGAAGGCCTGTTCTGGGCCACGTTCTGGCCCGGCCTCACGGCGATGGTCGGTTTCTGGGCGACGCTTGCGCTGAACATTCCCGACTTCACGCGCTTCGCCAAAACCCAGCGCGACCAGATCGTCGGCCAGTCGATCGGCCTGCCGGTGCCGATGGCGCTGCTCTCGGTGATTTCGGTGGTGGTCACCTCGGCGACGGTGGTGATCTACGGCAAGGCGATCTGGGACCCGATCGACCTGACGAGCCGCATGACCGGCATCGGCGTGGGTGTCGCGCTGATCATCCTGACGCTCGATACGATGTGCTGCAATCTCGCGGCCAATCTCGTCGGCCCGGCCTACGATTTTTCGAGCCTGTGGCCGAAGGGCATCTCGTATCGCGCGGGCGGCATGATCACCGCGACCATCGCGATCGTGATGATGCCGTGGAAGATTCTCGCCACCACGCAGGGCTACATCTTCACGTGGCTGGTCGGCTATTCGGCGCTGCTCGGTCCGGTGGCCGGCATCCTGATGGTCGACTACTTCCTGATTCGCGGCACCCGGCTCGATCCGCGCGCATTGTTCGACGAGCACGGAGAGTACAGCTACGCCGGCGGCTGGAACATCGGCGCGGTGGTCGCGCTCGTGGTCGGCGTGCTGCCGAATCTGCCGGGCTTCCTGCATACCGCGTTTCCCGCTTCGTTCCCGAACGTGCCGGCGATCTTCAATACGCTCTACACGTATGCGTGGTTCGTGGGACTCGCGTTGGCGTCGATCGTCTATAGCGCGTGGATGAAGCTGAGCAAGGGACCGAGCGCGCGCACGGCGAGCGCCTGATTCAGGCGGGCGAGCGGACAGCAGGCACACGCGGCACGAAACACAAATCACGAATCACGAATCACGAGACACGTGGCACCGAAACCCGCAGTTCATAAGGAGGCGGCAACATGACGACCCTGATTCGCGGCGGCACGATCATCGACGCGGAGAATACGTATCGTGCGGACGTACTGTGCGCGGACCCGCAGGACGGCGGCACGATCCTGCAGATCGGCGTGGACCTGGAGGCGTCGGCGGGCGCCACGATCGTCGATGCGGGCGGCCAGTACGTGATGCCCGGCGGTATCGATCCGCACACGCACATGGAACTGCCATTCATGGGCACCACGGCGAGCGACGACTTCTACACCGGCACGGCGGCGGGGCTGTCGGGCGGGACCACGAGCATCATCGATTTCGTGATTCCGAGTCCGAAGCAGCCGCTGATGGACGCCTTTCGCGAGTGGCGCGGCTGGGCGGAGAAAGCATCGGCGGATTACGGTTTTCACGTCGCGGTCACCTGGTGGGACGAGTCCGTCTATCGCGACATGGGCACGCTGGTGCACGAACACGGGGTGTCGAGCTTCAAGCACTTCATGGCCTACAAGAACGCGATCATGGCCGATGACGAAGTGCTGGTGAACAGCTTCTCGCGCTCGCTCGAACTCGGCGCGTTGCCCACCGTGCACGCGGAGAACGGCGAGCTGGTGTTCCAGTTGCAGCGTCAATTGCTGGCGAAGGGTTTTACCGGACCGGAAGCGCATCCGTTGTCGCGGCCGCCCGAGGTGGAGGGCGAGGCGGCCAACCGGGCGATCCGCATCGCCCAGGTGCTGGGTGTGCCGGTGTATATCGTGCACGTGTCGTCGAAAGACGCGGTCGACGCGATCGCGCGAGCCCGCAGCGAAGGTCTGCGTGTATTCGGCGAGGTGCTGCCGGGCCATCTGGTGATCGACGAAGCGGTGTATCGCGATCCCGACTGGACCCGCGCCGCCGCGCACGTGATGAGCCCGCCGTTCCGTTCGGCCGAGCATCGCGAAGCATTGTGGCGCGGCCTGCAGGCCGGTCAGTTGCATACCACGGCGACGGATCACTGCGTGTTCTGCGCGTCGCAGAAGGCCATGGGGCGCGAGGACTTCACGAAGATTCCGAACGGCTGCGGCGGCGTCGAGGATCGCATGGCGGTGCTGTGGCATCACGGCGTGAATAGCGGCCGGCTCACGCCGAACGAGTTCGTGCGCATCACATCGACGAACGCCGCGCAGATCTTCAACCTGTATCCGCACAAAGGCGCGGTGCGGGTCGGCGCGGATGCGGATCTGGTGGTGTGGGACCCGAATGCGAGCAGAACCATCTCGGTGAATACGCATCATCAGAAGGTCGACTTCAACGTGTTCGAGGGGATGACCGTGCAGGGCGTCGCCATGCATACGCTGACGCGCGGCGCGCTCGCGTGGACGAACGGCGACTTGCGCGCGGTGCGCGGCGCCGGGCGCTATCTGAAACGCCCGCCGAATCCCGCTTACTTCGACGCGATCCGTGTCGCGAATAAGCTCAAGGAGCCGCATCCGGTGGAGCGCTAGGCGCCGGTTGCGAGAACACGGAGGTGGCGGCGTCGTGCCGATGCACGGCGCCGTTTTCTATTTGGGCGGCGCGTCTTCGCCGTATCGCCGCGCCTTCGCGCCGGCATCGTTCCGGTGTTTTCCCCGATGGCGTGCGCACGTCGTTCCATGATGCGATGCATGCCGCGTTCGCTTCATCTGCTATAACGTCTTCTTCGGCGTCACGGCTTCGGTCGCGGCTGTCGGCTTAGCACGTATGCGCATATTGATCGGAAACCTGATCCTTTGTAAAAAAGCAGACCGTTTGCTACAGTCCGCCCACTCCGCCGCGGCACAAGCGCGGCGGGACCTGCGGGCCTCGAACGTGGCCAACGACGCAGCACAACCGACGTAGCAATCCTGACGGAGCCCCCTGATGAAGTCGAAGTCGATTCGTTCCATTCTGCTGATCGCGCTGTTTCAAGCCGTCGCCGCAAGCTCGGCCTTCGCCGCCGACGAACTCGCGCAGATCAAGTCCGCCGGCGTGTTCAAGATCGGTACCGAAGGCACCTACGCACCGTTCACCTATCACGACGAATCCGGCAAGCTGACCGGCTTCGACGTGGAAATCGGCACGCAGATCGCGCAGCGCCTGGGCGTCAAGCCGCAGTTCGTCGAAGGCAAGTGGGACGGTCTGATCGCCGGCCTCGACGTGAACCGCTACGACGCGGTGATCAACGAAGTCGCGATCACCGACGCGCGCAAGGTGAAGTACGATTTCTCGGACCCGTACATCACGTCGCACGCAGCGTTGATCGTGCAGTCGAACAACACCACCATCAAGAATTTCGACGACCTGAAGGGCAAGAAGTCGGCGAACACGCTGACCAGCAACTTCGGCAAGATCGCGGCGGCGCACGGCGCGGAAGTGATTCCGGTGCAGGGCTTCAATGAGTCGATCGATCTGCTGACCTCGGGCCGCGTGGACGCGACCGTCAACGATTCGCTGTCGTTCCTCGACTTCAAGAAGCACAAGCCGGACGCGAAGGTGAAGATCGCCGCGCTCGACACCTCGTCGGACAGCAGCGACAAATCCGCGGTGCTGATCCGCAAGGGCAGCCCGGAACTGGTGACGGCGATCAACAAGGCGCTCGCCGACATGAAGAAAGACGGCACCTACGACAAGATCTCGCAGAAGTATTTCGGTAAAGACGTTTCCCAGTAAGCCCCAACCGCGAGTCTGAAATATGCCGGCATGGTTGCAACTGATGGCGCATTCGCTGGCGCCGCTGCTGTACGCGGGGCTGGTATTTACCGTGCCGCTGACGCTCGCGTCGTTCGCGATCGGTATCGTGCTCGCGTTCGTGGTCGCGCTGGTCCGGCTGTTCGGACCGAAGTGGGCGGTCGCGATCGTGCGTTTCTACGTGTGGCTGTTTCGCGGCTCGCCGTTGCTCGTGCAGCTGTTCGTGATCTTCTACGGCTTGCCGAACGTCGGCATCGTGCTCGATCCGCTGACGGCGGCGATCATCGGTTTTTCGCTGAACGTCGGCGCGTATAACTCCGAAGTGATACGCGGCGTGATCGAATCGATTCCGAAAGGGCAGTGGGAAGCCGCGTACTCGATGGGGATGACGCGCAGCCAGGCGCTGCGCCGCGCGATCCTGCCGCAGGCGGCGCGCGTCGCGCTGCCGCCGCTGTCCAACTCGTTCATCGCGCTCGTCAAGGACACCTCGCTCGCGGCGGTGCTGACGGTGCCCGAAGTGTTCCAGGCCGCGCAACGCATCGCCTCCGTCACCTACGAACCGCTGATTCTGTACACGGAAGCGGCGCTGGTTTATCTGGTGTTCAGCTCGGTGCTGTCGTCGGCGCAGGTCCGGCTCGAACGCAAGTTCGGCCGTCATGCTTTGTTCCAGGCAGGCAACTGATGATCCGACTGGAAAAAATCGACAAGTATTTCGGCGGGCAGCGCGTGCTCACGTCGGTGGATGTGCAGCTCGCGCCGGGCAATGTCACCGCGCTGATCGGTCCGTCCGGCAGCGGTAAAAGCACGCTGCTGCGCTGTGTGAATCTGCTGGAAATTCCCGAGTCCGGTTCGCTCGAAGTCGGCGATCAGCGGCTCGAATTCAGCCGCGACAGACAGCCGTCGCGCGATGCGGTGCTGACCATCCGGCGCCGCACCGGCATGGTGTTTCAGAACTTCCAGCTGTTTCCGCATCTGACGGTACGGCAGAACGTGATGGAAGGTCTGCTCACCGTGCAGAAGTGGGACAAGGAGAAAGCGCGCGCGCGTGCCGACGAATTGCTGGAGAAGGTCGGCATCGCGCACAAGGGCGATGCGTGGCCCGTCACGCTTTCCGGCGGTCAGCAACAACGCGTGGCGATTGCGCGCGCACTGGCGCCGTCGCCGGACGTGCTGTTATGCGACGAACCGACCTCCGCGCTCGATCCGGGTCTCGCCGCCGAAGTGGTGGAAGTGCTCAAGCAACTCGCCAACGAAGGCATGACGATGCTGATGGCCACGCACGACCTGCGGCTCGCCGCGACGATTGCGCGCGACGTGGTGTTTCTCAGCAATGGCGCGGTGAAGGAGGCGGGGCCGTCGCGCGATATCTTCATGCGGCCGCGCGAGCCGGAAACCGCGCGTTTCGTGTCGACGCTCACGCATAGTTTGCCGGATGCGTGGACGGAGTGACGCAGCCGCTAGCGTAGCGGCTTGACCCGCGAATAAACCAGCGGCCGGCCGTTGCCGCAAAGCGAACTGCCGTGACGGACTTTTCCCTGCAGGATTTTTATCTGTTCGTGCGGCTGGCCGATTCGTTGTCGGTGGCCGCCGTCGCGCGGGAACGCGACGAACATCCGAGCCAGGTGTCGCGCGCGTTGTCGCGCATGGAGGCCCAGTGTGGTCTGCGGCTCTTTCATCGCAGCACGCACGGCCTGTCGCTCACCGACGACGGCTATCTCTTTCTCGAACACGCCCGGCGTATCTGCGTCGATGCGAACCGTCTCGCGGACGATCTTGCATCGCGCGGCGACACCGTCTCGGGCGTCGTCAAAATCAGCGTGCCCTGCATTCTGGCCGAGTACGTGCTGATTCCGAAACTGCGCGAGCTTGTCGATCGGCACGCCGGCTTGAGCGTGAGCCTGCATATCTCCGACCGGGCGGTGGACATGTCGACCGAGGGCATCGACATCGCGATTCGCGCGGGCATTGCGCCGCGCGACACGCACGTCGCGCGCAAGCTCGGTGCGCATCGGCGGGCGCTGCATGCCTCGCCCGCGTATCTGGCGGCGCGCGGCACACCGCGTACGCCAGCCGATCTCGCGCAACACGACCTGATCGCGAACGCGGCGGTGACCGCCCACAACCAATGGCCGTTCCACACGCAGTTCGACGATGACGACGAATGCGCGGTCTTCCCGGTGGCCGGGCGGATTCTCGCGGACAATACGTCGGCGGTCGTTTCGCTGGTGCAGGCCAATCTGGGGATCGCGCGCCTGAACAAGGTGATCGGGGCGGGACTCGTCGCGCAGGGCAAGCTGGTGCAGGTGCTCGCCGATTACGAGGACAAGACCGAATTCGATATCTCGGCCGTGACGCTCGCCCCGAGAAACCGCGCGCCGAAGATTCGCGCGTGTCTGGAGTTTCTCACCGCGTGTTTTGCGGCGTTCAGGTGACGCGCCGCTATGCGCGGCGCGTGGCGATGCGATGCGATGCGTTACGTGGCGTTGCGTTGCGTTATGTTCAGCGCGATGCGAGCGGACCGCCGGCGACACGATCCTTGATTCTGTCGAGACCGGCCTGCGCGCAGAGCTCGTCGTCGGCGCTTCTGGGTGCGCCGCTGACGCCGATCGCCGCGATCGGTTGGCCATTCTGCTTCACCAGCACCGAGCCCGGTAGAAACAGCAGGCTCGACGTGCCGCTGCTTGCGATGGCCGGCAGCCCCGGGGCGAAGCCCGTGATCAGTTTGATCAGCGCGCTGTTGGTGTCGGCGCCCATCATCGGTCCCATGCTCATGACCGTGTAGGCCTTGCGGAACGAAAACGCTTGCGAATGGATCGGGCTGCCGTCGCCGCGGATCTGCAGCTTGATGACGCCGTCGGCGTCCACGATTGCCACGGCGACGCGAAAGCCCTTCGCTTCGCAGGCGTGGATCGTTTCGTCTGCGGCTTCCATGGCTAGCGATAGCGGGAGCGTGCCCGCCGGGGATGGCGGTTGTGATCGCGGTTGGGTTTGCGCTTGGGTTTGCGTCTGCGTCTGCGCGGTTGTGGGCAGCGATGCCGCCGCTACGGACGCTAATGCCACGAGTCGCGCCGATCGTCGGAGAAGGCGGAGAAGGGCGGATCGTTTCGCATGAAGGTGTTCGATGTTGCTCACGGGCGGGCTCGCTTTCTGGTCGTTAAAACAGGAGATGGCGCGACTATCGCAGCCAGGACTCGCGGCCGAAAGCGATGGCGATGCAATTCGGTATTGCAGATGCAGCACGAGCGGGAGCGAGCGCAGGTGCGCAATGGCGGAACAGCGTGGGAGAGTGGGGGAAGGGGAAACGAGCCTCTTGCCGAGGCAATAAAAAAGGAGCGTTCGAATCCGAACGCTCCTTCTTTCAAACTTCAGTCTTCAATTTTCGGTATCAGCGCGATGACCTCACGCCGTGGCATCCGCCGTCGCGCCGTTTAACGCGACGTCGAAGAAACGCGCCTTGGCATCCGCATTCGCGCGGTCGTACGCACGATTGACGCCACTGATCACCGCGCGGATCGACGCCGTCACCAGATTCGCGTCGATGCCCACGCCGAACGCGCTACCTGCCACGTCGGCGCCGGCCATTTCGGCCACCGCCACCGCGCGCGAATCCGAGCCTTGCGTCAATGCGCGCTCTTCGTAGTGCTGGATTCGCACCGGTGCGCCGATCGCGTGCATCAGCGCGTCCAGCGGACCGTTGCCCGCGCCGTTCAACACGCGGCGCGCGCCGTTGATCTCGACGGTGAGCTTGATGTGCTCGCGGCCGTCGCGCTCGGCAAGGCTATGGCCGATGTAATGAATCGGCGCGGTGTTCTGCACGTATTCCTGCTGGAACAATTCCCAGATCTGCGCGGACGTCACTTCCTGGCCGCTGTCGTCGGTAAAGCGCTGCACCGCGGAGCTGAAATCCACCTGCAAACGACGCGGCAACACCACGCCGTAGCTCTGTTCGAGCAGGAACGCAATGCCGCCCTTGCCCGACTGGCTGTTCACGCGGATCACGGAGTCGTAGGTACGGCCGAGGTCGGTCGGATCGATCGGCATGTAGGGCACTTCCCAGCGCGCGTCCGGCTTCTGCACGGCGAGGCCCTTCTTGATCGCGTCCTGATGCGAGCCGGAGAACGCGGTGAACACCAGATCGCCGACGTACGGATGACGCGGATGCACCGGCAACTGCGTGCATTCCTCGGCGGTACGCGCGATTTCGTTGATGTTCGAGAAGTCGAGTTCCGGATCGACGCCCTGGGTGTACAGATTCAACGCGAGCGTGACGAGGTCGACGTTGCCGGTGCGCTCGCCGTTGCCGAACAGGCAGCCTTCGATGCGATCCGCGCCGGCCATCACCGCGAGTTCGGCGGCGGCGACCGCGGTGCCGCGGTCGTTATGCGGGTGCACCGACACGATCAACGAATCGCGGCGCGCGAGGTGACGATGCATCCATTCGATCTGGTCGGCGTAGACGTTCGGCGTGGCCATTTCGACGGTGGCCGGGAGGTTGACGATCGCCTTGTGCTGCGGCGTCGGTTCCCAGATATCGAACACGGCATCGCAGACTTCCTTCGCGAATTCGAGTTCGGTGCCGCTGAACACTTCGGGGCTGTATTGCAGCGTGAAGTGCGTTTCCGGCGCGGCGTCCGCGAGACGCTTCATCGTGCGGGCGGCCTTCTGCGCGAGTTCCTTCACGCCGTTCTGGTCGAGATTGAAGACGATCTTGCGGAATTCCGGCGCAGTCGCGTTGTACAGATGGACGATCGCGCGCGGCACGCCACGCAGGGATTCGAAGGTACGCTCGATCAGATCGTCGCGCGCCTGCGTCAACACTTCGATGGTGACGTCGTCGGGAATGTGGCCGCCTTCGATCAACTCGCGCACGAAGTTGAAGTCCGTTTGCGACGCGGACGGGAACGCCACTTCGATTTGCTTGAAGCCGATCTGCACCAGCGTCTTGAACATGCGCATCTTGCGCGTTGCGTCCATCGGCTCGAACAGCGCCTGGTTGCCGTCGCGCAGGTCGGTGCTCATCCAGATCGGCGCGCGCGTGATGGTGCGCGACGGCCATTGACGATCCTTCAAGTCGATCGGCTTGAACGAGCTGTACTTGGTGGCAGGGTTCTTCAACATTTTTGTCATCCGGAAAGGTGAGACCAGAAAGCTGGCAATCGACCGGACGACGAACAGACACTACGAGGCCGCCGGTCGGGAACCGGGGCTGGGTCAGTTACTGGGGAATTGAGCGGTGCTTCGGGTGTAGCAGAATCACTTGGAAGCGCGCAGCAGCAGACCTAGCCCGGAAGAGGAGGCTAGTAGTAGCGATAGGATGGTCTGAGCGCGGTACATAGGGCGCAATAGGAACATATTATCGAGACGGCGTCAAGAGACGCCGTCGTTTGGGATGTGCGGTGGTGAGGCGGTGGGCGCCGTAGTCGAGGGGCGGCGCCGGTTGGCGTGGGATCAGGTTGGTTTGGGCCGCCGGTTGATGGGGTTGCGGGTTTGTGGGTTTGGGCCCGTTTATGCGAGAGACGGGCGCATTGCTTCAATGCGTAGGTTTTATGAAGCGCAAGGTCATGCGGTCCGATTCGCCGATCGCCGCGTATTTCGCGCGATCGACGTCGCCGCCCTTGTAGGCGGGCGGCAGCGACCAGACACCGTGCGGATAGTCCTTCGTGTCGCGAGGATTGGCATTCACCTCGCTGCGGCCGGCCAGTTCGAAGCCCGCTGCGCGCGCGTGGTCGATCACGTAGGCCTCGGTCACGTAGCCGCTGTCGATGGTCTGCTGGAGCGTCGTGCCCGGCGCCGCGCGATGTTCCTCGACGCCGAGTATCCCGCCAGGTTTGAGGACCGCGTAAAAGGCGCGCAGATTCGCGTCGATCTGACCGTCCTTGATCCAGTTGTGGATGTTGCGGAAGGTCAGCACGCGGTCGAAACGGCCTTCGGCCGGAAAACCGCTGAACTGGCCGGCGCGTAGCGTGCCGATGTCGACGTTGCCGTAGATGGCAGGCGTTGCAGCGATTTTCCGCGCGAATTCGGCGCGGCTGGCTTGGGCTTGCGCCGATGGCGCCCCCTGTGGGCCATCGTATTGCGCTTCGGCCAGCTTGCCGTGGTCGCGCAGGTACGGTGCGAGGATGTCGGTGTACCAGCCGGCGCCGGGTGCGATTTCCAGCACGGTTTGCGACGGCGTGACGTCGAAGAACTGCAAGGTTTGCGCGGGATGACGGTAGATGTCGCGCTGGCGCGCCTGATCGCCGCGCTGCGGTCCGGAAATTGCGGCGCTCAGTTGCGGATTGGCGGCAGCGATGGATGGGGGCGATGCGCTTGAATCGGCCGGTGCGCCAGGCGTGCCGGAGGCGCCGGGTGCGCCCGCATTTGCGCAGGCTGTCAGGATCAAGGCGGCGCTGGTTGTGGCGAGCGCGTTGCGTAGCGTGGCGCGCAATTTGAGAGTCGGATCGGGGTTCATGAACTCATTATCGATGGCGATCGGGCCGGACGGAAATTGGCAATCCGTATAACGATATGCGCCGTCTGAAATTAGCACGGTCGAATCCGTAGCGGGGCGCCGCGCGTATAAAAAGAGTGGCCAGCGTTTGCCGCGCGCTGACCCGACGATTTCGACATCGCGGACATGATCTTTTTTTCATTTTGCCGGAGGCAGGTATGAAACGAACGTCGAGGATATCGAGGGTAATCGGAGCGGTGCTGTGCGCTGCCGCATGCACGGTAGCGGCGCAGGCGGGCGCGCAGGGGCTGAGCACGCAGGACGACGTCAACGCACCGCAAAACAGCACGCGTCTGATGCCGAGCGCTGCGCGCGGCAGCGAATACCCGACGCACGGTAACCAGCAGGCCGGCGAGATGAACCTGAACCCGACCGACCCGCGCGCGCAACTGGTCAATGGGTTGCCGAATAATGTCAATGCGGGTGGGTATGGGGCGCCGCTTGCGGGTGTGCGGACATATGTGCAGCCGGGGACGCCGGCGAATTGAGCGGGCGGGTTTGCGTCGGCGTTGCTCTGATGTTGTTTTAACTTGAGTTGATGTTGTGTTTTCGCGTTGCGATTCGTGGCGGGGGCCGCTTGAGTTGGCGTTGCTGCCGTCTCGACGCGCGATTGCGACTGTACTTATTTGGCTCCAGGTGAAGGTGTACCTGCCGCGCGAGTTGAACGCCGTCGGGTGTGCTGATGTATCGGGTTGATTGATATCTGGGCGGTGGTTTTCGGGTTTTGGGGCGTTCCGGGGTTGGACGTTCCAGTGCTCGAACGCTCGAACGCTCGAACGCTCGCGTGCAATCTAGCGTGCAATGCTTGAGCGTTCACCAGTCGAAAACGATTCGCAGTGTGTCGTTCTGGACGATGACCGATACCCCGATCACAAGCAGAATCAGCGGCAACAATGCCGTGCCGTAACGCCGGATCGGCGCGCCAAGCAGCGGATGCTCGACCAGCCAGACCGCGCCGGCGCACCAAAGCCCGATCATCGCGATAAATACCAGCGTGATAAACATCCCGTTGGCGTGCGAATGACTCGCGTACAACGGTACATAGACCGCGATGTTGTCCGACCCGTTCGCAACCGCCACGCAAGCGACCGTCCACCAGGACGAGCCTTTCAATGGCGCCGGTCGTGACTCTTTAAGTTCTTTAAGTCTCTCAGTTTTTTTCGCGCTTTCCGATTGGTCGGCGTTTTCGGCCTGGTCGTGCTCCTTCAGCGAGTCCGTTTTGTGTCTCCGGTCGGCTGGCCCGAAGCGCTCCCATGCCTTGGCGAGTCCCACTCCGATCGGCAAGATGCCGAGCAAACCGACGTACCCCTCCGGTAGCCGGGTCAGCAGCGCGGCGAGTAGCGTCGCGGCGGCGATCAAGGCCAGCGATCCGGCAAACTGTCCAGCAATCACGCGACGCCGCTTGCGCCCAGCTTCCGCGAGGAACGCGAGCAGGACGAACAGGTTGTCGATGTTGGTCGCGGCATAGGCTGCGACGGCGAGCAGGGCAAGGCTAAGCATGCGATGAACGGGTCGATGTCGGGTTGATAAGGCCTAATCGCGGGCAGGTTTGCGCCGGCGTTGTCACGTATCGCGGAATGGCGGCTTGGCTCGGGCGAGGCGCGCAACACGGAGGCGAAACATGGGACACGAAACGGCGGCCGGTCAACACGATGCCGGTGTGAAGCGTGCAGGTCAAGGTGGAAGGGGCGTGCGTCTGTGGGCGTCGGGGTGGTTTTCGGTGTGTTCCTGATGCGTTGTGCGTTCTGTGGGTGCTTCGTGTGATTTTTGTAATTTGCGCGGTTGAGCCTTGGCTTGCGATGTTTGTGGCTGCGTGTGGTTTTCTGCAGGTTTTCCTGTCCTTTGTAGGTGTGTTAGCGGGCGATCGCATGGCCCTTCGCTGCGGTTGCATGACGTCGGGTAATGGCCCCATAAGCTACAATTGCCGACGGCTTGAAAAACGGAACGTCAATGAAGATTCGCATTCTCTCCCTCGTCTGCGTCACGAGCGCTGCCTCGCTACTGGCAGGCTGCATGGCTGTCTATAAAAACTCGGACGCATGCGAACAGTTGATGCGGAGCAAGCTCGCCGAAACCTCGTCGGACACGTTGAAAATCGACCATACCGGTGCCGGAATTGCCGGTTCACGCGTCGTTGTCGAAGGGACGATCGAACATGTGATGACTGCGTCGGAAGTGGCTGCAGCAACGCCGCCGACGGCCGCCAAAACAGTGAGCGCTTCGGCTGCATCCGCCGCTTCGGGGGCTGCGGCATCTTCGGCGGCGGTGGCCGCAGCGGCGTCGGGTGCGCGTGTGGCACCGGCCGGGGCGTCGGCGGCCGGTAGTGCGGCGGGTGTCTCTGATGCGGCCGCTACGTCCACGGAGTCTGCTGCTTCGGGCGTGTCTGGGGCATCGAGCGTCGCACTCGCTTCAAGTGTTAATGCGCTGTCGCTCAAGAGTACCAAGCCGAAAAAAACGACCACACCGGCTGCCGCTGAGTGCACGTTCCACGGTCCGACGCTGGGTATCTTCACGTGGCTGGCCCCAGCCAAACTGGCTACGCCGCCGGCTGAAGCCGCCGAATAGCGGGTGGGTCGAGTTCGGAGCAGCGGAGCACAACAGCGCTGCAGCGAGTAAAGCTGCCGACACCTGCATTTTCTGATTCCGACAAGGCCGTGACCCGAACTGGCTCCATCGGGCCAGCAAACCTCAAGCCATTGGCTCCACGCGATGGTTTTTCCTTTCCCGCAACAACTTGCGCACGGCCTCTCCAAAAGCCTGTGGCCGCCCTTCGAAGCATTGGTTCACCGCGTGCGTGTCAATCAAATGTTGTCGTAGGGCCGTGCGTTCGACGTGCCCGTTAATCATCCGTAACGCGGCGGCGATGTAGTCTTCGATGCTATCCGCTGTAGTCCAAGACGGCATGCCCACGCGTTCGAACAGGGCGCCGTCGATCCGCTCGAACACCTCTGCGCCGCGTTTGCACACGCCCGGCAGCCCGAAGGTGAGCGCGTCGACGATGCCATTGGTATTGCCGAACGGAAATGGGCTGAGAAAAAGATCCGCATTGTTGACGTGTTCCAGATAACTTGCGTAGTCGAGAAATCCATGGACGACGGATCGCGGCAACACCTGGCCGATTGCATCACGCATGCGATCGAGCGGTAGACCCGCGGGAACGCCGCTCATGAAGTGAAACTCGACCGGCGTCGCGGCTCGTTCGCTTATTTCGCGACATGCGTCGAGAAATCCGGGATTCAGTTTCATTGCGCTGGCCGTGACGATTACTCGCAGCGTCTCGCGGACAGGTGGAATTCGCGCAGCGACATCCGGCAATGAAACCGAAGGACGGTATGGCTGGCCATCCTTCGGCAGCTTCATCAAGCGTTCGCTAAAACGCACCGGGTCGCCGACGTAATCCGCTTCGACACTGACGAAATCGATCTTGTCGGAATGCGTGGTGGCTGGATGTCCGAGCCCAGCGATTTGCAGCGGCGCCACGCGCAGATTCGACATGAATATGCTCAACACGAACATGCCGACGCTGGGCATATACAGCACGTCCGGCTTCTCGGCTTCGGCGAAATCGCGAATGGTTTTCAGGCATTCGCCGATGTATTCCGGTTGCTCCAGTTCAATAAACCGGTCGAATACCACGCGTCCGATATCGTCGATCGCATAGCCGAAGCCGAAAGCCACGACCTCGAAATGCTCGCGAGCAGCTTCGAGCGTGCGGGAGTGTGTGCGGTAAATCGAGTGTGCGCCGCCGAACCATTCCAGTAAGACAAGCATTAGCGGTTTCTTGCGGCGCCGGATGCGCTGCTTCTCCGGAACCGGTGCCGCATGCGACGCGGCAATATCGGTTAGCCCTAACTGCGCGAGCTTGCGTCGCACCAGCACGTTGATGTCACGCTTGATTTCGTGCCGTCGCGGCGATTCCGCGTAACTGCAAAACATATAGGCGTTGTGCAACAACGCGGTGGGAAGGTCATCGAGATCGTCGATCTGCTGTAACTTGCCGGGTAGCCATTCGATCAGCGCCTCACGTTTAAGATGGGCGCTCGGCGAACCCTTGAAAAGCGGCGCCATCAGAACAAGCGCAAGACTCGCCGCGAGGGTTTTGTCATACGCCCATAGCGCGGCGAAGTTCAGTTCCAGTTCCGATTCGGTGGAATAGAGTACACACAGTTTCTCGACAAAGCTGTCTCCTGATAGAAACTGGCCGTTGTCGGCGCCGCGCGGGTTCAGGTGACGCGCGAGCGCGTCTGCATTGCCAAACGGCGATGTGGCAAACACGAGGCCGAGCCATTCGTGCAGCGTCATGAAGAGACTGAAGCACTCGGGCGGCAGCTCGAAATCCGGGTCGGCAAACAAGGCGGACGACGCGCTCGCCAGTCGCGTGCAGAAACGTTGACGTTGCTCATGCGGCTGAAGATCCAGCATGCCCGACGCGAAGAAATGCTCATCCAGCTACCCACGCGTATGCTGGAGAAGCGCTAATGCGGCAATAAGCTGGATCGACGCTTTGACGTGCTGGCGTGTATAGACGAGATGCTCGAAATGGTCGAGCGAAAAAGTGGCTTCTTTCATCGTGCAGTTCTTGAAAATGCGGATGACTAACGACAATGAAGTTGTGCCGCATCAACGGCATTCAATGGTGGCTAGTCGAGTCCGCAAATTATCGCAGGCACGGAGTATCAAATTTGTATGTCGTGCTAGTTTGGGAAATTTCCGCGACCAAATTCCCGTCTATCTGACGGGCACTTGGACGGCGATTTTCGGAGTGCATTTCATGGTCAGAACGCGTAATATGGCCCGGCTCCAACTGATGTCACGCGCGAGTCGATCGCTGTATAGATTCGCCGTCCGAAGAAAAATGGAAGCCCCCAGCCGAACGCGTTGCTGGCAACCCCGGCCAGGTTGTCGAATGCGTTGTTGGCCGATGCGAAGAGGGTGCTTGAATTGCCAATCTCGAACGAAACGGTGTTCGTTGCGCCGTCCGTACCTGTGATCGCGGCGTTGGCCGACTGTGTTGTGCTGGGGCAGTACCAGAGTCCGCACTGTGTGAGTAGGGCGTTGCTGAAGAAGAGTCCGTTCGAACCGCTATCGATATAGCTTTGCGTGTAGGTACGGCCCGCGCTTGTCGTGACGACATAGCCCGTTTGTGCATTGACCTTGATGACCTCCGCGCCGCTTAGTGTGTTGTTCGTCTGTGTGTCGATGCCGAAAATCAGCGAGCCGGACACGCTGACCGCGCCGGTGTCTGGAATGGCGGGGAGGTCGATTACGACGCCATTGTTGTCGAGCGCGAAGCGGCTGACCGGATTGGTCACCTGTTGCGCCAGGGCTTGGGCGGTGGCCACGCAAGCGCTGCCGCTAGCGCCGCAGTTGTAGTACCAGCGTGGCAGTGCCGCTGTTACGCAGCCGGCGCCGCAATCGTTGGCGAACAGGCCGATACCGAGTATGCCGTTCGCGCGCAGGCTCGAGACCGTTTGCATGGCTAAGCCGGAGCCTGCGCAGTCGGCGGGAACGTTGGGAAGCGCAGCGTCGGCTATCACATGGACGGGAATCGCCGCGGCCAGTTGACCGGCCATGCGCACGTCGGCGCTGCGTACCGCGCCCCATGTGTAGCCGCTGCCGAATATCGCGCATTCGCCCGTAATGCTGCCGGCGCCGCCACCCGACGGAACCGCTGCGAGAGACACATTCGGCGGCAGTGCGGACGCGAGAATGCGCAGGCCGTTGGAACCGGTGTCGACCTGGACGTTGTCGATCGTCGCGCAGTTGCTTGTTCCGGGCTGGCAAACGGTAACGCTAGTCGTCAGCATGTTGCGTGTCAGACCTGGCGCGGTCGTGACCATGACCGGCTGGACGTTCGGTGTGGTCGACTGCGGTATCGGCGTCGTCGAGCCAGTACCGGGCGTGCTGGGCGACGTACTGGTGGAAGGTGGGGGCATCGTGCTGGTCTGGCTGCCGGTTGCAGGTGTATCGCCGCTGCTGCCTCCACCTCCGCCGCAGCCCGTCAGGGTCGCGAAGGCGGCGAGGGAGATTGCCAGGGCAAGGAGAGTGGGCGCGGAAGTCATGGTGTAAGCGAGGTCTCCGGATTGTTCATTTTGGGTGCTGTGGAATCGCTAGAAATCTCGAACGCAAAGCGAGCGGGTAAGGGCCAGACGTCTCGACTGGTGGCGCCCACACGGTTTATCGGTCTGCATGTTCCGAGCGCGGTCTATTGGAAATCGTCCGCCGTGACGCCGGATGGCAACGCCGCTGGCAGCCATGCGCGACCCGCATAGCTGCGCATCGGCCCGCCGGACTCGACGATCACATCCGGCCGCTCGATCCGCGACGCGTGCAGGTTGCCTCCCGAGGCCGAAGCCAGCGCCGCCGCCGCGCCGACTCGATACGATTCAACATGGAGTCCGAGCAACGCACGCAGATCGGGCATGGTCGGGCCCTGCCAGGTATAGGCGACGATCAGTCCGGTGCTGGTCGCGTATTCGTTGATCGTCGTGGCCCCAGCGTCGGTGAACGTGCGTACGCGCAGGGCGCCGTTCAGCAGGACGCGCGGCGGTCCGGCGACCGAGCTGCCGTGGAGCGACATCGTGCCGCCCAATTCGGCATGTGCGGGCACGCTCGCGCCCAGGACGGGGAAGGCCATCACGACAACAATCAACGCGGAGAGAAGGCGTGGCGTTCGCATGGCAGTGGGCCTCGCAATGGAAGGGCTGAATCTTTATTGAGACGTTCAATTCAAGATAACACTCAGGTATCCAGAGCTTTTCCCGATAGGCGATCCGGGCCGCCGCGCCGTCTCAATATTGACGCGCTGCAGCGCCCGAAAGCGCCTTTTAAAACAAACGTCTGACGCAATCAGAGGATCGATCTGACAGTCGTTTAGGAAAAGTTTCAGACTGTGAAATGAACTGGCCGACGTGCCTTAACCCAGGCGCCGGCGCTGCTCATTTCATGGGCAGAACCCGGTTTTTGCACATGACTCGCCGGGATCGGTAAAATGTTGGGTTGATCCACGGAAACTTGCCGTGGCGTAGCGGAAGGATTCCCTGAACATGACTGATCTTCGTCTTACCAAGCGGTTTGCAGTAATGCTGATGGCAGGCGGTCTGGTCGCCGGCTGCGGCACGTCGTCGCCGACCAAAATCGACTACAAGAGCGACTCGAAATCGAAGCAGGTGTCACTTGCCGTCCCGCCGAACATGATCGATGAGACGGCCGATCAGCGTTCGTTGCCCCCGCAAGGCGGCGAAACGTCGTTGTCCACGCTCCAGCAGGTCCAGGCGCAGGCGCCGTCGGCGAATTCCACGGTGGTCGTGCCGCCGGTCAGCGGCATGCATATCCAGCGCGACGGCACGGAAAGCTGGCTGGTGCTCGACAACAAGACGCCGGATCAGGCATGGGCGCAGATTCGTCGTTTCTGGCAGGAGCAGGGCTTTCTGCTGGTGGTCGACCAGCGCGACAAGGGCGTGATGGAAACCGACTGGAACGAAACCCACGCGCAGATCAACGACGGCTTGATCCGCAACACGCTGTCCAAGGCGATGGGCAACAGCTACGTCGCTTCCGTGCGTAACAAGTACCGCACGCGTCTGGAGGCGGCGCCGAACGGCGGCACGTATGTGTTCGTCAGCGAAAAGGGTTTGCGCGAGGTCGTCACGGGGACGAATAACGATTCGACCAAGTGGGAAGCCAAGCCGAACGATCCAGGTCTGGAACAGGAATATCTGAAGCGTCTGATGGCGGCGCTGGCGCTGGCCAATTCGCGCACGTCGGGCAGCACGCCGGGCGCGGAACTGTCGCCGGCCGGTACGCAAACGGCGCCGAACGCGGCAACCTCGGGCGCCAGGTCGGCGGCAGCGGCGGTTGCGGCTCAGAACGTCGCGTTGTCGGCGCAGCAGCCCATGCCGGACGCGGATTCGTCGGCGGGTACGTCGGCGCAATTCTCGTCGACGGAACTCACGCTGGGCGAGCCGTATGACCGCGCATGGCTGCGCGTGGGCCTCGCGCTCGATCGCAGCAACTTCACCGTCGACGACCGCGATCTGACGCGCGGCCTGTACTTCGTGCGTTACGTCGATCCGAAGGATCTGACTTCGGCGGAACAGGGCTTCTGGAGCCAGGTTTTCCATGGCAAGAAGGAAAAAGTTGCCAAGCAGTATCTCGTGAACGTCCGCGCGGTGACGCCGAATCAGACTCGCGTGGCTGTCGTCACGGACAAGGGCGACATCGACCAGAGCCCGCAGGCCAAGCAGATCATGAGTCTGATGGTCGACCAGCTGCACTGAGCGACATCGCTGCAAGCGCCGCGCAGCAAGCCTTGGCAGGCTGCGCACGCAGAAGCATCAGAAAAAACCGCCCGGTTCACGCCGGGCGGTTTTTTTTTGGACGTTGGGTGCCTGGGCAGCCGTATTGCACGTGTTCATCCGTCGTCGTGCGTGTTCTTCATCGCGAACTCAACTGCGCATGCGTTTTGCTTGGCTCCGCTGTACCGGGATCGACCGGTACTCAACGGGGAGTTGGCCATGTTCGATGTGATTCCTTACTGGATGTGGGCGGCGAGCTTGCTCGTCCTTGCGCTCGTCTGTGGCGCGGCGTTGAATCCACGCGAAGCACGGCCGCCGACCGGACTACGGATGCGGCATGGCGTGGCGCATCACCATCGCCCGAAGGGGCCGTCGTTTTGAGCCGGATCCGCCTGACGTACGTGGCCGGTCCGCGTATGAATCGAACGTATGCGGCCGCCGTGTGCGGCCGCGTGTAACGTGACGTTACCCCGGTGACGTAACTGTCGCCAGCCGCTTCAGCCCCGCCTTTCACCTCGCCGTCTCGCAATAAATATCTATAAAAATCAATTAATTGCGAGATTGTCGCGCGGAAAATCTCAAACTGGCACGCAAGCTGCTTTTAAAGACTCATGGGGCCGGATTGCATGATCCGACGTGAGTTTTCCAATTCAATCCACGGTTCCAGTATGTTCCAGACGATTCCAGCCGCGACCGATGAGTCGCGGTGGCGCCTGATGACGGCTCGCGCATGAGACGCGCGGCCTCGGTGGCCCCGTCGCCTATCCTCGTAGGGCGACGGTTTCGCCCGCACTCCGAAAGAGTGCGGGCTATTTTTTTGCGCGCGAAAAGTGGTGGCGTGGTTTTACGCGGGTCGCCCGCGCGTCAAGTGTCAAGTGCCCGCGCGACGCGTCCCCGTGCCCGGCAGCCGCTTGATCACCCCCGTGGCGAGCGCGGTGCCCACCAGAATCACGCCGCACCCTTCGAGCATGCCCGGCGACACGCTTTCGCCAAGAAACAGCGCGCCCCACAGAATGCCGAAAATCGGAATCACGAACGTCACCGTGATGGCGCGCGCCGGCCCGGCCACCGCGATCAAATGGAAGAACAACATGTACGCGACACCGGTGCAGGCGACGCCGAGCGCGATCACCGCGCCCCACGCATGCAGCGAGATTGGCGCGGCAGGCCAGTAGATCACCGCGAGCGGCAGCAGCACGATGGTGGCGCCGGTCATCGTGCCGGTGGCGACGGTGAGCGCATCGACGCCGGTCAGGTGGCGCTTCGTGTAGTTCGCGGCGATGCCGTACAGCAGCGTTGCGGCGAGCGCGGCGCCGGCGGCCAGCGCGGTGCCGAGCGGCGTCGCGGTCGAACCGTTCGGCGCGGCGATCTGATCCCACACCAGCATCAGCACGCCGAGAAAGCCGATCACGAGGCCAAGCGTGCGCATCCCGCTGAGACGATCGCGCAACCACACGAAACCGACCAGCGCACCCCACAGCGGCGTGCTCGCGTTGATCACCGACGTCACGCCCGCCGACAGCGTCAACTCCGCATAGGCAAACAGACAGAACGGCGCCGCCGAATTGAGGATGCCGACCACCAGCAGCGGAAACGCGCGCGTGCGCAGGATCGTCGCGGATTGCTGCCACGGCCGCCGTGCAATCAGCACGATGGCGAGGAATGCCGCGCCGATGCCGACGCGCAGCGCCATCAGCGGCGCCACGCCGAAATCGGTCACGCCGACCCGGATGAACAGAAACGACGCGCCCCACAGGGCGGCGAGGATCAGCAGTTGGAGGAGGTTTTTGGCTTTCATCGTGGGGGCGCCGCGCGCGGTTGAGTCGAGACGCCCAGGCATCGTAGCAGCGCGGTTCTGCGAAACGTTTCAGCGTGGAATGAAACGGCAAGAACCGGGAGATAAGGGGCGTCTGATAGCCGAGATCGTAAGCGCCGCGGCGGCATCCGCAAAACGAGCAATTCTCACGCTGTTGTGAGAAAAATTACGATGAAAAGCGTTGCCCTGTGGAAAAGGCTCAAGTGGGGCAAGGATCAAGCGTGCGGGGCGTGAATTATTTTGCGGCACGGCGCCGGTTGTCAGTACGGAAACCCGGAGCCGAATGAAAAAAGAGGCACAAGCCAAATGGCCCGTGCCTCTTCATCGGCTCGACAGCAACCCGAACCTGACGCTGTCCGGCAAGCCGAACCCGGGCCAATCCGCTCAGTGCGGAATCATCCCCTGCAACACATTTTGCTGCAGCCACACCAGCAGCCCCAGCAGGACGGTCAACAGAATCGAATGCTTGAACGTCCGCGCGAACACGACGCCTTCCTTGCCTTTGAGTTCGGTGGTCGCCACGCCGGTCGAGATGTTCTGCGGCGAGATCATCTTGCCCATCACGCCGCCCGACGAATTGGTCGCCGCCATCAGCACCGGATTCAGATTCAACTGATGGGCCGCCACCACCTGCAGGTTGCCGAACAGCGCGTTGCCCGACGTATCGCTGCCCGACAGGAACACCGCGACCCAGCCGAGGAACGCCGACACCAGCGGAAAGAACGGCCCGACCGACGCCACGCCGAGCCCGAGCGTATAGGTGAGCCCTGAATAGTTCATCAGATACGCGAGTCCGACGATGGTCGCCACCGTCAGAATGGCGATCCGCGTCTGCACCCACGTATCGGCGATCGCCTTGCCGAATTCGCTCGCGCTGAGTCCGACCACGAATGCCGTGATGACCGCGGCGACCAGGATCGCGGTGCCGGTCGCGAGCGGCTGGAAGTCCCAGACCGCGCCGTATGGCGTGTTGTACAGCGTGATGAAGACTGCCTTGTCGAGACCGGGCCAGGGCACCTTGACGTCACCGATCAGGAAAATTTTCGCCACGGTCCATACGATCACGACCACCGACACGATGATCCACGGATACCAGCCCTGGCCGCCGCCGATCTTGCCGCGCACCTCGTTCACCCGGTCGATGTTGACCGCGAACTTCGGATCGGCGGCCGGCTTCCAGACGCGCAGGAACGCGATCGTCACGATCAGCGACACCATCGACGACAGCACGTCGGTGAGGCTGTAGTTCACGTAGTTCGACGCGACGAACTGGGTGAGCGCGAAGCTGAGCCCGGAGACCAGCAGCACCGGCCACACCCGCAGCATGTTGCGAAAGCCCGCGTACACGCCGATCACGTAGAACGGCAGCAGGAACGCGAAGAACGGCAACTGGCGGCCGACCATCTTCGCGAGCGAATCGGCGGGCAGGTGCGTGACCGCGCCGAGCACGGTGATCGGCACGCCCAGCGCGCCGAACGCGACCGGGGCGGTGTTGAAGATCAGCGTGAAGGTGAGCGCTTCGAGCGTCGGGAAACCGAGCAGGATCAGCAGCGAACTCGTAATGGCGACCGGCGTGCCGAAGCCCGAAATCCCTTCGAGCAATGCGCCGAACGAAAAGCCGATCACCACCAGCACCACGCGCCGGTCGTTCGGCAGGTTGTCGATCATCCACATGCGAAAGGCCGCGAAGCGGCCCGAGCGTTGCGAGATGTTGTAGAGCAGGATCGCCGTGAACACGATCCACATGACCGGCCAGCAGGCGAACACGGCGCCGGCGGCGACCGCGTTCAACGCGAGGCCGACCGGAAACTGCCAGACCAGCACGGCCACGATCAGGCCGGTGATCAAGCCCGCGAGCGACGCCTGCCAGGCCGGCCGGCGCGCCCAGCCCAAGAGGAGCAACACGACGACGATCGGCAGAACGGCGACCAGGAACGACGGCAACAAGGCGTTGCCGACCGGAGTGAGTAGTTGATGAAACATCGCGTCTCCTTCGTTGTTGTTCGGACTCGACGCGGGACTACGCACGACCGGCGCGTCGCGGGGCAGGACGGATGGACATCGGCGGTAGCGGCGGCCCACGGGGACAACACAGGTGGACAGCGACTGCGGACGATGCCGGATGCTTATTTAAACGGGTACTGCGTGTGGTGTTACACAAGCATAGAACCCGGATGGGGGAGGTCAAGAAGGGAAACTACGGGCGAGGGTGGGGCAGAGGTGTGGGCGAGCAACCGAGCGGCGGCAACCGCATGGCGAAGCAACGGTTCTGGAGAGAGGATCGGTAACGAGAGGGGAGACGCAGACGAGGGAGGAACTCAGATAAAGCAAACGCGTGCGAGATGGTATTGAAGGCCACCGTCTTGCACGCGCGTAATACGCAGAAACGCAGAAACGCTGAACGCTCGCGGCGAGCGGGCGCATCAATCGTTCAATGCCAGTGGCCGTGCCCACCCCAACCGCCATGTCCACCCCAGTAGCCGCCGAAGCCGAACCCGATCGACACGGACGGTCCATACCAGCCCGGATAGCCGTAGTAAGCGGGGTAGGCAGGATAAGCCGGCGGCGGATAGTACGCGGGATAAGCCGGCGCCACATAGACCGGAGCGGGCGGAACAGCGGCGGTCGCATAGGTGGCCGGCGGCATCTGCTGAGCCGCCTGAGCCTGAGCTTGCGCCGACGTCTGCGGCGGCATGGGCTGCTGCGCCATCGACGGATCGCCAGAACCGACCTGCACATCCTGTTGCACGGTGCCGGCCGGAACGGTCGCGTAGTACGGGTAGTAACCGTTGGGATAGTAGCCGTAGGGGTAATAGCAACCCGACAGCGTCAGCACACAAGCCGCGCCACCGAGCGCGACCCCCGCGCGCGACATGCGCGAAACACGCAGAACGGACAGGAAGGAAAGACGCGGACGTACAACGCCGCGCGGCAACCGACGGCCAATCGCGGATAAAGCAGACACGCTGGAAAAGGTACTGACGACGCGGGACTTCATGACGCGCTCCTGTTTAAATCGAACGCCGCCCGGGGCGCTGATGCCATGAGCTTACGCTGGCGCGATGTGAGCAGGATTGCAAAACCGTAACGGCTTATTTCACGTCATTGCAGGCCACGTTCGCGACAGCCGGTCGAAGCCGGCGCCGCGAACCATGACTGATCACCTGACTGATCGCCTTACTTGCCAACCTGATTACCGATAATCCCGCCCGCTGCCGCTCCACCCACCGTCGACAGCGCATTGCCGCCGATCGCCGCGCCGGCTGCACCGCCGAGGCCCGCGCCGATCGCGGTATCGCGGCCCTGACGGCTCATGTTGTCACACGCGGTAAGACTCGCGAGCACGGCGACGACGGCGGCGAGCGCGCCAATTTTGCGGATCGATTTCATGATGCTGACTCCAGTGAGTGTGAATTGTCTGTTGGAGAAGGGACGATGAACGACACCCAGTCCTTCCATTCGATGGTAGCCACGCAACCCGTTTCCGGATGTATGCGCTTGTCAACGGACTGTCGGCTTCGTAATCAAATGTTTCCCCTGGTGTGCATCGTGTCAGCATGTCGCGTGCCTGGGTCGCGTCAACGAAAAAGCCCGCCAGTGGCGGGCTTCGATGCTGCGATGCAAGGACATGGCGGAGCGGACGGCGCACGGCGACTAGCCGCCGCGCGCACCGAACCTTACTGATCCGGGCGCCTGAACGCAGGCGCGGATGCGTCGATGCGCCAACGCAGCGGCGCACCATCACACTCACTGACGCTGATAAATCTCCGCGCCCTTCTTCATGAACTCGATCGACTTCACTTCCATGCCTTTCTGCAGCGCTTCGTCGTCGGTGACGCCTTGCTGCGCGGCGAATTCGCGAACGTCCTGCGTGATCTTCATCGAGCAGAAGTGCGGGCCGCACATCGAACAGAAATGCGCGACCTTCGCCGAATCCTTCGGCAGCGTTTCGTCGTGGAATTCGCGCGCCTTGTCCGGATCGAGACCGAGATTGAACTGGTCTTCCCAGCGGAACTCGAAGCGCGCCTTGCTCAACGCGTTGTCGCGCACCTGCGCGCCCGGATGGCCCTTCGCCAGGTCGGCGGCGTGCGCGGCGAGCTTGTAGGTGATGATGCCGGTCTTGACGTCGTCCTTGTTCGGCAAGCCGAGGTGTTCCTTCGGCGTCACGTAGCAGAGCATCGCGGTGCCGAACCAGCCGATCATCGCGGCGCCGATGCCCGACGTGATGTGGTCGTAGCCCGGCGCGATGTCGGTGGTCAACGGTCCCAGCGTGTAGAACGGCGCTTCGTCGCACCATTCCAGCTGCAGGTCCATGTTCTCCTTGATGAGCTGCATCGGCACGTGGCCGGGGCCTTCGATCATCGTCTGCACGTCGTGCTTCCACGCGATCTGCGTGAGCTCGCCGAGCGTCTTCAGTTCGCCGAGCTGCGCTTCGTCGTTGGCGTCGTAGATCGAGCCGGGACGCAGGCCGTCGCCGAGCGAGAAGGCCACGTCATAGGCCTTCATGATTTCGCAGATGTCTTCGAAGTGCTCGTACAGGAAGCTTTCCTTGTGATGCGCGAGACACCACTTCGCCATGATCGAGCCGCCGCGCGACACGATGCCGGTCATCCGCTTCGCGGTCAGCGGCACGTACTGCAGACGCACGCCCGCGTGAATGGTGAAGTAGTCGACGCCTTGCTCGGCCTGTTCGATCAGCGTGTCGCGGAAGATTTCCCACGTCAGGTCCTCGGCCTTGCCGTTGACCTTTTCGAGCGCCTGGTAGATCGGCACCGTGCCGATCGGCACCGGCGAATTGCGGATGATCCACTCGCGCGTTTCGTGAATGTGCTTGCCGGTCGACAGATCCATCACCGTGTCGCCGCCCCAGCGGATCGCCCACGTCATCTTGTCGACTTCCTCGCCGATCGACGAGGTCACCGCCGAATTGCCGATGTTCGCATTCACCTTCACGAGGAAGTTGCGGCCGATGATCATCGGTTCGCTTTCCGGGTGATTGATGTTGTTCGGGATGATCGCGCGGCCGCGCGCCACTTCTTCACGCACGAATTCCGGCGTGATCGCCGTGAGGCCGTTCGGGCCGAACGCGCTCGCGCCGAACGCCTGGCCCGGGTGCTGGCGGCCCATCATCGCCGCGAGCTTTTCGCCGTTGGGGCCGCTGGTCTTCAGGCTTTCCAGGTACTCGGCGCGGCGCTGGTTCTCGCGAATCGCGATGTATTCCATTTCCGGCGTGATGATGCCGCGCTTCGCGTAGTGCATCTGCGAGACGTTCTTGCCGGCGATCGCGCGGCGCGGCGTGCGGTGCAGGCCCTGGAAGCGCAGCTCAGCGGTGGCCGTGTCGGCGGCGCGCTCGCGGCTGAACGTGCTCGACAGACCGGTCAGCGGTTCGGTGTCGCCGCGCTCTTCGATCCAAGCCTGACGCAGCGCGGGCAGACCCGCGCGAATGTCGATCTTCGCGTCCGGATCGGAGTAGGGGCCCGACGTGTCGTAGACATAGACCGGCGGATTCTTCTCGCCGCCGAAGCTGTCCGGCGTGTCGGACTGGGTGATCTCGCGCATCGGCACGCGGATGTCGGCGCGCGAGCCGGTCACGTAGATCTTGCGCGAATTCGGCAGCGGCGCGACGGCGGCTTCGTCGACGTGCGCGTCGGCGGAAAGGAATTTCGGGTTGGCGTTCATGCGTATCTCCATTGTCGACCGAAGATGACGCCGAGCGCCTGACTCCGGTCCCATGCAATTTATTGCGGTCGACCGGAACGGGTGTGGGCATGCGTGCATGTCTTACCCGGTCCCAACGCCGAAGCAATGTGGGGCGGCTAAGCAGGAGACGAAACGGAAGGAGTCGGAGATCGCGAGAAGAGTGAAACGGTAGACCCGGTGCGAAATCCGTACGCTTCCCTGCGCTGGCATTATCCAGATCAGGTTCAAAGGGTATTTCTCACCCACGCAGCACGGACCTCCTACCACCGCGCCACGCAGGACCCCCGCGTTAGCAGCGCACACGATACACCGGCCGGCCGCCGCTTGGCAACCCATCTTAAAAAATCGGATACCGGGTATCAGCGCGCGATCCGTTTCATTTGCGGGCTTGGGTTCGGCCTTACGTTCGGGCTTACGTTCGGCCTTAACTCAGGTCTTACGAAACGAAGTCGTCGGCGGCTTCCGGCTGGAACAGGATCTTTTCCAGCTTCAGCACCTTCTCGGCGCCGCTCGGCGGCGTGAAGCGGATTCGTTCGCCGCGTTTGGCGCCGAGCAGCGCGAGCCCGAGCGGCGAAAACACGTTGAGCCGGCCGCTTGCGAAGTCCGCGTCGGGCGGATAGACGACGGTCCACGTCATCGGCTCGCCGCCGCTCTCGTCGACGAGCAGGGCTTGCGAATTCATCGTCACGACGTTGGCGGGAATCTCGCGCGACGCGACGATCACCGCGCGTTCCAGCACCTGATCGAGCATGTCCTGCAGGCGCGCGTCGGCGCCGGGCGCGGCCGCGTGCTTCTCGAGACGGGCGACATCGAGTTCGGTGAGGTAGCAGGTTTTGGATTTCTTCACGACGGTACTCCAGTGCGATCTGCGGAAAAGAAAAATACGTGCGGATGAGATCGGCCCGGAGCCCGTCTACGCGGCTCGGGGCAAGGGAGCAAGCAGCGTTAGAGCGGGCGCCGGGCGGCGTGAAGCGGGAGCGTTCGGGACTGGACCGTGCGCCGCGGTGCGAAGTCCGCGCGCACGCGCGCGGCCGCGCGGTGGCGCGAACGGGCGTGGGGGCGGGAAGTCGGCGAGCGCATGGGAAGTCGGGCGGTTGTCTGCGGAGGTGGTGGGCATCGCCAGGGCGAACCGGCATGAACCGGCATCAGCCGGGACGAGTCGGGACGAGTCGGGCAAGCGACGACGCGATGCAATTGAAAGGCTGATGTTAGCACGCTGTCGGTGACGCGCCGTCCGGTCGCGCGCGAGACGGCCGCTGCAAAAATTTTCGCGATGGGCTGTCATAAGCCGCCGGGCCGTTCGACAAACGTGCAGATCCTGATGGGAGCACGTCATGCCAACCGCCTTTATCCGCTCGTCCGACGAACGGTCAATGAACCGCTTCACAGCACACCTCGCAGCGCAATTCACCGTGCGCTTTGCCGCGCGCTTCACCACGCGGCTCACCGCGAGCGTCGTCGCGCTGAGTCTCCTCGCGGCCAGCGGCCTCGCCGATGCGGCCGGCGCCGTGTGCCGCGCGCAGAGTCCCGCGCATCGCGTGGCGCTGGTCGAGCTGTACAGCAGCGAAGGCTGCAACAGCTGCCCGCCCGCCGATGCGTGGCTGAGCCAATGGAAAAACAGCGGCGCCTCGCAGGGCATCGTGCCGCTTGCCTTGCATGTCGACTACTGGAATAGCCTCGGCTGGACCGATCGCTTCTCGCAGCATCGCTTCAGCGAACGTCAGCAGACGCTGACCGATCTGGCCGGCGGTCACACCATCTACACGCCCGAAGTGTTCGTGTCGGGTCGCGAGCTGCGCTCGTGGTCGCAACGGGACAGCTTCGAGAGCCGGGTCGGCAAGCTCGTCGCGCAACCGTCGCCGGTGGATATCGCGCTGGAATGGATGCCGCAAACGCCGGGCGCGTTTCATGTCGATGCGCAGTTCGTCGGCAAGGCGGGCAGTGCCAACGGCAGCGGCAACACGTCGGGCCAGCTCGAGGCCTACCTCGCCGTCTATGAAAACTCGCTGAGTTCGCGCGTCGGCGCGGGCGAAAACAGCGGGGCGACCTTGCATCACGAGCGCGTGGTGCGGCAATGGATCGGACCGGTGCCGCTAGTCGCGGGCAATGCGCAGATTCGTCGCGATATTCGCGTAGACACGACCAACGCCAACGCCAACGCGGCCGCCGATCCCGATCGCTTCGGGGTCGTCGCGTTCGTCGAGAACGCCGCGAGCGGGGACGTATTGCAGGTGGCCGAACTGGCCGCGTGCCATTGAGCCCGACGATGTCCCGCCAAACTGAGTAATCCTTGAAGCCCCGTTGAAGGCTCGTTACAGAGGAGCATGTCATGACCACGTCCCACGTCCTGCGCGATAGCGGCAAGCAGGCCGCACCATCGGCCCAGCCGGAACGGCGCGCAATTCATCCGCTCTGGGTGCGCGTCACGCATTGGCTCAACGCGCTCGCGGCCATCCTGATGATGCTGTCGGGCTGGCGCATCTACGACGCGTCGCCGATCTTCGCGGGCTTCCGCTTCGCGCCTGACATCACCCTCGGCGGCTGGCTCGGCGGCGCGCTGCAATGGCATTTCGCGGCGATGTGGCTGCTGGTCTTCAACGGTCTGCTGTATCTCTCGCTCAACCTCGCGAGCGGACGCTTCGTGCGCAAGTTCCTGCCGCTGTCGCCGCGCGCGGTGCTGCGCGATTTCGTCGCCGCGTTGACCGGCAAGCTCTCGCATGCCGACCTGCGCGTCTACAACGCGGTGCAGAAATTCGCCTACCTGTTCGTGGTGGCCGACCTGATCGTGCTGGTGCTGTCCGGCCTTGCGATCTGGAAGTCGGTGCAATTCCCGCTGCTGCGCGAACTGATGGGCGGCTACGACAATGCGCGCATCGTGCACTTCTGCGCGATGTCGCTGATGGCGGCGTTCATCGCCGTGCATCTGGCGATGGTGGCACTCGTGCCGCGCTCGCTGCTCGCGATGCTGCGTGGCCGTTGAAACATCGCATGACCTCTAACGCCGGCGTCAGCGCCATCGCCAGGGCCATCGCAAGAAACGTTACGGATATCGAATCATGAACAAGCCTTCCCGACCCGCCGTTGAATCGCGTGCCGCATCGCCGGCCGCGCCCCGGCTCGACCGCGAGTCGATCCTGATCGACGCGCGCAACGAACTCGCGATGCCGTCGCGCCGCCTGTTCGGCAAGCGCCTGCTGACGCTCGGCGGTCTGTCGATGCTGACCGGCTGCTCGCTGACCGACAACGATTCGGTCAACGCATTTCTCACCGCCGTATCGCGGCTGAACGATCGCGCGCAAGCCGCGCTGTTCGATCCGCGGCAACTCGCGCCGACCTACACCGAGGCGCAGATCACGCGACCGTTTCCGTTCAACGCGTTCTACGGCATCGACGACGTGCCCGCTGTCGACGCCGACGGCTACAAGCTGAAGATCGGCGGCCTGGTCACGGGGCAGCGCACGTGGACCTTGCCGGAGTTGTACGCGTTGCCGCACGCCGAGCAGATCACGCGGCACATCTGCGTGGAAGGGTGGAGCGCGATCGGACGCTGGGGCGGCACGCCGTTCGGCGATTTCCTGCGGCGCATCGGCGCGGACACCAGCGCGAAGTACGTCGGCTTCAAGTGCGCGGACGACTACTACGAAAGCATCGACATGCCGACCGCGCTGCATCCGCAGACGCTGCTGACGTTCTCGTTCGACGGCGAACGTCTGCCCGCGAAATACGGATTCCCGATGAAGCTGCGCATGCCGACCAAGCTCGGCTACAAGAACCCGAAGCACATCGTCGAGATGTTCGTCACCAACACTTACCCCGGCGGCTATTGGGTCGACCAGGGCTACAACTGGTTCGGAGGCTCCTGACGCGCGCGGGTCGCGGCACGGTGCCGGTCATGGCACCGCGCGCCGTGCCGCGACCCCGGGCGGCAGAAGCTTCGGAAGCACCCCGGCTGGACTGGCCAGCCGGTTTTTAGATTCATCCACAACAACGGAGTTATCCCATGAAAAAGTTCGCAATCGCAGCAGTCGCCGTCGCCCTTCTGACCAGCGGCGGCGCCGCGTTCGCCCAGGCGAGCGGCGCGATGTCCAACGACGCGATGTCGAAGGACAGCATGTCCAAGGACTCGATGGCCAAGGACACCATGTCGAAGGACAGCATGAAAAAGGACACGATGAAGCACGACAAGATGAAAAAGAGCGGCGACGCGATGGGCATGAAGCACGAAGCGTCGGGCGCGATGGCCAACTGACCGGACGCCGTGCATGCCGGCCGCGAGCGGTCGGCACACACGGTCTCGCTGGAACGAAAAAACCCGGGGACGGCCAGCATCTGGCTCCCCGGGTTTTCTGTTGTTTGCGCATCAAAAAGTTACGATTCTTTCACCTTGCGCGGTGGGCGCTTACTGCATAATGCGATGCGCGCCGCAGATTCGGCGCGTGTTCGCCGCGCGGCGATAAGGCAGAACCTGTTCGACTGGCGCGGCGCTTTGGCCCTTTTGTTTTTGCTGCTTTGGCCATCCAACGTCCTTCCGTTCCACCGACATGTCCGCCAGCCTCGCCCGTCCGACCGCATCGCCGATGCGGTGTCCGCCATCCCGCCACTGGGTGTTTCGCGGGGGCGCGGGACCTCGAACGGCATCGGCGGGCTGACGCATGGCGCCGCAACTGCCTGGCCGCTCCGCGGGCGGCTTTTTCCGCGATTTCCTGAACCGCGTTTCTGCCCACTTTTCCACCCGTTTTTCGACCGGCTTTCCGATCCGTCTGCCGCAGTCGCGCAACGGGCAGATCGCGCTCGCGCTCGGCGTCGTGTATCTGGTGTGGGGATCGACCTATCTGGCCGTGCATGTCGCGCTCGGCTCGTTTCCGCCTTTGCTGCTGTCGGGCCTGCGCAATCTGTTCGCGGGCGTCGGGCTGTTCATCTTCGCCGCGCGCCGCAATCCGGTCTGGCCGAGCGCCGCCGAAGTCCGCAATGCGGGTCTCGTCGGCACGATGCTGGTCGGCCTGTCGAGCGGCATGCTCGCATACGGGATGCGCACCGTCGGCACCGGCACGGCGGCCGTGATGGTGGCCACCGTGCCGCTGTTCGCGACGGTGATCGCGGCGGTGGCGGGGCGCCGGATCGGCCGGGGCGAGTGGTTCGCGGTCGGATTGGGCCTCGTCGGCATCGCGATTCTCAGCCACGGCGACAGCGCGCCGGGTTCGGCGGGCGGCAGTCTGGCGATTCTCTGCGGTGCGCTGTTCTGGGCGGGCGGCGCGCATCTGGCGGGGCGCCTGAAGCTGCCGTCGGACCTGTTTCTGTCGACCTCGCTACAGATCGGCCTGGGCGGCGCAATGTCGACGATGGTCGCGTGGGTGTCGGGCGAACGCATGCTCGAGGTTCATTTTTTACCGGTGCTGGCGTTCGTCTATCTGATGCTGATCGGCACGATGGCGGCCTACGTCGCGTATGGATTTCTGATCCGGCACACCAGTCCGATCATCGCGAGCAGCTGCATGTACGTGAATCCGGTGGTCGCGGTGGCGCTGGGCGCGCTGCTGCTCGGCGAGCCCGTCACGCGGTCGACGGTGATCGCCACCGTCGTGATTCTGGCGAGCGTCGGGCTGTCGTTCTGGTTCGATTACCGGAAGAAACGTCTGGCGACCTAGCGGCGCGCTGGGGTCTTCTAAACTCAAAGCGCCGCTGCCACCTCCGCGCCTTCCCGGATCGCGCGCTTCGCATCCAGTTCGCCCGCCACCCGCGCACCGCCGATCAGGTGATAACGCGGGCCGACACCGTTCGAACCACCCGCGCTGTTCACTGCGCTGTTTACACGTTTCGCCGCGCCACCGTCCGCGGCTAGCGGATGCAGATCGCGCAACGACTCCTGCCCCGCGCACACGACGACGGTATCCACCTCCAGCCACTCGTCCTTGCCGTCGCGCTCGATCCGCAAGCCGCGCGCGCTGATCTCCCGATACGACACGCCGCCCAGCATCTTCACGCCGTTGCGCGCGAGCGTCGCGCGATGCACCCAGCCCGATGTCTTGCCGAGCCCCGCGCCGAGCTTGCCCGCCTTGCGCTGCAACAGCCAGATCTCGCGCGGCGGTTGCGCCGGCGCCGGCGTCTTCAGCCCGCCACGTTCCCGCACCGCGAGATCCACGCCCCATTCGTCGAGCCACGCATCGCGCGGCATCGGCAGCGGCTCGTCCGGACGATGCAGCAGGAACTCGCTGACGTCGAAGCCGATGCCGCCCGCGCCGATCACCGCGACGCGCCGTCCGACCGGCGCGCCGCGCAGCACGTCGACATAGGACAGCACGTTCGGCCCGTCGATGCCGTCGATCGCCGGCCGCCGCGGCACGATGCCGGTGGCGACGATCACGTCGTCGTAAGCGCCCGCCGCGAGCAGCGCCGGATCGACGCGCGTGCCGAGCCGCACGTCGACGTGATGGCGTTGCAACTGGCTCTGGAAATAGCGGATCGTTTCGCCGAACTCTTCCTTGCCGGGCACGCGCATCGCCAGATTGAACTGGCCGCCGATGGTTGTGCCTGCATCGAACAGCGTCACGCGATGACCGCGCGCGGCCGCCACGCTCGCCGCCGACAACCCCGCCGGCCCGGCGCCGACCACCGCGACCGAGCGCGCGCGCTGACCGGCCGCGAGCGGACGGTAGAGCAGTTCGGTCTCGCGTCCCGCGCGCGGATTCACGAGGCAGGACGCGCGCTGATTCTTGAACGTGTGATCCAGACAGGCCTGATTGCAGGCGATGCAGGTGTTGATTTCGTGCGCGCGACCCTCGGCCGCCTTCACGACGAACTCGGGATCGGCGAGCAGCGGGCGCGCCATCGACACCAGATCGCCCGCGCCCTGTTCGAGCAGCGCCTCGGCGACCTCGGGCGTATTGATGCGGTTCGACACGATCACCGGCACCTTGACCGCGCGCTTCAGCCGTCCGCTGAGTTCGGCGAAGGCCGCGCGCGGCACCGAGGTGACGATGGTCGGCACGCGCGCCTCGTGCCAGCCGATGCCGGTGTTGAACATCGTCACGCCGGCCGCTTCGAGCGCCTGCGCGACCTGCACGGTCTCGTCCCACGTATTGCCGCCTTCCACCAGATCGATCAGCGAGAGCCGGTACACGACGATAAAGCGTTCGCCGCATGCCGCCCGCACCTTCTCGACGATGTCGCGGGCGAGCCGCATGCGGTTCTCGATGCTGCCGCCGTACGCGTCGGTGCGATGGTTGGTGCGCGGGCACAGGAACTGGTTGAGCAGATACCCCTCGCTGCCCATGATCTCGATGCCGTCGTAGCCCGCGCGTTGCGCGAGACGCGCGCAGCGCGCGTAATCGCGCACGGTCTTCGCGATGCCGGCCACGGTGAGCGCGCGCGGCTTGAACTTCGAGATCGGCGATTTGATCGCGGACGCGGACACCACGAACGGCTGATAACCGTAGCGGCCCGCATGCAGGATCTGCAGCGCGATCTTGCCGCCCTCGGCATGCACGGCCTCGGTCAGTTGCCGATGGTTGCGCAGATCGAATACGGAATTGAGCGTGCCGCCGAACGGCAGCAGCCAGCCTTCGCGATTCGGCGAGATGCCGCCGGTGATGATCAGCCCGACGCCGCCGCGCGCCCGCTCGCGGAAGTACGCCGCGAGTTGCGGGTAATGCCAGAAGCGGTCTTCCATGCCGGTGTGCATCGAACCCATCACCACGCGGTTGCGCAGACGGGTGAATCCGAGGTCGAGTTCGGCGAGTAAGCGTTGGTAAGACATGCGGGGGACCGTGTAAGTATGGGACGCGGACGAACGATACACCGCGTGCCGGGCCAGCCCGCCGAGGAAAAATTCTAAATCACGCAAATCGTTGCGCCGTAAGACATTCTTCAGCGTCATCGAGCCATATCGAAGCCTGCGGCACACGCATTGCTCGAAGGGAGCGTCCATCGACACGGACCGCGTCGCCGGTAATACCAACACACCAGGCGCGTTGTGCGGCAGGGATAGGAGGGAGTGCTCCGTTTCGGAACGCGTGCCCGGCGACGCCGGACACATTCCGAGGTCCGAAGCGAAGCACCCATAAATCTAATGGGCGAAAGAGCCCCACTCGATATAGGTGAACACAATGAAAATGATCCGAACCATGGCGGCGATGGCTGTAGCGGCGACCGTTCTGAGCGCGTGCGGCGGCGGCGGTACCAGCGATGCAGGCAAGACGCTCGGTCTCGTCGACGCGCAGATCCACTTCATCAACGCGAACCCGGGCAGTTCGACCACCAACACGCCGTACGACTTCCTCGTCAACGGCGCGGCGCCGTCGGGACAAACCAACGTCGCGTATAAAGGCGTGACCAACTTCACCAATATCGGCACTGGTTCGACCAACGTCGGCTACGCGAATACCGGCACCACGACCGCGCTCGCGAGCGGCAACTTCCCGAACGTCGCGAAGGGCCACGATTACACCGTGATCGCGCTGCCGAACGTGACCGCGCCGGATATCGGCCTGATCGACGATCCGTTCGACAAGGGCCTGCTGTCCAATAGCGCGCGTCTGCGCGGCTTCAACGCGTCGCAGAATGCCGGCAATCTCGACTTCTACCTGGTGCAGGCCGGCGTCACCGACGTGACGACCCTCACGCCGAACATGGCTGGCATCCAGTACAAGAATGCGATTCCGGCCAGCGGCCAGGATTCGATCTATGTGTCGGGCGGTCAGTATTCGCTGATCGTGACCGCGTCGGGCAGCAAGACGCCGATCTTCCAGTCGGCGGCTTTCTCGCTGTCGAACAACGCGGACTGGCTGATCTCGTCGGTGCCGATCGGCGGCACGCTGAGCCAGTTGCTGCCGGGCCAGATCCATCTGCTGATCTCGCAGAACGGCAACACCACCACGCCGAGCCAGGAGCTGACGAATACGCTGACGGGCCAGTAAGCATGCGGTGAACGGCGGGCGCGCGATGCGCCTGCCGGCGGCTCCCCGCGGCGGCAAAGGCAAGGGGAGCCAGCAAATAGTCCTGGGGAGGACGGGCGGCGATCCACGCGAGTGGGTCGCCGTTTTGTTTTGGGCGATCGCCGGCGCCGGTTGTGTTAGACGATCGCCGGCGCCGGCGCGCAAAAAAAGCAAAAAAAAGCCCGTCGCGGTTTCCCGCGACGGGCTTGCCGATCCTCCAGCGTGCGGCTTACTTCGCCTGATCGGCCGAGTTCGTGATGGCGTTGCCGCCCTTCGAGATATCCTGGCCAGCCCCCGCGACGGTGTTGCAACCGGCGAGCGCAGCGGTCCCTGCAATGAGAAGCAAAGCGATCAGTCGATTCATGAAAGTTCTCCTTGTCGAGAATGCATCGGTTGACGTGCCCGTGTTGTCCGGCACGCGCTAGCTGGGCTAGCTGTCGTCCGACCGGGGCTTGTGAATTGACGCCAGTCGATCCGGTCTGACTGCATGGTAAAAAAAGGGCGGGGATCGCGCTGTCGGCTGCGTCGCGATTTTGTTGTAGGCGCACTCCGGTGTTTGCGTCGGCGCCGTCCTACAACTCCATCGACGGCGTCGCGGTGCTCACGCTCGGCATCGTCACGTCGATCTCGGTGCCGTTCGGCTCGCCGCGGCGGATGTCGAAGCGCCCGCCGTGCGCGGCGACCCGCTGCCGCATGCCGAGCAGCCCGTGCGTGTGCGTGCGCGTCAGATCGGCCGGCATGATGCCTACGCCGTTGTCGGCGATATGCAGCGCCACCTGGCCGTCGCCGACCCGCAACGCGATCGACACCTTCGACGCCCGCGCATACTTGGCCGCGTTGGTCAGCGATTCCTGCGCGACGCGGAACAGCGCGATCTCGGTCTGCTCGTCGAGCTGGATATCGTCGGCGGGAAGGTAGAGATCGAGCGTCCAGCTATTGCGTTGCGCCGCTTCGTCGGCGAGCGTGCGCAGCGCGGTGACGAGCCCGAAATTCGCCAGCACGGTCGGCCGCATGTCCTCGATGATGCGCCGCTTCAGCGCAATGCCCTGATCCAGATTGGCGAGCGCGCGTTTCAGCTTGTCGGAGATATCCGGCGCGCTGTCCTTCAGTTTGCGGTTCGCCCACGCCACATCCATCTTGCTCGCAGTGAGAATCGCGCCGAGTTCGTCGTGCAGTTCGCGCGCGAGCTGCGTCTTCTCGTTTTCGCTGACCGCCTGCAGATGCCAGCCCAATGCTTCGAGTTGCCGCGTGCGTTCGCCCACGAGTTGATCGAGCTCTTCCTGCTGGGTGATCAACTGACGCTGCACGCGCGCCTGCCGGTCGATCTGGATGCCGAGATTGCGGAACAGCAGAATGAACAGCACGATGTTCAGTGCCGATAGGCCGGCCGCGCACAACGTGGAAATGCGTTGGTCCGCGCGGCTCGCGGAGAGCGCGTGCTGCGCGCGGCGCTCCTCGTTGTCGCGCAGCAGCGTGAGCGTGCTGTCCACCAGCGACGCATCCGCCGGATCGATCGACTGCGGCGTGCCGCAAGCCGCGAGATCGAGCGGCCGTGGCGCCGCGCGTTGCATCGTGGCGGCGCCCGCGCCGATGCGCGCATCGATCAGCGCGCGAATCTGCGTATAGCTCGCGAGTTCGGCACTGTCCGCCTTGCCGCCGCGATAGAAACGGTTCAACTGCTGCTCGCT
Organism: Paraburkholderia sp. D15; assembly: GCF_029910215.1. NCBI lineage: Bacteria > Pseudomonadati > Pseudomonadota > Betaproteobacteria > Burkholderiales > Burkholderiaceae > Paraburkholderia > Paraburkholderia sp. D15. The sequence goes on along the minus strand of NZ_CP110395.1, from coordinate 2,984,233 downwards.
CTGACGAATCCGCTCGGCGGTTGCGCAAAACGCGTGCGCGGCGGTGTCCTGCTTCGTCAGAAGAAAATCGCTTTGCTGCGCGCTCAAGCGCGACAGATGGCTCGCGAGTGTGCTGAGTTGCACGGTGACGTCGCGCGCTTCGAGCGCGGTTTCGTATTCGGCGGCAATGCGTTCGCGCGCGGTTTCGAGAATCACCAGCCCGCCCACCGTGATGACGATCGCGACTGTCATCGCGATCGCCCAGCTGCGATTGCGCATCCACTGGCTGATTCGAGCGGCGATGGCCGGGCGCGCCAGATTCGACGCGTTCTGCGCGTTTGACATGTTCTGCGCGTTTGACATGTTCGACACGGTCGGCTCCTTGGACGGGGCATCAGTGTAACGTCGGCCGCGCGATGCAGGACCGCGCGTGCGATGCCGTAACGCCGTCGTAATCCAATGTAAGCGGATTCTCACACGAAAACCGGCCAGCGTCGGAATGCGCGGACGTGTGCCTGTCGATACGATGACCCAGAGCCTTTAAACCAGCTTTCGGGAGGAAGCCATCATGCTGAAATGGGCGTTGTTCTTCGCCGTCATCGCGGTGATTGCCGGTCTGCTTGGCTTCACCGGTATCGCGGCGGGCGCGGCGGCGATCGCGAAGTTCCTGTTCTTTGTGTTTGTCGTGCTGTGCGTGGTGTTTCTCGTGCTCGGCTTCGTGATCACGAAAAAGATCGTCGATTAGCGAAGCTCGGCGGAGCGCGTGCTCCGCGTCACGCTGAAACGGAAATCAACAAGAAGGAGAGTTGCCATGCTTCACTATGCCATCGTGTTTTTCGTGATCGCGATCATTGCCGCCGTGTTCGGATTTACCGGCATTGCAGCGGGTGCGGCGGAAATCGCGAAGATCCTGTTCTACATTTTCCTCGTCGTGTTCGTGGTCACTTTGCTGTTGGGCGTGTTCCGAACGTAGCCGCGCGGTGATTCCTCTTTGACCGGCGCATCAGGCGCGATTCGTGCGTGATGCGTTGTTCCCCCCAATACGGATTAAGGAGAAATTCAATGGCGAAGTCACACGGCGCGCAGAACGCACCCACCAGCGCACCCACCCAATCTCATGACCCGTTCGTGATGGATCTGGAAAAGATCCGCGCGGATGCACGCAAGCATATGTCCGACGGTCCCGTGACGCAGACCTACGGCGCCGATCGGGAGACCGTGCTGAAACTGCTGAACGATGCGCTCGCGACGGAAATCGTCTGCACGTTGCGCTACAAGCGGCATCACTTCATGGCCAAGGGCATCAATTCGGAAGCCGTGGCCGCGGAGTTCGCCGAGCACGCGACAGAAGAGCAGGAACACGCGGACCGGATCGCCGAACGCATCGTGCAACTGGGCGGCGAACCCGATTTCGCGCCGGACGGTCTGAAGACGCGCTCGCACTCGGAGTACAAGGAAGGCGACAGTCTGACGGACATGATCAAGGAGAATTTGGTCGCCGAGCGGATCGCGATCGATACGTATCGCGAGATCGTGCGCTATCTCGGCGAGAAGGACGTCACGACGCGCCGCATGTTCGAGGAAATTCTCGCGGTCGAGGAAGAGCACGCCGACGACATGGCGGATCTGCTCGAAGGACGGGAATAAGCACACGGTGCAGGCATTGAACCGGCACGAAGGGCGCGCGGTGGGCGGGTTCGTCAGCCGGGTTTGCCGCCCGAGGTTGCCGCTCAGTTTGCCCCCGTCATCCGGATGCGGGCGGGTCTAGCCAGTTCCCGCATCCGGTTCACGCCGGACATCTTTACAATGTCTGCTCTGGAGCATATCCACGGCAGGGACGCCAAACCGATGATTCGAGTGTTGATAGCCGACGACCATGCGATCGTCCGAGGGGGTTTCAAACAGTTCGTCGCGGACGAGCCGGACATGTGCGTCGCGGCGGAAGCCGCCACCGGCGATGAAACCATCAGCCTCGTACGCGAGCAGGCGTTCGACGTGGTGCTGCTCGACATCGCGATGCCAGACAAGAACGGCATCGATACGTTGCGCGTGATCAAGCAGGTGCGGCCCGAGCAGGGCGTGCTGATTCTGTCGGGCTATCCGGAGAGCCAGTATGCGATCAACCTGTTGCGCGCAGGCGCGAACGGTTATCTGAACAAGGACTGCGAGCCGGACGAAATCGTGCGGGCGATCCGCTCGGTGGCGCGCGGTCATCGTTATCTGTCCGAGGCGGTCGCCGATACGCTCGCCGACAATCTCGACAAACCCGCCGCCGGCCGGCCGCACGAGTCGCTGTCCGAGCGCGAATTCCAGATTTTCTGCAAGCTCGCCGCCGGCCGCCTGCCGACCGAAATCGCGGAAGAGCTGCATCTGTCGGTGAAGACGGTGAGCACGTACCGGGCGCGCGTGCTGGAAAAAATGCGCCTCGCGAACAACGCCGATCTGACTTACTACGCGATCAAGAACGGTTTGATCGAATGATGGACGATCGAGATGAGCCGATGACGAGCGATCCGAACACCGTGGCCCAGACAGCGCATGCGCCGTTGCGTGTGCTGTTGATCGAGGATTCGCCGCTGATCCGTCGCAGCCTGGTGGAAGCGATCGACGCGTCGGGTCTGCTGCGTGTCAGCGCTTACGCGGATTCCGCCGACCAGGCGATCGCGCTGCTGAGCGACGAAGCATTCGACGCGGTGATCGTCGACCTGCAGTTGAAGCAGGGCTCGGGCGTGCCGGTGCTGGCTTATCTGCAGAAGGAAGGGCTGATCGACACGGTGTTCGCCGCGGTGCTGACCAATCATGCGTTGCCCGCGTATCGTGAACGCTGCGAGCAGTACGGCGTGCGCCACTTCTACGACAAATCGTTCGAATTCGACCGCGTGATCGACGCGCTGCACGAGTATGCCTATGGGCGCAGCGGGGGATAGACGCACCCCGGAGCGCGCCGCGCGTTCACCGCGGTTTCAGCCTCTGATGGCCGACTTGCCGCGAAGGCATTAAACCAGGCATTAAACCAGGCGTTAAACCTCACCCCGCCGTCTGGCCCGCGCCGGCAACGCCAGATGATTCCACGCCGCGAAGCCGGCGAACGCCAGTCCCGCCACGCTGACGCCAAGCCAGCCGAACATCGGCCAGACCACCGCGCCGACACCCGATCCCAGCGCCCCGCCGATGAAATACGCGACCATGTACACCGTATTCACGCGGCTGCGCGCATCGGGCTTCAACGCGTAAATGCGCGACTGATTCGAAATCTGCGCGGCCTGCACGCCGATATCCAGCACGATCACGCCGATCACGAGGCCGACGATACTCGTTGCGGACGCACCGAAGATCACGAACGAAATCGCCACCAGCACGATCGACACCGTGATGATCGCCTGCGGCCCGCGCCGGTCGGCGAACTTGCCGGCGAGCGGCGCGGCCATCGCGCCGGCCGCGCCGACGATACCGAACAGTCCCGCCGCCTGCGGCCCGAGATGGAACGGCGCGCCGGCCAGCAACAGCGCGAGCACCGACCAGAAAATGCTGAACGCGGCGAACATCGCGGCGCCGGTGAGCGACGCTTCACGCAGCGCGCGATGTTCGACGACCAGATGCCACATCGACACCAGCAGCTTGCCGTAGGGCAGCGTCGAGGTCGGCTGGCTTTTCGGCAGACGCAGGATGATGACCACCGCCAGCACCAGCAACGCGACGACCGATGCGCCGAACACCGCGCGCCAGCCGAAGTATTCGGCCACCAGACCCGCCGCGGTCCGCGCGAGCAGAATGCCGAGCAGCAGCCCGCTCATCACGGTGCCCACCGCGTGCCCGCGTTCGGACGGTGGCGCGAGTTCGGCGGCGAACGGCACGGCCTGCTGCGCGATGGTGGCCAGCACGCCGATCGCCAGACTCGCGGCGATCAGCACCGGCAGCGTCGGCGCGGTGGCGGCCACCAGCAGCGCGACGCAGATGAACGCGATCTGCAGCAGGATCAGCCGGCGCCGGTCGAAGCGGTCGCCGAGCGGCGCCAGCAACAGCATGCCGGCCGCGTAGCCGAGCTGCGTGACGGCCGGCACCGCGCCGACCCACGCCGCGCTGCGCGGAAACGACTGACGAAAGTTGTCGAGCAGCGGCTGGTTGTAATAGATGTTCGCGACCGATACGCCGGCAATGGTCGCGAGCAGGAACAGCAGCGCGCGCAGCGACCGGTCGGCGGCTGCGGGGGTGGACGGATTGGATGTGGACATGAGAAGGGGGCATCGGCGGACCGGCCCATGCGCGGTCCTCAAGCGTGCCGATCATACCGGAGCGGGGCGGATCGTGCTGACGGGCGAGCCGCTCGCGCTGGCCGCTAAAAGCCGCGCCGGCAAGCCCTCAATCGATCAGCGCGCCTTCGGGCTCGTAGAACGGATACGGGCCGTCGGCGGCATCGACGTACGCGTGATGCGTGACGATCCCCGTCGACGGATCATAGCGATGCAAGGCGTACGCGCCGGGTTCCATCACGAAGGCCGACGGTCCGTCTTCGCGCAGATCGAGCGCCACCTGATGCGCGGGCGCGGGCACCGCCGACGCGATGGTGCCGCCGAAGCGCACGAACATCGGCCGGTGCACGTGGCCGCAGATCACGCGCTCCACGTTCGGGTAACGCGCGATCAGCGCCGCGAGTTTGCCGGCGGAATCCGGATCGAGCCGCAGCGCATCCATATGATCGATCCCGCACACGAACGGTGGATGATGCAGCGCGACCACGGTCGGCTTGCCGCGCGCGTCGTCGAGTTGCGCGGCGAGCCACGCGAGGCGCGCGTCGCAGAGCAGGCCCGCGCTTTGGCCGGGCACCATCGAATCGAGTGCGATCACGCGCAGCGGGCCGATATCCACCGCGTAGTGCACGAACTCGCCGCCGGTTTGCAGCTCCGGATGGTCCGGAAACGCCGCGCGCAGGGCGCCGCGTTCGTCGTGATTGCCGACCAGCAGGAAGTAGGGGATGTCGAGCGGCGCGAGCAGCGCCTTCAGGTGCGCGTATTGTTCCGGGTCGCCCTGATCGACGAGGTCGCCGGTCATGATCACGGCGTCGGGCCGCGGGTCGAGCGCATTGAGGGCGGCGACGCAGCGCGCCAGATACGCGCCGGTGTCGACGCGCCGATAAGCCAGCGCGCCGGGCCGCTTGATATGGAGGTCGCTAATTTGAGCGAGCAGCATGGGGACGTCCTTTTTTATAGCGCGCGGCAGCACCGCGCGATGTTCTCAAGATAGCGCAATCAGCGCGTCCTGCACGATCGAGATGCCGACCGGCGTGCCGCGCGCCAGCTCGACGCGGCCCGCGACGTCGATCAGCAGGGCGTCCGGCGCGGCGCCACCGATCGTCAGCCGGGTCCGCTCGCCGAGAAACGCGCTGCTTTCCACGTGGCCGCGTAGTTGCGCGGTGGTTGGGTCGGCGAGATAGGCGTCTTCGGGGCGGAAGAAGATTTCGCCCGATGCGCCGCGCGCTGCATTGGCGGCATGGGTGGCGCTCAGGCCGCTTAGACCGTTTGCCGGAAGCGGCACGGCGCCGCCGGTGGTCTTCAGCATGCCGTCGCGCACGTCGCCCGCGATCCGGTTGATGGTGCCGACGAACTGCGCGACCGTGCGGTTGGCCGGCCGGTAGTAGATGTCGCGCGGCGAGCCGATCTGTTCGATGCGGCCCGCGCTCATCACGACGATGCGGTCGCCCAGCTCCATCGCCTCGGCCTGATCGTGCGTCACGTAGACCGTCGTGATGCCGAGCTCACGCAGCAGCGCGTTCATTTCGCCGCGCAGCGCGTCGCGCAGGCGGGCGTCGAGGGCGGTGAGCGGTTCGTCGAGCAGCAGCACGCGCGGCTGCACGGCGAGCGCGCGCGCCAGCGCGACGCGTTGGCGCTGTCCGCCGGACAACTGCTCGATCGGCTTATCCGCGTGCGCGGTGAGACGCATCATCGCGAGCAGTTCGTCGACGCGTCGGCGCACCACCTCGGCGGGCGTGCGTTTGATCTTCAGTCCATAGCCGACGTTGCCGCGCACGGTCAGATTCGGAAACAGCGCGTAGCTCTGGAACACCATGCCGACCTGGCGCTTCTCGATGGGCAGTGCGGTGACGTCGTCGTCGCCGAACGCGATGCGGCCGCCGGCATCCGGCGTTTCGAGTCCGGCGATCATGCGCAGCGTGGTGGTCTTGCCGCAACCGGACGGCCCGAGCAGCACGAGCGTTTCGCCGGCGCCGATGTGCAGATCGAGCGGTTCGAGCACGCGTGTGCCGCGAAACGTTTTCGCGCATTGCGTCAGCGCGATGGGGACAGCAGCGGGAACGGAGGCAAGGGTCATGGCGTGGTGGAAGACTGCGATGAAGACGTCGAAGCGGCATTCGACGGCACGGACCTGGCGCGTCGTTTCGCGGCGCTGCGCTGGCCGGTCGCATCGACGCCGAGCCATTGCATCGCGACGAGCAGCGGCATCGTCATGATGAAAAACAGGATCGTGTACGCGCTGCCGATCTCGATGCGCAGCGACGCGTAGGTATCGGCGAGACCGACCGGCAGCGTTTTGGTGTCGGGCGTGTGCAGCATCCACGTCAGGTTGAATTCGCCGATCGACAGCGTCAGTACCGCCAGCGCGCCGGCCACGATGCCCGGCCGCGCGTTCGGCAGCACGATCGTCGTGAAGCGCTGCCAGAAGCTCGCGCCGAGGCTGGCCGCGCCTTCCTCCAGCGTGCGCAGGTCGCTGCTCGCGCACACCGCGGCGACCGCCCGCACCATGAAGGGCAGCGTGAACACCACGTGCCCGACCACGATGAAGGCCACGCTCATGCGGAACATCGTGAAGCCGCCGTACACCACCAGCAGCGCGAGCGCCGACGCGAGACCGGGCAGCGCGATCGGCAGCACGAGAAATTCCTCGATGAGGCGCGACAGCCGCGTCTTGCTGCGCGCGAGCACGTAGCCGGCGGGCACGCCGGTGAGCAACGTGATGACCAGCGTCGCCGCCGCGACTTCGAGCGACAGAAAAACCGAGTCGTGATATTGCGTCCACACTTCGCCGAGCCAGCGCAGCGTGAGACCGCTCGACACGCCCCTGAAGTAGTTGACGGTCAGCCCCGCCATGATCGACATGACGACCGGCACGATCAGGAACGCGCACAGCAGTAGCGTGACGAGCCATTGGCCGGCGGCGAGCCAGGTTCTGACCGCGGGCAGACGCAGCCGCGCTCGCGGCTGTGCCCGATGCGGTTCTCGCGAGGCGGGGACGGCGTTCATGAAAGTCTCGGAGTCCGATGGTGAGGGTGAGGGGGAGGGTGTCGGTGGCTAATTGCCGCCTTGTCGCTGGGTCGCTTCATGCGGGCCGCGTCATGCGCTCGCCGCTACCGCCGATCCGGTGACGCTGCGCGCGAACGCCAGCACCGCCCACGTGACGAGGCCGAGCACGATCGACAGACCGGCGGCCGTCACCATGTTCGCGTTCAGCGTGAACTCGGTGTAGATCGTCATCGGCAGCACGTCGATGTCGGTGGCGAGCGTGAAGGCCGTGCCGAACGCGCCCATCGCGGTGGCGAAGCACACCGCGCCCGCCGCGATCAAACCGGGCGACAGCGCGGGCAGCACGATGTCGCGCGTGATGCGCCACGGCGATGCGCCGAGCGAACGCGCCGCTTCTTCGAGCGACGCGTCGAGTTTGGTCGCCGACGCCATGACGGTGACGATCACGCGCGGAATCGAAAAATACAGGTAGCCGAGAAAGAGCCCGCTCATCGAATACGCGAATACCCAGCGGTCGCCGGTGAGCTTGAGCGACAGCGCGCCGATCAAACCCTGGCGCCCCGCCAGCATGATCACCATGAAGCCGACCACGACGCCCGGAAACGCGAGCGGGAAAGTCAGCAGCGCGAGCAGCGTGCGCTTGAGCGGAAATTCGCGGCGCGCCAGCAGCAGCCCGGCGATCACCGAGAGCACCAGCGTCGCCGCGGTGACCGCCGCCGAGAGCAGCACGGTCGCGCCGAGGCTCGACATGTAGCGCGGATTCGTCAGCATCGCGCGATAGGTCGCGAAAGCGTGAGCGTTGCCGCTCAGTTGCGCGAGCGCGCCCATCGGCAGCAGCCAGAACGCGATGAACACCGCCAGCGCCGGCGCGATCAACGCGATGCGCCAGCGCAGCGGGAACGTGATGTCGTTCAATGCATCACCTGAAGATAACGCTCGCCGAAGCTCGACTGCTTCTCCGCCATCTTGCCGAAATCCACGGGTTTGGCGCGGCCGTAGTCGCTTGCGGGCAGGAATCTGGCGGCCGTTTCCGGGCTCATCGCGTTGGCGCGCACGGGGCGCAGATACGCGTCGGCCCACAGCTTCTGACCTTCGTCGGACAGCACGAAGTCCAGCACCTTCTTGCCGTTCGCTTCGTGCGGCGCGCCCTTCACAAGGCTCATCACGTACGGCACCGAGATCGTGCCTTCCTTCGGAATCACGAACTCGACGTTCGCGTGATCCTTGTATTTGGCGCGGTAGGCGTCGAAGTCGTAGTCGAGCAGGATCGGAATTTCACCGGACATCACGCGTGCGTACGCGGTCTGCTTCGGCACGATCGGCGCGTTGGCCTTCAGCTTGCGGAACCAGTCGAGGCCCGGCTCGAAGTTGTCGAGCGTGCCGCCGAGCGCCTGATTCACCGCGACCGCGCCCGCATAGCCGACGAACGCGCTCGACGGATCGAGGTAGCCGATCATGCCTTTGTATTCGGGCTTGAGCAGGTCGGCCCACGAACGCGGCACCGGTTTGCCTTCAAGCGCGTCCTTGTTGACGAAGAAGCCGAGCGTGCCCGAGTGGATCGCGAACCAGTAGCCTTGCGGGTCTTTCTGGTTGGCGGGAATGTCGTCCCAATGCGCGGGCTTGTACGGCTGGATCACGCCCTTGTCCTTCGCCTGGAAGGCCGACGACACGCCGAGGTACACCACGTCGGCGACCGGGCTCTTCTGTTCGGCCATCAGCTGGGCGATCGCCTGGCCGGAGTTCTTGTTGTCGAACGGCACGCGAATGCCGGTCTTCTGCTGGATCGCCTTGATCTGGCTCGCCCAGTCCGCCCATTCCGGCGGGCAGTTGTAGCAGATCGCGGTTTCGTCGGCATGGGCGGTTTGCGGTGCGACCGTGGCCAGCGACGCGCTGACGATCAGGCCGGCGCCGAGCGTGACGACGCTCGCGACGGCAGTGTTCGCGAGGCGGCGCAGCCGCCTGGGCAGCGAGATGGAGAGCGACGCGAGGGGCCTGATCGATTCAGGCGTTGTCGGCGATGCAGCGGGGCGTGTGGACGAGCGGATCACTGCGGATCTCCTGGAGAAAGAGAGCGGGTGGTTCGGGTTGGTGGTGGGTCTGCTTTTGATGACTTTTGATGACTTTTGATGGCCGGGCGCGGCTTACGACATACGGCTTGCGTCCTGCGCGGCGTCCTGCGTCCTGCGTTTCAGGCGAACGGTTTTTCAGCCGGGCTCGCCGCGTATTTCAGCGAGGTCTCGTCGCGGCTCGCGATCGTGGCGATCGTCGCGCCGGGCCGGAGGCTGTGCGGCAAGGTCAGCGTGTGCGAAGTCTCGTTCAACGCCTCGTACGCGCCGGTCACGCGGGCGATCAGCCGCTCCCATGCCGCGCAGCCGATCGCGCGGTTCGGCGCGCAGACGCTGGCGAGCGACGGCGACAGCAGCTCGCCCATCGCGAGGCCGTCGAAACCGAGGATCGACATGTCGTGCGGAATCTGCAGACGCGCGCGGCGCAGGCCGCGCATCACCACCATCGCGAGCAGATCGTTGCTGCAGAAGAGTGCGCTGGGGCGGTTCGGGCCACTCGTCAGATGCGCGAGCACCGAGGGCGCCAGTTCATCCGCGTTGAAATCGACTTCGAGCGCGGGCATCGGCGTGAGGCCCGCTTGCTGCATTGCCTGCGTGTAGCCGAGGTGGCGTTGACGCGCGCGGTCGGAGGCGGCGAGCGAACCCGCCAGCATCAGGATGCGGCGGTGGCCGTGAGCGATCAGCATGCGCACGCCGTCGTAGGCGGCGAGGCGGTTGTCGACCGAGACCGACGGACGCCGCACCGTGTCGTTATGCATCAGCACGTAGAGCAGGCCGGCGCGATCGAGTTCGTCGAGCAGCGGATGCGTGTCGGCGTCGGCGACCGTCAGGATCAGTCCTTCGACGCGGTGTTCGCGCAGCGTTTCGATCGCGTGGCGCTCGCGGTCGGCGTCATATTGCGTGGTCATCAGCATGAGCCGGTAGCCTTGCGCGGACGCGAGGTCGTCGATGCCTTGCAGACATTCGGCGAACACCGGATTGGCGATGGTCGGCAGCACCACGCCGATCAGGCGCGTGCGCTCGCCGCGCAGTTGGCGACCCAGCGGGCTTGGGCGGAAGTTCAGCGCGTCGATGGATTGACGCACCTTGTCGAGCGTGACGGGATTGACGGTGTGCGGCGCGTTGATCGCGCGCGATACCGTGGCGATGGAGAAGCCCGCGTGCGCGGCGACATCTTTGATCGTCGGGGTCATGGAGTTCCGCTCGGGTTGGAAACTGGAAACGCTGGGTTGGAAAACGTCCGGTTGTAAACGTTTTCGTGAGCGGATTATCGGCAAGGTTTATGACTGGCGGATGACGCGCGGATGGCTTGCTAGTGGCTTGCCGGCGGGGGGCGGGCGGGGTTGCGGCGGGCTGGTTTGGTGCACCCGCGAGGCGATGGTAGAATTCGCGTCCACGCAAGACGCAACCCCGGCCGGGGTGATGAAATTGGTAAACATAGCGGACTTAAAATCCGCCGCTTCACAGCTTGCCGGTTCGAGTCCGGTCCCCGGCACCATGGGTTCCTTCCAGGTTTTCCATCTCCCGACCTTCCCATTCCGTCAGGTCGCGGCTGCTTCCCAAAGCGATTCTTCCCGCAGTTCATCGCGAGCGTGAAATACTTCGAGACGAGCTATCGGCGTCGGATTGAACTCATTGCCTCGCGTCGTGCGGTCGAGGCGCCGCAAGCAGCCTGTCCGTCGCCAGCATCACCACCGTCAGCACGACAATCCCCATCAGAATGCCCGACAGCCGCATCAGCGCGGGCGCCGGATCGGCCGACCAGCGATGGTCCTGCACGAACACCATGATGAACGCGATGGTGAATTGCCGGCCCACATAGCTCGCGCCTTCGCGGCCGGTCTGCACGTGGCAACCGGCCCATACGCCGATCGACAACGCGATCACGCATGGCACCGCTTGCCCGTGCATCAACGGCAGGAGCACGACGGCGATGACGCCGGCCAGCAGGCAACCGGCGACGCGCTGCACCATCTTCTCCCACGCCGGCTGCCGGGTTTCATGGAGCGCGAGACCCGCCGGCAGGATCGACACCGCGATTGCCGTGACCATCGCCTGCGCGAATCCGGGCAGATGCAACGCGTAGGTCAGCGACGCCAGAATCGCGATCGATAACGCGGACTGCACGCCGAGCAGCAAGCGGGTCGATCGTGCCGATTGGAGGGGCGCGGCTGGGGCGCTATCCGGCGGCATCGCGCCGGTTTCGCCGGACGCACTTTCAACCGATGTTTGCGGCCGCAACCGTTCATGCAGAAGGCGATATCCCTTCGCGCCAAAATGAAACGCACTCGCCACCACCAGGCAGGCGAGCGTGCCGACCGCGACCTCGGCGATGCGCAGCGTCGCGAACGACGTCGTCGCGCGGAAGGTCACCAGCCTGTGCGCTTCATACGTGACCATCAACGCGGTGACGCCGCCCAGAATCCACGCGTACGACGCTCTCGAACCATTGGCCCGATACACCGCGATTCCGCCGATCGCGCCCAGCACCGGCACGAACAGCCACGGACGGTCGCCGATCCACGGTCCCAGCACCACGCCCAATGCCGCGCCGGTCACCGTGCCAAGCATCCGGTGCGCGGCGCGCTGCACGGAACCCGCGAAACTGGTTTGCATGACGGCGAAGCCGCTGATCGCGGCCCACCATGTGTCCGACAGATTCAACGCGTTGGCCAGCGCAACCGCTAGCGCGACCGACAGCATCGCCTCGGCGCCGAACGTCGCGCGTGCGCGTGAGATGTTCCAGATGGTCAGTTCCCGGCCGAGTGCGGAAAACGCGGCGCGGAAGGTTTGCGTGAGCGTGTGTGCGAGTGTCATTGTCCGCTGATCGGCAAGGGGTATGAGCACCGTGCATGTCCGCCCTCAGTATGCGGTGCGCGTTCAGGTTGGATTGACTAGCGTGGAAAGATGACTGCTCCGAGGGAGTGGTCCGATTGCTGGTGGGCGAGATACGTGCGGGTAGGGCGACAAGTTTTCAGGGAAAGACCCATCAGCGCGCCGCTCGCGTACGACGCGGTCGTTCGATCCGCGACAGGTCCAGAGTGTGCTCACGGGTGTCGATCTGTTCGGCAAGCTGGAATGCCGGACGCTGCGATTCAAGATTCGCCTCGTCCATACCGACTTCGAGATATAGCTGCCGCCATGATGTCTGCACTGTAGCCGCCATCGCACGTAACGCGTCCCACGCTTCCTCGATACCGTATGAAAACAGTTCAGCGTCAACGACCAGCGACTCGGGCGTAGCCACGCGCGTGCCCGCGCGGTTCAAGGCCATCGCCTGAACGCCGCGTCGACGCGGAATCGCAACGATGTCGTACGCGGGTGATAGCGTCCAGGTTCCGGCGCGACAAAGCAGACCATGATTGCGTGGATGGTCGTCGTAGTTGCCGACGAGGGCGTTGAACGCCATGCGACGCCACAGCTCTCGCTGCTGCCCGACATATCCTTGCGTGCGATCTCCGCACCAACGCCTTAATTCGTGAGCCAGCTTGACATACGATCTATCCGGATCTTCCGGCGTCGAATCACTGCGTAGGCGAAGTACGGTGGCGGCGCTTGCAAAGAGCACTCTTTCCACGCCACCTTCGACGACGTTGCGATCGAAGCGCTTGACGAAGACAACTTCGTGCGACCCGGCGCGGTCGTACCTCACGTCGGCTACGTCGATGCCACATTGCGCGGCTAACTTCATCGCGACATATTCGCGGGAAGGAAGGAATGGTGATCCTCCGCGCTCCTGCAATTTGGCAATCCACCACGTAGAAACGTTATTCGCCGCGCAACATACGGTCAATTTCGGTTTCTCTCCACCGAGGCTCGTGGCATCGTCCACGCCGGAAAGACGCTGAACGACACGCATCGGCGAAAAGCTTTCTTCGGTGTCGGCGAGAATGTCCTTCAACTCGGCTTCAGAGGGGGGGCGGAAAGCGATTTTCCGTTCGATATGTTCAGGGCGGCAAACCTCGGCCGCGCCAACGCCATCACCCGGCGCAAGGTCCATCCTCTCCACTTCATCTAGCGTTTCCGTTTCATATCTGGCAAGCAACATGTCCAGACCGAAGCCTTCGGGGGCGGCATCACGCAGCACGCCAAATACGCCGTTCATGTTGGTCGTTGTCGATGGCTTCTGGGAGCGGCTGAACGGCAGGTTGATCGGATCGAGCGGCAACGCGCCGTCGCTCTCCTTGTAGTGCTCGGCGTAGGCGAATCGGCCTAGTCCGGGCGACCATTCGAAGGTGCCACACTCTGTCGGCGTCGTCTGGCCCGGAAGCCAAACCCAAACAGGGCGAACCTGATCAGCCATGAGAACCTCGCGTTCGTTGCGGCAAGCGGCTCAACGCCTCCTGCTGGATCACCGGGTCGAGATCGACGCGGGCCGCTTCGCGCAGCACATCCAGACCATCCAGTACCCACAACGCCATGACAACCTGGCCGAATGCGACGGATGGCAATCCTTTTTCGAGGTTGACGATCATGTTGACGCTCACTCCCATTTTCGCGGCGAGGTCGCTCTGGGTCCAGCCGCGTGCCCTGCGCGCAAGCTGAATTTTCTTGCCGATTGACGTTGCGACCTCCTCCGCTTCGAAGGGGAGCATGTCGAGATGCTGCGCTTTTTTCACTATAAACTCAAATTAATGGCCGTTAAATTTGAGTTTATAGTGATTTTCGTAAAATTCAAGAGCGACCGGCGATTGGACGCCTGCTCGACAAGCCGGATGTCTCCGATATCGACGCAGACCTCCGTAGTGCGCGGCGTCGGCGGCGAATGAGTGAATATGCGTCGCCACAATATTTCCCGCGCCCAAACGTCTAGAGATCGATGGTTCCGCCCGCGATCCGGGCGCCGTCAATGAACCAGGGTGCGTCGCGAGTGTCGCCGGCCTGCGAGCAGCAGGTCCGCATCGACGATGCGACGCCGGACATCATCGCGCTGAAAGGGCAAACCCATGTACCCGTCGAGCACTGTTCTTCTCAATCAACTTCACCAGCAGAGCACGATCGAAACCATGACGCGCGCACGCTCGCAATTCATCGGCACGACCGACGAATTCATCGTGCTCGCCGATCAATACAACGAGCTTGCGCCGCGTTTGCGCGGCAAGTTTCTGCGCGATCACGGTTTGTCCAGCGACGACGCCGAAACCTCGCAGGGCACCAGCATGTCCCTGGCGGTATCGGCGGAGATGGGGCGCTTTCTGCGCAACATCGCGCTGTCGAACCGGGCCTCGCGCATTCTCGAACTCGGCAGTTCGTACGGCGTGTCGACGCTGTATTTCGCGGATGCGCTGCGCAGTCTCGGCGGCGGCACCGTGATCGCGACCGAACTCGACGCCGCGAAGTGCGCGCGCTTGCGCGAGCACGTGCGTATCGCGGGGGTGGATGCTTACGTGGATCTGCGCGAAGGCGATGTCTTCGATACGCTCGCCCGGCTCGACGGCTCGTTCGATATCGTGTTCATCGATGCTTGGGCCGACGCGTATCTGCGTCTGTTCCGCGAGGTCGAACGCTTCCTGCGGCCGGGTTCAATCGTGCTCGCCGACAACATGTACACAGCCGAGGATGCGGTGCAGGACTACAAAGGCTACGTCGAAAACCATCCGCGCTTCACGACAACGACGCTGGATTTCGAATCGGGCGTGGAATTTACGGTCGCGTTGGGTTGAGCTTGAGCGTCGGCGGGTTCGCGGCCAGGCCCAGAAGTGAGCGCGGCGGCAATCTGCATCGCAAGACTATCGCAGTCCGTCCGAAGGGGCTTATTGCGGCGGATGCCGCCGCGCCGCATAGGCATAACGCGCGGCATAACCCGCGCCAATCACAAACGCGCCAAGCGCGGCCAGCGGCAGCGCGAGCACGAGAAACACCGTGCCCGTGCCGATGGATAGCCAGGCAAAAAAGGACAGACTTTTTCGATCGGTCAGCGCGCGTCGAATCATCGCGTGTTCGCCTGCGGGTTGATGGATATCAAGTCCCGCAACGAACGTGCCCGCTGCCGTTCGCGCGCGGCGGTGCAGCGCAGGCGCGCGTTTGAAACGAGGCAATCAGGAAGAAGGAAAGCCGGCACAACGCACTCAACCTACCCAATGCGCGGCAACGCCAGGAAGCGTCCCCAGGGTGTGCCCTGATGCGCGACATGCGCGATGAATTTGGTGAACCCGGCTGCGACAATCAGCCACATAGCGTCCTATAGCTGCGCGTTTTGGTCAATAGAGACCTGTGCTCAATTGCTCGCTGACGTAAGCAGTCCGATACTCGCCGTAACGTCCCCTCGCTCTACACGATCATGGCCCAGCCAACGACGAGAGCAGACCCCATCGACGCCGCATTGCCCCGGCTTTCGGCCGGGCACGTGGGCGGGGTCCCGGACTGCGGCCGCCACACGGCGGCGAGACTACAGGGAGCCTGACATGGCGCAGACCGATCTGGCGATTCTCGGGGGCGTGGGCATGCTCGCACTGGCCTGCCTGATAGTGTGCGGCGTGTACGTGTACTGGGGCAGCGACCGGTACCGCAACCGGCAGCGGCGTCGCGTGACGCAGCAAAGCATCCACCCGGCAATGCTCAAAAATGACAGAAAGCTTACGGGGGTCATGGCAACCATGGGCACGCAACTCAGTCATCTGTGCAAGACGTCGCTGTATCGCGCGGGTTTTACCCACGAGCACGAAGAGCGGATCGTGTTCCTGAGCGCCGACAATCGCGACGACGCCCGCGCGCGCGCCTGCGCCGCGCTGGCCGCCATTCACCGCATCGAGGCGCACGACGTGACGCTCGACAATCTCGCGTCGTATCGCGAGTTGGTCGATATCGGCGTCAGCGAGGACGAAGAGCTGCGCATCTTCGAGCTCGCGTGGAAGGGCTCGCAGGTGAGCGCGTGGGCCGAACATCCGCTGTTCCTGATGGCCGACCCGAGTCTGCTCGGCAAATGGGCGGAACTGTACGCGGACCTGGCGCGGGAAGTCGCGCTGGCCGCGATCGATCGCGCTCGGGGGTAGGGGCGTGACGTGAGTGGTCGGCACGCCGGTTAGTTACCCAACACCTGGTACCGCTAGTCGGCGCGCCATGCGCTTCCTCAGACGGTAAGCGACGCCTCGTCCGCCTGATCCGTTTCGACTGTCGACACGCCGGTCGCCCATTGCGCGGCGACCGCGTCCAGTTCGCGCTGAGCGCGTTCGAGCGCTGCCTCGCGCGACTTCTGATCCGAGAACTGCATCGGCTGTGCGTCGACGAACGTCGGGTTCGCCACGCCGATGAATCCGAACGCCGCCTTCAACGCCGGAGTCAACGCGTCCATCGACGCGAACGGCGAGCCGGGCCGCAGATCCACGCCGCGACTGGTGATGAAAAGCGTCTTCTGCCGCGTGAGCACCCCGTCGATACCGCCTTGCGCGTTGAACACGTAAGTCAGGTTGGTGCGGATGATGTTGTCGATGAACGCCTTGAACGACGACGGCATCGACCAGTTGTACATCGGCATCGCGAAGATGAACGCGTCGGCGTCGAGCAGACGGCGGCACAGCGCGTCCGATGCCGCCAATGTCGCTTTCATGGCCGGCGTGCGCTCGTTCTCGGGCGTGTACGTGGCGATGGTGAAGGCCTCGGTCACGTGCGCGGGCGTATCGACCGTCACGTCCAGATAATCGATTTCAGGCGCTACGCCCTGGCCGCGCAACTGCTCGATGAAATAGCGGCTCAACGCGCGCGAGTTGGAATGTTCGCGCTTCGCGCTCGCATCGACATGCATGATTTTCACGACTTCTCTCCTGGATGGGAATGGGGGGGATTTCGATGAGGGTGGCCGCCGTCGCCGCGCCGTGCGGACGAGCGATGCCCGAGCCACTTGACGACCTGGTGGCCGTACGCCGCCGGCGCCTTGTCCGCCGTGCGCGACGCGAGGTCGGCCAGCGAATGCGACGCGAGCGCTTCGGCCATGCGCTTTTCCGCGTCCAGCATCACCGCGTGGATCGAGCACACGCCGCGCGTGGCCCAGGACGGCGGCTTCTCGCCGAACACCGCGCAGTTCGCGCGAATCTCGCGGCAGTCGAACAGCGACTTGTTGCCGTCGATCGCATTCACGACGTCGAGCACGCTGATCTCGGCGGCAGGGCGGGCCAGCCGGAAGCCGCCCCGCACGCCCTCCGTCGCGGCGACGATGCCGGCTCGCGACAGCTTGGTGAACAGTTTGGCCACGTACTCGACCGGCACGCCCTGCAGTTCCGCGAGATCCTTCGCGCTGGCGTCGCTGACGCCGGCGGCGGGATCGCTGAGATAGAGCAGGCAATGCAGCCCGTACTCGACTCCGGTACTGATGTGCGACATGTCCTTAACTCCGACTCGTTGTATCGTAGTTAGGATGATAACCGGATTTGCCGATGCCTCGCAACACGGCTCGGCGAAACACAATGTTGCTCAGGGAGAAGGAATGCGTGCCCGGCGGCTCGCGAGCTCGATGCCGTAAAGCCGCCGGGCAATCGTCATGTGACGCGTGGATCGTGCATCCAACGCGCCTTAGTCGAGCGCTGCCGCCGGCCCGAAGAACTCGTAATGACTTTGCGATTCAGGCACGCCGAGCGCCTTCAGATGCTTCTTCACGGCCTTCATGAACGGCAGCGGCCCGAGGAAATAGGCATCGACGTCGCGGCTGCGCGGCAACCAGCGATCGAGCAGCGCCTCATCCAGATAGCCGGTGCCGTGCGCGTCGGCATCCTGCGCACGGCGTTGCTCGTAGCAGTAGAAGCGCTTGAGTTGCGGATACCGCGCGACGAGCCGGTCGACGCTGTCGCGAAACGCGTGCACGCCGCCGTGACGCGCCGAGTGGATGAAGTGCACGGGGCGGCCGGTTTCGAGCGCGGCGTGCAGCATCGGCAGCGTCGGGGTGATGCCGACGCCGCCGCTGATCAGCACGAGCGGCTTGTCGCCGGCGCGCAGCGTGAAGTCGCCGGACGGCGCGAACAGGTCGAGCGTGTCGTTTTCCTCGACGTGCGCATGCAGATGGTTCGACACCTTGCCGTCCGGTTCGCGCTTCACGCTGATCCGATACTCGCGGCCGTCGGCCGGCGCCGACAACGAATAGTTGCGCCGCGCTTCCTCGCCGTCGATCAAGAGCCGCACGCCGATGTATTGCCCCGGGTCGAACGCGAGCAATGCGCCGCCGTCGGCGGGACGCAGGTGAAACGACGTGATCTCGTCGCTCTCGCGGACCTTGCGCGCGACGCGGAACACTCGCGTGCCGCGCCAGCCGCCGGTCGCTGCGGCTTTCCGCGCGTACAGCGATTCCTCGGCGCCGGTCAGCAGATCGGCGAGTTGCTGGTAGGCGGCGGCCCACGCCGCGATCACGGTGTCGGTGGCGATCTCCGCGCCGAGCACGTCGCGGATCGATTGAAGCAGGCAGCGGCCGACGATCGGGTAATGCTCGGGCAGGATGTTCAGCGCGACGTGCTTGTGCGTGATCCGCGCGACGAGACCGCCGAGTTGATCGAGCTGGTCGATGTGCCGCGCGTACATCAGCACGCCGTTGGCGAGCGCGCGCTGCTGCGTGCCGCTTGCCTGATTGGCCTGGTTGAACAGCGGGCGCACCTCGGGGTTGCCGTTGATCAGCATGTCGTAGAAGTGCCGGGTCAGCGCTTCGCCGCGGGTTTCGAGAAGGGGCACGGTGGCTTTGACGATGGCGCGATGTTCGGGGGACAGCATGGAAATCTCCGTTGAGAGTGACTGACGGCCATGAGGTGGCCGGCGACTCTCTCTATCCATGTTTTGTGCCATGTGTAAAATCCATATAAATCAACGAATTAATTTTTGTGATGGTCGAATCGACTCTAGTCAAAGAGACTCCGAACGTAGTCGGATTGACTGCGCGGGCCTTGCTCGACGTGCTCACGCCGCTGATGCAGGATCTGCTGCGCGACCTGTCCGATC
Organism: Paraburkholderia sp. D15; assembly: GCF_029910215.1. Classification (NCBI taxonomy): domain Bacteria; kingdom Pseudomonadati; phylum Pseudomonadota; class Betaproteobacteria; order Burkholderiales; family Burkholderiaceae; genus Paraburkholderia; species Paraburkholderia sp. D15. The sequence goes on along the minus strand of NZ_CP110395.1, from coordinate 2,965,023 downwards.
GCGAGCGCTTCCGCCGCTTGCTGAGCGGTCTGCGCACGCTCTTTCCCGGCGACGCCGCGGCATTGCTGCGGCTGGAGGGCGACACGCTGGTGCCGCTCGCCATCGACGGCTTGAGCAGCGACACGCTCGGGCGGCGCTTTCGCGTCGGCGAGCATCCGCGGTTCGCGCAGTTGCTGTCGCGGCCCGAGCCCACGCGTTTCGCGGCCGACTCCGATCTGCCCGATCCGTACGACGGATTGGTGCAGGGCGTCGCGGGTCATCTCGAAGTGCACGACTGCCTGGGCTGTCCGTTGTTCATCGGCGGGCGGCCGTGGGGGCTGCTCACGCTCGATGCGTTGGACCCGGCGCGCTTCGACAGCATCGACATGCCGTCGCTGCAGGCTTTTCTGAGCCTCGCGGCGGCGACCGTCAGCGTCGCGGAGCGCATCGACACGCTGGCGCGCACGAGCGAGGAAGAGCGGCGCCGCGCGGAGGCGTACCGGCAGGCGAGCGGGCAGAGCCGTCGCGAGATGATCGGCAGCAGCGGCGCGCACCGGCATCTGATCGAGGAGATCGAGGTGGTGGCGGGCAGCGATCTGACCGTGCTCGTGACGGGCGAAACCGGCGTCGGCAAGGAGCTGGTGGCGAACGCGATTCATGCGCTGTCGTCGCGGGCGGGCAAGCCGCTGATCAGCCTGAACTGCGCGGCGTTGCCCGACACGCTGGTCGAGAGCGAGCTGTTTGGGCATGTGCGTGGCGCGTTTTCCGGCGCGTCGTCGGACCGGCGCGGCAAGTTCGAACTGGCCGACGGCGGCACGCTGTTTCTCGACGAGGTCGGCGAGTTGCCGCTTGCGGTGCAGGCGAAACTATTGCGCGTGCTGCAGAACGGTCAGTTGCAACGAATCGGCTCGGATCAGGAGCATAAGGTCGACGTGCGCCTGATCGCCGCGACCAATCGCGATCTCGCCGACGAGGTGCGGGCGGGGCGCTTTCGCGCGGACTTCTATCATCGGTTGAGTGTTTATCCGCTGCGTGTGCCGCCGCTGCGCGAGCGCGGCCGCGATGTCCTGCTGCTGGCCGGTTTCTTTCTCGAGCAGAACCGCTCGCGCCTGGGTCTGATGAGCCTGCGTCTCGCCGCCGACGCGCAAGCCGCGCTGATGCGCTACCCGTGGCCGGGGAATGTGCGTGAACTCGAACATCTGATCGGACGTAGCGCGCTCAAGGCGTTGGCGGCGAATCGCGACCGGCGCCGCATTCTCACGCTGAACGCGGCGGATTTCTCTTTTTCGGGCGATGACGGTACGCGCGGCGAGGGTGGGCGACCGGCGGATGCCGTGTCCAGTTCCGCCGCCGCGCCCGTGGTTGTCGAACGCGATTTCCGGAGTACGGTGACGGCTTTCGAGCGAAGTGTCGTGCTCGATGCGCTGGCGCGTCACGATCAGAACTGGGCCGCGGCGGCGCGCGAGCTTGGGCTCGATCGCGCCAATCTCAACCGGCTCGCGAAGCGGCTTGGGTTGAAGTAGGCGGCGCGGCGGTTTTCATGGGCGTTGCCGCGGCGCGCGCACCGCATCGGCATCGGCGTCGGCATCGCGGCGCGTGCTGCGAGGTCAGCGCGTCGAAGCCGGGAACAACGGCGCCACCGCGTCGAAACGGCTGCGCAGACACGCTTCGAAACGCCGCTCGCTCCAGCCCGCATGCGATACCAGCGATAGCCCCAACGCCCAGATCGACAGCATATGCGCGAAGTAATCCGCGCTGCCCACCGGGAATGTCTTTGCGTCGGGTGCGTGCAGATAGTAGACGCCGCGCATCAGCCGGGTTTGCCAGGCCATGTCGGCGAACTGGTCGTCGTAAGCCGATGCGAGCAGCGCCTCCAGCGAGCCGAGCACGGCCGGCGCGCCGCCGTGCCGCGTGCCGAGCATCGCCGCCAGTACGGCCTCGAACGGGCCCATCGCGGGGCCGCGCGCGGGCATCGCGACACGCGCGAAACCGTCGTGGATGTGGCGATAGGCGGCGTGCAGCAGGATATCGATCGAGCCGAAGTGGTAGCTGACGAGCGACGCGCCGATGCCAGCCTCTTTCGCTACGGCGCGATGCGTCAGCTCCGTCACGCCACCGCGCGACATCACGGCCGCCGCCGCGTTCAGGATGTCGCGGCGTACCTGCGCCGACTTGTCCGCTTTACTCGCGGCGTTTCCGGTCTTCGCCGTCCCGTCTTCCTTCTTCCCTTTCGCCGGTTGTTGATCCATGCCTGCTTGCTGCGTCGCGCGCTGTTGCAGCAGCGCCGTGACGTTCGCGCGAAACGCATCGGGGCAGGCTGGTTTGCCATGGCCGAGCGCGGCATCGACGGCATAGCGCAGCAGTTCGTCGTTGAGCAGCGGGATCAGCGGTCGCCGCCGGCAACCGAGCGACACGATGTCGATGCCGATCGTCAGCTCGACCAGATAGCGCGCCGCGTGTCGTGGTTGCGGCGCGACGCCCTCCAGCAGCCGCGCGAAAAAACGCCGATGCGCGGCCAGCCAGCGCCGCGCGGCATGGCGCGCGTTGCGCTCGCGCGTCGCGGCCATCAGCGCGGACAATCGCGCGCGCGTGCGGTCGGCATTGGCGCCGCACGCATCGGCGACGATGCCGCGCACGATCGCATGCACGCTGGCGAAGGTTGCCGGTGCGTCTGAACGCCACGCATCGTCAAACGGGCGAAGCCGTTGCGCGTCGTCACGCAGAACCGCGTCGAGGATCTGCGACAGCAATTGTTCCTTGTCGCCGAAATGGTGCTGCACGGTCGCGACCGACACCTGGGCGGCTTCGGCGACAGAACGGAAGGTGACGGCGCCCGGACCGTGGTCGCGCAGAAGCGCATGGGCGGCATCCATGAGCAACCGGGCGGTGGAGGCGGGCTGGCCGGCCGTGCTCATGGCGCGCGGCGGCGCGCCGGGCGCGCTTCGAATGACTGGGCGTGCACGAAATTTGACTTGAACATCTGTACTATGAGTTTTGTTGTCAGGTGATAAATCACGTGAATTTGCGTGTTTTTCTTTTCATGTTCAATTTTTTAGATTGAACATGTGTAATACATCAGTAACAATTCTTTCGCACAATGCGCTTCGCCGTGTGATCGATGCCGGCGCCCGCATGACCGTCACCCGGATGCGCGCGGCGACATCGTCCACGCCGGATTCTAGTCGAACACCCCTCGACGCCGGAACGAAGGCTCGCCACCCCAGCCCTGTTTCATGAGGTGAATGGTCACGACGCGTACAGCGCGTCGTGCGTCTTAACACGCCCGTAGATCAGTACAGCCAATCAGTCAGAGCAGAATCGGTTCCCACAGGAGAATGAAGTTGAGCATGGACAGGCGGCAGTTCCTCAAGTTGAGTGGATTCATTACCGTGTCGACGATCGGCGCTTCGCTGGCGGCGTGCGGCGGCTCGGTCGGCGCGAACGTTGCGCCGGCCGGAACCTTCGGTTTCCCGCAAGGCATCGCATCGGGCGATCCGCGTGCGGACAGCGTGGTCTTGTGGACGCGCGTCACGAGCCGCACCGTCACCGGCGACATGCCGTTGCGCGTGCAACTGTCGGCCACCCAGGATTTCTCGCAGCCGCTGGTGGATCAGCCGCTGACGGCGACCGCGCAGTTCGGCAATACCGTGCGTCACAAAGTGCAGGGCTTGCAGCCGTATCAGCACTATTACTACCGTTTCATCGCGGGCAGCGACGTGAGCCCGGTCGGCCGCACGAAAACCGCGCCGCTCGCGGGCATGGCGGGCGAGCCGTCGCAGGTGCGGTTCGCGTACATCAATTGCCAGTCGTGGACGGCGAATCACTGGGAGGCGATGAACCTCGCCGCCGCCGAGGACGATCTCGACTTTATCGTCAATCTGGGCGACTACATTTACGAGCTGACGATCCCGAGCGGCCGGACCGAGGCCGCGCACGGTCCGCTGACGTTGCCCAACGGCGGCACGTTCCTGATCCCCGGCACGACCACCCAGGTGCCGTACGCGGTGACGCTGAACGACTACCGGTATCTGTATCAGACCTACCGCAGCGATCCGCGTCTGATGAATCTGCATGCGCTGTTCCCGATGATCTCGGTCTGGGACGATCACGAGTTTTCCGACGACTGCTGGCTCGATCACGAAACCTACGACGAAGCCCAGACCGCCGAGCCGCAGCGCCGCTGCGACGCGACCCAGGCGTGGTTCGAGTACATGCCGGTGGATATGGACGACGTGCAGTACGATCCGGCCGCCAGCGGCTTCCAGAACATTTCGATCTATCGCGACTTCTCGTTCGGTTCGCTGGTCGATCTGGTGATCACCGACCAGCGGCTATTCCGCGAGGCGCATCCGATTCCGCCGGCCGCGGTGCCGCCGCCGACCAATTTCCTCGCCAAGGGCTCGCGCTATCTGATGGAAAAGTCGGTGCTCGATTCGTACGACGCGCAACTCACCACGCAGAACGGCCGGCCGCCGAGCGTGCTGGGCGTGTCGCAAACCGCGTGGCTGAAGCAGAAGCTCTCCACCTCGACGGCGGCGTGGAAGATCTGGGGCAGCGAAGTGACGTTCCTGAAGATCAACGTGCCGCTGCCCGACCCGGCGAACCCCGGCTCGAACACGGAATACGTGGTGTACGGCGATTCGTGGGAAGGCTATCCGGGCAGCAAGAAGGACATCACGACCTACATCGGCGCGAACAATATCAGCAACGTCGTGTCGATTTCCGGCGACATTCACGCGTTCCTCGCGGGCGTGGTGATGGACGATCCGGACGCGCCGAACCCGCGGCCGGTGATGACGGATTTCGTGAGCGCGGGGATCAGTTCGAGCAGCTTCTACAGCTCGCTGCTGTCCTTGTTTCTGCCGGTCGCGCCGGCGTTGGCGCCGCTCGTCGTTCAGCAGCAGCCGAACGGGACCACGAAGAACATCTGGGATACGTCCGTGCAGGCCTATAACCCGGAGATCGCGCATGCGGATTGCGATTCGATCGGCTATGTCAGCGTGACGGTCACGAAGGACCAGTTCGCGGCGGTGTTCAACAAGGTCAATCCGGTGGTCACGCAGGGCGTGTTGCCGTCGCCGATCCTCAACTCGCGCACCCAGTTGACGCTCAATAGCGGCAGTTTTTCGATCGGCGTGACGCCGCTGTCGAGCTGAACGTATCGAGCTTGCTGAAGCGCATGTCCCGACGCCCCCGTCGCACCCGACGCCCGCTGCGCGGCCGACGCCGCGCAGCGGGCGTTACGCATGGCGGAGCATGGGCCAGGTTAGACTTCGCGGATGGAAAAAACATCTTCAACCGCTTCACCGAAGACGGCGGGCACGAACCTGAGCGTCGGCGCGTCGAGCGACGAGGACGTCTGGACGTTCAAAGCAGACCACCAGGAACAACGCGATGAGTAACGAAAAATCGAAGCGCGCCCGCCAGGCCGCGGAAAGCCTGTTCGGCGGCCTGCCTGCCGCAAGCAATGCCAAGGCCGCGAGCCGGCCCGCGAATCCGTTCGGCGACGATCCGTTCGCGACCTCCGACCGCTACGTGCCGGCGGACGATCAGCTCGTCGTGCTGCCCGCCGAATTCGACCTGCCGCCGGGTTACGCCGATGCCGCCGCTTTGCGCGATGCGCTTACGCACGCATGGCGGATGGACTGGATCAAGATCGGCAAGGACGAATGCGTGGTTCGCCTGCCTGTCGGCTGGATCGCGGACAAGTCGGTGGATGGCGTGCTGCGCATCGAAAGCAGCGGGGTGGTGCGTGCGGAAGGGCGGCTCGTGAAAGGCGCGACGCTGCTGGTTCTGCCGCGCTACTACCTGAAGGCGGAGTTCCACGATCAGAACGACCACTGCCGGATCGTCGTGCGGGATCGCGCGCGCAAGAACGCGGTGCTCAAGGACTCGTTCTGGGACACGCGCAGCGGCCCAAGCCACCCGCAATGGAAAGTGCTGTCCGACTGGCTCGACGCGCAATATCCCGCGCACCGCGATCCGCTGCGCTACTGGGACGATTGCGAGGACAACCTTCGGCCGGCATGATGCATCAACCGACGCCACTGAAATACCTGAGCGGCTATCCGGCGCCGCTGCTCGACAAGGTCAGGAAACTGATCGCCGACGACCAGCTCGGCGCCTGGCTGGCCGCGCGCTATCCGGATACCCACGACGTGCAGACGGACCGCGCGTTATATGCGTACTGTGCCGATCTCAAGCGCGAGCATCTGCGCAGCGCCGAACAGATCGACAAGGTCACGTACGACAGCAAGCTCGACGTGATGCGTCATGCGCTCGGTCTGCACACCAGCATCTCGCGCGTGCAGGGCGGCAAGCTGAAAGCGAAGAAGGAAATCCGCATCGCGTCGCTGTTCAAAAGCGCCGCGCCGGAGTTTCTGAAGATGATCGTCGTGCATGAACTCGCGCATCTGAAGGAAAGCGATCACAACAAGGCTTTCTATCGACTGTGCGAATTCATGCAGCCGGGTTACCACCAGATCGAATTCGATCTGCGCCTGTATCTGACGCAGCGCGATCTGGCGAAGCAGGGCGCTGCCTCTGCCGTTGCTGCTGCCTCTACCTCGGGCGTTCCCGCAAAGTAAGCATCACGCCGTCACGGCGTCGTCCGCCTCGACGACGCTGACGCGATCCGCTTCCACTTGAACCCGGGACGCCTTCAACAGCACCGGAATCGACTTCGACGTCGGCGTGCCCGCGCCGTCGGCGACCGACGAGAGCGGCACCAGCGGATTGGTCTCCGGATAGTAGGCGCCGAGACAGCCGCGCGGAATGTCGTACTCCACCAGCAGAAAACCGTCCGCGTGACGCTCGATACCGTCGGCCCAGACGCTGGTGATGTCCACGCGCTGACCGGCGGCGAAACCGAGCATCGCGATGTCGTCCTTGTGGGCGAACAGCACGCGCCGTTGTCCATAGACGCCGCGATAGCGATCGTCGAGACCGTAGATCGTGGTGTTGTACTGGTCGTGCGAACGCGTGGTCATCAAGGTCATCAGGCGCTCGCCGTGCTGCTTGCGCGCTTGATGGATCGGCGTATCCATGGCGATCGCGTGCACGAGGAATTGCGCCTTGCCGCTCGGCGTTTTCCAGATCCGGTCGCGCGATGCGACACCGAGGTGGAAGCCGCCGGGGTTCTTCAGACGCTCGTTGTAGTCCTGGAACCCGTCGATCACCTGCGCGATGCCGTCGCGGATCAGCGCGTAATCGGCCGCCTGCGCGAGCCAGTCCACCTTGTCGCTGCCGAGCGTCGCCTGCGCCATGCGCGCGACGATCGCGATTTCGGACAGCAGATTCTCCGACGCCGGTTTGTTCATCCCGTACGAGATGTGCACCATGCTCATCGAGTCCTCGACGCTCACGCCCTGCGCGACGCCGTTCTGCAGATCGATCTCGGTGCGCCCGAGGGTCGGCAGGATCAGCGCGTCGCGGCCGTGCACGAGGTGGCTGCGGTTCAGCTTGGTGGTGATGTGCACGGTCAGCGCGCACGAACGCATCGCGTCCCATGTGCGCGGCGTGTCCGGCGTCGCGATCGAGAAATTGCCGCCGAGGCCGATGAACACTTTCACCTTGCCGTCCAGCATCGCCTGAATCGTATTCACCACGTCGAGCCCGTGCTCGCGCGGCGGCTCGAAATCGTAGACCTCGCCGAGGCGGTCGAGAAACGCCTGGGTCGGCCGTTCCTCGATACCGACCGTGCGGTCGCCCTGCACGTTCGAATGGCCGCGTACCGGGCACAGGCCCGCGCCGCGCCGGCCGATATTGCCGCGCATCATCATCAGGTTCGACAGCAACTGCACCGTCGGCACCGAATTCTTGTGCTGCGTGAGGCCCATGCCCCACGTCGAAATCACCGCGCGGCCCTTCACGTAGATGTCGGCGAGCTTCAGCACGTCTTCGAACGGCACGCCGGATTCGGCGATCACCGTGTCCCAGCTTTGCGCGCGCAGATCGTCCGCGAAAGCCGCGAAGCCGACCGTATGTTCGGCGATGAAGGCGACGTCGAGCACGCGTTCGAGACCGGATGCGAGCGCTTCGTCGTCCAGTTCGATCACGCGTTTGGCGACGCCCTTGATCAGCGCGAAATCGCCGCCGACCTTCGGGCGGATGAACACGGAGCTGATCTTCGTGCTGCCCATGGTCAGCATTTCCACCGGATGCTGCGGGCTCGCGAAACGTTCGAGGCCGCGTTCCTTCAGCGGATTGATCGACACGATGGTCGCGCCGCGCTTCGCGCATTCGCGCAGTTCGCCGAGCATGCGCGGATGGTTGGTGGCCGGGTTCTGGCCGAAGATCAGCAGCGTGTCCGCATGTTCGAAATCGTCGAGCGTGACCGTGCCCTTGCCGATGCCGACCGTGCCCGGCAGGCCGCGGCTGGTCGCTTCGTGGCACATGTTCGAGCAATCGGGGAAGTTGTTGGTGCCGTACATGCGCACGAACAGCTGATACAGGAACGCGGCTTCGTTGCTCGCGCGGCCCGAGGTGTAGAAGGCGGCGTCGTCGGGATTGTCGAGCGCGTTCAGGTGGCGCGCGATCAGGTCGAAGGCTTCGTCCCAGCCGATCGGCACGTAGCGGTCGCGCAGCGCGTCGTAGACGAGCGGGTCGGTCAGGCGGCCGTGCTGTTCCAGTTCGAAGTCGGACTGCGCCATCAGCGCTTCGACCGTGTGCTCCTCGAAGAACGCGGGCGTCACGCGCTTGCTGGTCGCCTCGGCGGCCACCGCCTTCACGCCGTTCTCGCAGAATTCGAAGGTGGACGCGTGCTCGCGGTCCGGCCACGCGCAGCCGGGGCAGTCGAAGCCGTCCGGTTGATTCTGCTTGAGCAGCGTGCGGTAGTTGCCGCCCGCCACCTTTTCCTTGATGAGGTTGATGGCGACGTACTTCAGCGCGCCCCAGCCGGCGGCGGGGTGCGTATAGGGTTCGATGCGAGCTTCGGGTTTCTTCATGATGATGCCGCCGGATTGGGCGTCGACATGGCCTGGTCAGCCGATACCGGACAGCCTACTGTGTTCCAAAGATCGCGCAGCATACAGAAAAATGGAAAGGCGAGGGATACAGTTGTGGGGCTTTTGTCATAGACTGGCGTGCGGGCCGTTGCCCGGCGGGCATGAGAATGGATCAGCGTGGTGTCCTCGCCGTGTCCTGCCCGTGTCTTATTCGTGTCCTTTATTGCGCCTCCCGGCGAATCCATCCTTGAGCCCACGTCCGTGAACCTGTACGAAAAGCTCGCCGCCGATATCACCGAATCCATGCGCCGTGGCGTGTTCGCGCCCGGCGAGCGGATCGCGTCAGTGCGGCAGGCGAGCCAGCAGCACGGCGTCAGCATCAAGACGGTGCTGCATGCGTACGCGCTGCTGGAAAGCCGCGGGCTGGTGGAGACGCGTCCGCAGTCCGGGTATTTCGTGCGCGACGCGGCGTCGGTGGCGGCTGCGCTGGAGGCGCCGGCTGCGGCCACGTCGTTGTCCGGCGGCGCCACGAATGCCGCCGCGCGCCTGACGCGCCCGCCCGCGCCGCAGACGACACCGGTGGCCGCCGCCGTCGACGTGAGCCGGCTCGTGCTGTCCACCTTGCGCAGCATTCGCGCGCACGACGCGGTGCCGTTCGGCTCGCCGTATCCCGATCCGTCGCTGTTCCCGTGGCGGCGCATCAACCAGTACGCCAACGCGATCGCGCGCCGTCAGGCGAGCTGGAATCTGATCGACGATTTGCCGCCCGGCAATCCCGAACTGATCCGTCAGATCGCGCGGCGCTATGCCGAGAACGGCGTGCCGGTCGATCCGGACGAGATCGTCATCACGCTCGGCGCGACCGAGGCGATCAACCTCAGCCTGCAGGCGGTCGCCAAACCCGGCGACACGGTGGCCGTCGAATCGCCGACCTACTACGCGATGCTGCACGCGATCGAGCGTCTGGGCATGCGGGCGATCGAGGTCGCGACGCATCCCGAGCACGGCATCGACATCGAGGCACTGGCGCGCGCGATCGGCGAACAGAAGATCGCCGCCTGCATGGTGATGCCGAATTTCCAGAACCCGCTCGGTTTCCAGATGCCCGACGCGCGCAAACGCCAGCTCGTCGAACTGCTCGGCGCGCACGAGATTCCGGTGATCGAGAACGACGTCTACCAGGAGCTGTATTTCGGCGATGCGCGGCCGTCGACGCTGAAGAGCTTCGACAGCAAGGGGCTGGTGCTGCATTGCGCGTCGTTCTCGAAGAGTCTGACCGCGTCGTACCGGATCGGCTGGGCGTTGCCGGGGCGCTATCGCGCGCAGGTCGAGAAGCTGAAGTTCCTGAATACGCTGACCACGCCCTCTGTGCCGCAGGTCGCCGTCGCCGATTATCTGCGGCACGACGGCTACGACCGGCATCTGCGGCATGTGCGCAAGGTGTACCGGCAGCAGGCGCGCATCATGACGGCGATGGTGCAGCGGTTCTTTCCCGACGGCACGCGCATGTCGTCGCCACAGGGCGGGTATGTGCTATGGGTGGAGTTGCCGGCGCACGTCGATTCGATGCGGCTCTATCAGGCGGCGCTCGCACGCGGCATCACCGTGGGGCCGGGGATGATGTTTTCGACGCGTCACGACTTTCGTCATTTCATCCGGCTGAATTACAGCTATCCATGGACCGCGCAGACCGAGGCGGCATTGAAGGTGTTGGGCGAGCTGGTCGCGGGGATGGTGTGACGTGCCGCGCGTGGGGTGAAGGCGGCGCATAGGCGGTATGGCAGGCGATCAACGAAAGGCAGTCAGCGATAGTGGACGTGGCCAGGGAGGCAACAAAAAATGGAAGACGACGAAATCGACCCGGCGCTCGTCGCCGTACTCTCGCAACTCTGGCGCGCGCATCGCGAAAGCCCCGGCGGCGCGTGGTCGCTCGCCAAGCTGTCGAAGCAGGCCGGCATGCCGATGAGCGCGCTGCGCCGGCAACTCACCGCGCTGACGGACGGCGGTCTCGTGCATACCACCTTCAGCGAGGCGGGTACCGGCACCGCCCGCCTGAGCGAGATCGGCGAGAGTCTGTGCGCCGATCTGTTCGGCGACGCCGGGCCGCCTGAAGACGATCTCGCGATGCCGCGTTGATGAGCTGCATATTGCGCGTTGAAGCAGCCGTTGCCGTACCGCCTGGCCGATGCACCCGTCCGATTTCATCGAACAGGTTGGCGACACACCAAAATTAGAAAAACGATGCAGACGGAATAAAAATTATTTTTTTGCGCTGAAATTGACCGACGAATATGGCCGCCTATGCTGAAGCCCAGCCGCGTACGCCCGGCGTCGCGGCTCGGACCGCAAGCACCTTCATCCCCTCGGAGAACCCATGACAACAAAGTCGGCGCGAGCACTGCATCGTTCATTGCGTATCAAGACTCTGCGCGCCGTGGCAGCGGCGATGCTCTCCACCACGCTCGGCGCGGCGGCGGCATTCGGCACACTGGGCGCGCTCTGCGCGTTCCCGGGTACGGCGGCGCAGGCGGCCACCACGCAGCCGATCGGCGTCGCCTTCGTGTACCTCGGCAATCCTGGCGATGCGGGATGGACCTACGCGCATGAACAGGGCGTGAAGGAAGTCGAGGCGAAGTTCGGCGACAGGATCAAGGTGACGCGCGTCGAGAACGTGCCGGAGTCGGCGGATTCGGAACGGGTGTTTCGCGATCTGGCGTCGAAGGGCAACAAGATCGTGGTGGGGTCGAGCTTCGGTTTCCAGGACTTCGAACTGAAGGTCGCGAAGGACTTTCCGGATGCCGTGTTCGAACACGCGACCGGCTACAAGAAGGCCGCCAACTTCGCCACCTATGACGTGCGCACGTATCAGAGCGCGTACCTTGCCGGGCTCGTCGCCGGGTACACGACGAAGTCGAACACGCTCGGCTTCGTCGGCTCGGTGCCGGTGCCCGAGGTGGTGCGCAACATCAACGCCTTCACGATGGGCGCGCGCTCGGTCAACCCGAAGGTTCGCGTGAAGGTGGTGTGGATCAACAGCTGGTTCGATCCGGGCCGCGAGAAGCAGGCCGCCGAAACGTTGATCGGGCAGGGCGCCGACGTGCTGATCCAGAACACCGATTCGACCGCGACCATGCAGACCGCCGAACAGAAGAAGGTGCATGCGTTCGGCTGGGATTCGGACATGAAGAAGTTCGGGCCGAACGCGCAGCTCGGCGCGTGCGTGAGCAACTGGGGCGTGTACTACACGCATCTGGTCGATCAGGTGATGTCGGGCACGTGGAATAACACGCCGGTCTGGTGGGGGCTGAAGGAGAAGGCGATCGACCTCGCCGACATCAATACCGGCGCGGTGTCGCCCGCCGCGCAGAAGGCCTTGAACCAGAAGCGCGACGACATCGTCGCGGGACGCTTCAATCCGTTCGCCGGACCAATCGTCGATCAATCCGGCGCGGTCAAGGTCGCGGCGGGGAAGGCGTTGAGCGATCCCGAACTGCTGCGCCTGAACTGGTTCGTGCAGGGCGTGGATGGGACGTTGCCGAAGTAAGGGGCGTCGCAGTCTGTTTTTTTGTAGGGGCACCACGCCGAGGGCACTGGCCGCACTGTTCGCGCGGCCGGTGTCGCGCCTTTTTATACGCCGTGTCGCCACGCTCAGGCGGCGACGCGGTTCACGGTGCGGCGTTCGCCGCGACCTCCGCCGCGGCGGCCGGCAACGTCGCGATGCCGCAAAACCAGTCGCCGTTGTGCGCGGTGTAGTGCCACGGGTTGCTGCCTTTGATCACGGTGGCGCATTGCTCGCTGATTGCGATGCCAAGGTTCGAGGCCGTGCATTCGAGCGGCGTTGTGGCGGCGCTCAGTGCGTGTGCCGATCGTGGCCTGGCTGGCTTGTCCCTGGTGATCGGCACGGGTGCTTTCGCCGCTTCCGTGTCCAGTTCCACGCCCGCCGTGTTCGCGACTTCCGCTGCGCCTTCGCTCGCGCGTCGCAGTTCCTCGATGCGCGTCGCGTACCACGTCTGAAGACACGCGGCGTCGCGGCAATTCGCTTCCCGCCATGCCCACTTGCTGTCGCTATCGACGATGAACGCCCGCCGGTTCACCGCCCGCCGCCGCGCTTTCCAGTACAGTTGACCCAGCGTGTCGTCGAGCGCGGAGAGCGCGGGATCGTGGCAAATCATCTGCTCGGTCGATGAGCGTCCCTTGCCGCAATCGAAACTGGCCGCGCGGGCGTTCACGGACGCGCTGGCAAGCCATAGCGTGACGACCAGCGAAGGAATCAGGCACGGGCGAAGGTGGTTCATGGCGCTCCCGGGAAGGCATCGGTTTTTCGTGCCTCGGATGATCGGTCCAGTCGCGGCGATCCGGACGCCGGAACAACGCGTGAGTTCGGCAGGGTGGTTACGAAATCTTGCGGTGCGGGAAGGGACGACGCATGAATGGCCGGGGGCGGTGACGGAACGCTTTCAGGCATGCGGCGTGCAACCGGGGTGAATGACGCGTGAGTGCTGCGCGGTATCGTCGGCGTCGCCGGCATCGCCAGTGGCACCGGGTGCCGCTGAGTGTCGCTGTACATTGCCGCGAATTGCCGGTGTCACGCGTGCCGCGTCCGGCGCCCGGTCCCTTGGAAGACGTAAAACAGGCGGGAAGCAGAGGAGAAAGAGAATGAAACAACCCCTCGTTCGATGTCTTCATCGATGCATGTTCGCGGCGGCTGGACTGCTGGCCGTGCCCATCGCGGCGAACGCGCAGTCGCAGGCCTACACGAGCAGCACGGTCAATGTGCGCGCCGGTCCGGCGTCGGACTACCCGATCGTCACCCAGTTGCCCGGCGGCGTACCGCTGACGGTGATGGGCTGTCTGAGCAACTATCAATGGTGCGACGTCGCCGCGCCGAATCTGCGCGGCTGGGTCTACGCGGGACGCCTCACCTATCCGTATCAAGGCAGCAACGTGCCGGTGATGAATTACGGCGTGGCGATCGGCTTGCCGATCGTGACGTTTTCGATCGGCTCGTATTGGGGCAACTACTATCGCGGCCGCCCGTGGTATGGGCAGCAGTCGCGTTGGGCGCATCATCCGCCGCCTCCGCCGCCGAGACCGGGGGCGGGCAGGCCGCCGCCGGGGCGTCCAGGTGGTCCGCCGCCGGGAGCGGGAGGAGGCAGGCCGGGTGGTCCGCCGCCGGGAGCGGGGGGAGGCAGGCCGGGTGGTCCGCCGCCGGGAGCGGGGGGAGGCAGGCCGGGTGGTCCGCCGCCGGGAGCGGGGGGAGGTAGGCCGGGTGGTCCGCCGCCGGGAGCGGGGGGAGGCAGGCCGGGTGGTCCGCCGCCGGGCGCGGGCGGTGGTAGGCCGGGCGGTCCGCCGCCGGGAGCGGGGGGAGGCAGGCCGGGTGGTCCGCCGCCGGGAGCGGATGGTGGTCGACCAGGTGGGCCGCCACCGGGAGCCGGAGGCGGTCGTCCGGGCGGACCTCCGCAAGGTGGCGGAGGCCGGCCGCCAAATGGCGGCGGTGGTGGAGGTGGCGGTGGCGGCGACCGTGGCCGTCCGCCTGATCAACGCAACTGATCGAAAGCGATATCACGGATCAGACTTGCGCTTCCCGACACCACGCTCGACTTAACCAGTCGGCACTCACCTTGACCTGACCAGAAACGTCGAATGGCCCGCACACAGCGGGCCATTCTTTTTCATCCGCCGTCGGTGGCCGGTTTGTCGAACCCGTCGTAAGCGGATGCGAACCTGATGGCCGCGATGCGCTTTCTGACGAGGCGAATCCGAACGCCCAGATCCATCGTTCTGCGTTGGTCAAGGTCGATCGAGCGCAGATCCGACGCGCGGAAGACCAACACCCCCTTCAATATGCCGAACTCATAAACGCCGAACTCACGGCCCGCAAGGTCTCCCGCGAACGTGGATCGCTCAATCGCGTCAACAGCACGACCTGCGCGATCGGCAACACCGGCAAGCCCAGCCGCTCGCCGACTTCCACCGCGCCCGGCGGCGCCACCCGATGCGCGAGCGCGGCCACCGCCAGCCCCGCGCTGACCGCCGCGCCGACCGCCATCACGCCGCCGCCCACGAACACCTCGGTCCACGCGATTCCCGCCGCATCGAGCGCCTCGGTGGCGATCGCGCGGATGCCACACGGCGCGGCCAGCGTCGCGAGCCGCAGCGGCTGCCCCTCGCGATGCTGCCAGCCCGGCGCCGCGAACCAGCCTAGCCGCTCCTCGGCGAGCAACTGGCCGTCGTCCCGATCGTAGCGATCCCGCATTTCGCGTTTCGAGCGGCCCGCGCGTTCGTCGCGTCCAGCAAGCCCCTCACGTCCTTCCCGCCGGCCGCCCTCGCGACGCCCGATCGCCGCGTCCACCTCGCCGCGCTCGAACCACGCCAGCACGTCGCGCGACGCGCCGATCCGCACTTCGATGACCAGCAACGGATCGTAAGCGGCGAGCCGCGCCAGCAAGGCGGGCAGATTCGGCCCCGCCACGTGATCGCTGATGGCGAGTTTGAGACGGCGCTCGGGCGCGTCGGCGGCGCCGGCCAGCGCCTGCTCGTGGGCCAGCAGCAACTGCCGGGCGGCGCCGATGAAACTGTCGCCGCGTGCCGACAGCCGCACCACGCGCGGCGTCCGCTCCAGCAGACGGTATCCCAGCCGCTCTTCGAGCCGCTTGAGCTTGAGGCTGATCGCGGCCTGCGACGTATCCATGATCTCGGCGGCGCGCGTGAAACTGCCGAGATCGGCGACCAGCACGAACGCCTGGATCGAATCGAGATCGAGTGGACGGGGCAGGGTAGACATATCAAAAATTTATCGTAGATATATTCGGTCATATGTTGCTCTAATGACTGGGCGGGCGCAAGCTGATCGCCAGTTCTTCTCATCAGGAGTCAGCGATGTTTGCCAAACAGTATTCGCACCGTTTGCCGTCGAGCTATGACATGGGCATCATCCGCGAGCGCGCGACGCGCCGCGGCCCGCTTTGGGATGCCACCGAGGGCTTGGGTTTCAAGGCGTTCGTCGTCCGTGAACGCGGCCGTTTCGGCGCGACCGCGAACGTCTATTCCGCCGTGTATCTGTGGCTCGACGCGGAGCAGACCGCCGACTTCTTCATGGGCGCGCGCTTCCAGAACGTGATCGACGACTTCGGCCGTCCGGAAGTCGAAACCTGGTTGCCGCTCGACGCGCGCAAGGGTCCGGCGCAACAGGCGCTGTCGTTGCACCGCGAGGAGCAGCCGATCGGCGAGCACGACGACCGCGCGCGTCTGCGCGCCGAACACGCGGCCGGGAACCGCCGCATCGCCGAGCGCGACGACACGGTGGCGGTGGTCTCCGCGCTCGACGTCGCGAACTGGCGGCTGATCCGGCTGACGCTGTCGTCGGCGGCGCCGGTCGAGTCGGCGGGGCGCACGGTTTATGAGGTTTTGCACCTCGCGCGACCGGGTATTGCGCGTTTGAAGTAAAGCATCTGCATTAAATCGCGCCCGATTCGCGTAAACCCCGGTGTACCGCGTACACTAAGCTGCCGATGTTGGGATGGGGGGGCGCACATATGACTTGTGAAGCGACATCCGTTAGCGCAACGGGAGCAACGCCTGAGAACACGCGCGCCCGGCCGGATCTGGCCGAGGAGATGCTGGCGTGCGAGCGCAGCGTATTGCGGCTGATCGCCTGCAATACGCCGCTGCCGGCTTTGCTCGACGAAGTCTGCCGCCGCGCCGAAGCGCTGATCGGCGGCGGCGCGACCTGTTCGATCCTGCTGCTCGACGCCGACGGTCTGCACATCCGGGTCGGCGGCGCGCCCTCATTGCCGGCGCACTACAACGCCGCGATCGACGGCGCCGAAATCGGCCCGCACAACGGCTCGTGCGGCACGGCCATGTTCGAGCGCCAGCTCGTCGCCGTCGAAGACATCGAAACCGATCCACTGTGGGATGAATTCCGCCACCTCGCGTTGCCGCTCGGGCTGCGCGCCTGCTGGTCGGTGCCGTTCGAGAACGACGCCGGCGTGGTGCTCGGCGCATTCGCCGTCTATCACCGCGCGCCGCGCCGGCCCACCGTCGAGGAAGAAACCCTGCTGCGCGACATCAGCCGCAGCGTCGGTCTGGCCGTTCACCAGGACGCGATGATGCAGCGCCTCGAACACAGCGAGGAGCATCACCGGCTGGTGGTCGATCATCTGATCGAAGGTATCGTCGTGCAGTCGCGCGAGGGCATCGTGCTCGCCTGCAATCCGAGCGCGCAGCGTCTGCTGCATACCACCGCGCGCGTGATCGGCCGCAGCATCCATACGGTGATGAAGCGCGCTTTTCACGAGGACGGTTCCATCATCGCGCAGGCCGACCTGCCGACTGTTCAAGTGCTCGCGACCTGCCGCCCGAAGCTCGGCGTGACGATCGGCGTGGAACTCGTGAACGGCGACGTGGTGTGGATCACCGAAAACGTCGTGCCGATCGTCAAGCCCGGCGAAACCGAACCGGGCTCCGTTCTGATCTCGTTCACCGACATCGGACCGGTGCGCGAGGCGCAACGCCAGCTCAAGTTTCTCGCCACCCGCGATTCGCTCACCGGTCTCTACAACCGCGCGTATCTGACCGAGCGCATGCGCGATCTGTTCAAGCCGGGTTCGTCGCCGGGCATGCCGGAACTGGCGAGCGTCGCGGTGCTGTTCGTCGATCTGGACAGCTTCAAGAAGGTCAACGACACCGCCGGGCACGAAGCCGGCGACGCGTTGCTATGCAGCGTCGCCGAACGTCTGTCGGCATGCATTGGACGCGACGACACGCTCGCGCGCGTGGGCGGCGACGAGTTCGTGATCGTCGTCAGTTCGTACGACAACACCGCGTATCTGATCGGCCTCGCGCATCGCATTCTCGACATGATCGCGCTGCCGTTCGCGGTGGCGGATACCGAGTACTACCTGGGCGCGTCGATCGGCATCAGTCTGTTCCCCGAAGATGGCCAGGACGTCGCCACGCTGATGCGCAACGCCGACTCGGCGATGTATCACGCGAAGCAGCGCGGGCGCAACAACTTCCAGTTCTTCACCGCCGAGCTGAACCAGCATCTGCAACGCCGCTTCACGATCGAGCAGGCGTTGCGTCGCGCGCTGGCCGCTGACGAACTGAGCCTCGTGTATCAGCCGATCGTCGATAGCCGGGACGGCCGCACGATCGGCGCCGAAGCGCTGCTGCGCTGGTACAACGGCGAACTCGGCAACGTGTCGCCGGCCGAATTCATTCCGGTCGCGGAAGACTCCGGGCTGATCGCCGAGATCGGCGAGTGGGTGCTCGCGCGCGCATGCGAACAGGCCGCGATGTGGCGCGACACGCTGGCGCCGGAACTGATCGTCGCGGTGAATCTGTCGCCGCGTCAGTTCAACGACGGTTTGCTGGAACGGATCGAACGCTGCCTGTCGCGTTCGGGACTGGAGCCGTCCGCGCTTGAGCTGGAGATCACCGAACGGCTGCTGATGCACGACAGCGACTCCGTGCTGCCGATCCTGAGCGCATTGAACGCGATGGGCGTGCGCATTTCCGTCGACGACTTCGGCACCGGGTATTCGTCGCTGTCGTATCTGAAACGCTTTCCGCTGCATAACCTGAAGATCGACCGCTCGTTTGTCGCGGGCTTGCCCGATCATCGCGACTCGATTGCGATCACGCAGGCGGTGGTGGCGATGGCGCATTCGCTTGGCATGAACGTGACCGCCGAGGGCGTCGAGACCGTCGAGCAGGCGGCGTTTCTGCGAGCGATCCATTGCGACAAGCAGCAGGGGTATCTGTACAGCCGTCCGGTGGGGGCGAGCGCGTATGCGCGCGGCCTGCGCGACGCGCGGCAGGCCGTTCAGGTGGTGGCGGTGCCCGATACCGTGCCCGACGCGCGCTGAGCGCGACGTCGAGTGACGACGGTTGATCAGGCGCGCTGAGCGCGCGTTCGATCCGGCGCGAGCCGGCCGCCGCGGCGTAAGATGCTTCGACCTGCACACCAGCATCGGGAGCGTTGCCATGACACAGCACTCCGACGCCGTCGTGATCGGCACGGGCCAGGGCGGCGCGCCGCTCGCCGTGCGTCTCGGCAAGAGCGGCCGCAAAACCGCGGTGATCGAGCGAGGGGCGTTCGGCGGGACGTGCGTGAACGTCGGCTGCACGCCGACCAAGTCGTATGTGGCGAGCGCACGCGCGGCGCACGTGGCGCGTCATGCGGCGGAACTCGGCGTGCAGGTGAGCGGCGCGGTCAGCGTCGATCTCGCGGCCGTCAAGGCGCGCAAGGACCGGATCATCGGCCAGTCGCGCGACGGCGTCGAGAAGTGGCTGCGCGGCGCGGACAACGTCACCGTGTTCACCGGCCACGCGCGCTTCACGGGCGCGCACACGCTATCCATCAGCGGGGCGGACGGCGCCCTGCTCGACGAACTCCGCGCCGATGAAATCTTCATCAACACGGGCACGCGCGCGGTCGTGCCGCCGCTCGAAGGCCTCGAACGGATTCGCTATTACACCAACTCGAACCTGCTCGAACTGACGGCATTGCCGCGACATCTGGCGATTGTCGGCGGCAGCTATATCGCGCTTGAATTCGCGCAGATCTTCAGACGCTTCGGCAGCGAAGTGACCGTGCTGGTGCGCGGCGAACGCGTGCTGACGCGCGAGGACGCCGATCTCGCGGAGTCCGTGCAGAAGGTGCTGACCCGCGAAGGCGTGGTGTTCCGTTTTGGCGTGCAGCCGGTGCGGGTCGAGCCGCATCCGCATCGCGAGCATGAGGTGTGTATCGGCTTCGAGCAGAACGTGCCCGCGCTGGAGGCGTCGCATCTGCTGTTCGCGACCGGCCGCGAGCCGAATACCGACGATCTCGGGCTCGACCTGGCCGGCATCGTGACGGACCGGCACGGCACGATTCCCGTGGACGGTCAGTTGCGCACCAACGTGCCGGGCGTCTGGGCGATCGGCGACGTCAACGGACGCGGCGCGTTCACGCATACGTCGTATGACGATTTTCAGATCGTCGCGGCGAATCTGCTGGACGGTGGGTCGCGCAGCGTCGACACGCGAATCATGGCGTATGCGGTGTTCGTCGATCCGCCGCTGGCGCGGGTCGGGATGTCGGAGGCCGAGGTGCGCAAGGACGGGCGCGCGGCGCTGTTCGCGACCCTGCCGATGTCACGTGTGGGACGCGCGCGCGAGCGCGGCGAGACCGATGGGCTGATGAAGGTGATGGTGGATGCGCAGAGCAAACGGATTCTCGGCGCGGCGATTCATGGGATAGAAGGGGATGAGGCGATTCACACGTTTATCGACATCATGACGGCGGGCGCGACGTATCCGACGTTGCAGTTTGCGATGCATGTGCATCCCACGGTGGGGGAGTTGGTGCCGACGTTGCTGGATGGGTTGGAGGTGTTGCGGTGAAGTGTTGGCGTGAGGGTGGGTTAGTTCGGTTTGGCGTTCCACTCGTGCAGCCGATCGGCGAGCGTCGGCTGCGACGAGGCGGCGGGCAGCGTCACGCCGCCGCCATGCCCGCCGGTGTCGCTGACCGTGTTCGAGTTGCCTTCGATGGAGACGAAGGTGCAGCTCGTCAGGAGGACGAGCCAGAGGGGGGCGGTGTGCCGGAGGCGGGTAAGCATGATGGGCTGGCTCGGAAGAGAAAGGAGGACGCCGCGTGTCGCTGTCGGTTTGGCCCGATACTATTTCGATCACGGATTCGAGCGTCGCTGTGAAAAATGCTCTCGAAAAAAACGCAAAATATCGTTGTAACTCAAATATAGGATTCGCGAGAATTTGCATAGTAGCCGGTTAATTGTACGGGTGATTTATTATCGTGATAAATCGTGTTCGTCGAGTGCGCCCCGGATTCTTTCGGCATGCCGTTGTGAGTCGCGTAAGCATTAATTTGCTGGATATCATTCGCGCGCTTAAGTGTTTCTTTATCGCTTAACGCTTCTTGGCTTGCTCCTTTAATTGCGTTTTTTTCTGCGTTTTCAAATGTCCGTTCTAACAGATTATTGTGGCCAAACGGCGAGATTGTTTCGACCGTATCCCGGTATTCTTGAACGGATGTTTGAGCTGTTTTCCAGACTGCCGATTTCAGGTGGCTTGCAGCGAGTCTGGTTTGTTTACACACTTCCTCGCGGAGCGTACGAGCTTTTCGCAGGCGATATTCATTCTGGCGTCCTAGTCCTCGCTTGATTATCTCAAATCCATTTTCGATGCCAGAATCCGTGGCATCTCCGGCAAATTCGGTGGCAACTTTCACGCCAAACGTGTCGAGTGGATCAAAATTATCCAGTACGGTCTGAGGAATCTCGGTAAAAGGGCTTTCATCCACAGCGATTATTTTAGCTTCCACGCCTGTCGCGACATCTTCGCTCATGACACCTGCATCTGCGGCTTCACTTATCACGTGCGTTACAGTGCGCATCACGATTCTTCTTACGAGTCTGAAAATTCCGTGTCCCGAAGGGTCAATCCTGTTGACAGGATCGCCGGCACAATAAATATACCCATTGCCGCCGCCGATGTTGAACGGACTTGAACTGTCCCAGCTCGCGAATCTTCCTAGTACGGCGTTATAGCCGCGATACCCGTTACCAAGCAAGTAATAGCCAGACGCACGCGTCCGCCTTGCGCCGGTATAGCTTGCCGGAACAGTGTTCAGCGTTTCGCCGGTCACGGCACAATAGCCGTGCGGCGAATAAACCAGGCTGGTTTCCTCGCCGCCTTCATAGGCCTTGACGATCGATCCCTGTTGATCGCTGCCCAGAAGCTGCTGGCTGTCCTGCGCCGAGAAACCCGACAGCAAACGTGCCTGAGACTCCAGCCAGGTTGCGCTGGCCGCTCCTTGGACTTCGTTGACCACTTGAGAGCCGGCGTAGTACAACAGCGTTGCATCAGTTTCGTCTTCACATTTCTCGCCGACCAGCAAGCCGCTCGCGTCGTACCACAATTGCGCGGCGCCCGTGCCTGCGGATGCCGATAGACCGAGCAATTGTCCGCGCGCATTAAAGCTTAATTGCCGACCTCGATCGTCGGTGACCATATTGCCATCGGCATCGTATTGCAGCGTCACGTTCCATTCGCTAACACTGTCATTCGAAATCTGCGTGAGTTGTGTCGGCTCCGCACTCGAGTAACTGAGTGTGGCTGTATTCGTAATCGTTAGTTGCTGGTCGTTCAGCAAAGTCGACTTGACTGACGATACATTGCCGCAGACATCGAATTCGAAGTGTTGCGCGGTCAACTTGTAGCCGTCGGGCAGATCAGGTAATTCCGGCCCCGTACAGCCATAGTCGGTCAAGCGATTCACAGAATCGTACGTGTAGGTTTCGGCGCGTACCAAGGTTCCGTCGCGTGTCCAGTTCCGGCTGATGACACGGTCGTTCAGGTCGTAACCCAGAACCTGCTGCTGTACGCTGTTACCCGGCAGAGTCAGCGTTCGGGTCGTTTCGCGACCTTGAGTATCGAAGGCGAGGGCGCACGTCAGCGTGTTGCCGTCCGCATCGCTGGTTTGCGTCGACGTGACCCGTCCGGAGTTGTCGCAGTGGTAGATAGCGGAAAGCTGGTCGTTGACGTGATGCTCGCTCTTGAACCCTTCGGGCGAATATTTGATCGTATGCGAGTTGCCGACTGCATCTGTCCACGACGTAATCGAACCGCCGAGGGAATAACTGTACGTGGCACAACCCGTCGCCTTGCTGGAAGCAAGCGTACTGTCGTATTGGTTCGTCTTGACTCTGCCTGACGGGTAGTAGGTAACCGTCCGCCGCACTTCGTCTCCATCAGGCGCGAGTGCACTGGAAGTCAGTAATGCGCCGCTCACGGGATCATAGGTATAGGTCAACCCGGCTTCATCCGACGTAGACGGCGGCGGCGCGGCGAGACTGCTTTCGAGCGTCGCGTACCCAAGTTCAGGCTGACGCGTGAAAAGTAAGGTGTTCTGTGCGGGTGTGGTGATCGAATCGGGCACCGGCGCGTTGCCGGTATATTCAGACAGAAATTTTCGTTGCCCAATCTGTACCGTCGTGACTCGATCAAGCCCGTCGAACTCCTGCTCGCCAGCCACGATGCCCGTGGTGTCGCTTTCGTCGGCGAACCAGGTGAACGACGTGGGCAAATCCTGATCGGAGTGGGGAGCGTAGGTCAACGCTTCCCGGCTGCCGTCCGGATGTGTCGTTTGTACGCTTCGATCGAAGAAGTCGTAGCTGGTTTGCGTGACATTCCTGAGCGCGTCGGTGCTGCTGATCGTCCGCCCGGCGCCGTCGCCAACCGAGCTGGTCGTTGCGTACGGCGTGGTGCCGTCCGCCTCGAATTGAGTCTGAGTCTTCGGATTGTTGAACGGGTCGTATTCGACGAGAGACTGCTGCTGCGGGACGTCGTCGATGACGACCGTTCTTGACCGCGTTTGAGCGATCGGATCGCTTTGTCCGATTACCGTGTAACCGCCGTTGACCTGCGTCGATTCTACTTCACCCCATGAATCGTACGAGTAGGTGGTGGTGACGGAAACCGACGGCGCGTCGGCGGTATCTCCCGCGACGTAGTCGTATCCGGATTCGGACGCTTTGCGGGACAGGGCGTCATAGAGACATTCGGCCGTCACGTAATACTGCGGTGTGCCGGTACTCAGTATGTTGTCGATGTCGAGCGTCTCGGTTTTGACCAGTTTGCCGTGTCCATCGACTGATTGCCTGGTTTTCGACCCGTTTGCCTTGGTGATGATTTTTTGCGTGGGCGTGTTGTCGCCGGCGTTGATGTACTCGTACTGATTGCTCGCTTCGTACTGTGTGCCGGGACAGACCGTGCGGGAGGTGATGCGGCGCAGACCATCGTACGAGTAGGCGGTCTTGAGGGCGACGTTTGCCGATGTGACGTCTTCCGTCGAGTAAAGCAAACCCGACAGATAGGATTTCGTTCTCGCCGAACTGTCGATTGTTCCGTCAAAGCCTTTGGTCGCGTGGGTGGACGTTACCTGGCAGAGGGCTGTGTCCTGTGTATAGGTGAGTTGATGGGTTGTATCGTAAGTTGTCGAGCCGGACTCTGGAGACAGGAAGGTGTCGGTGATCTGTTTCTTGCGGCCCGCGGTGAATAACTGGGTGGTGTCGTCGTAATACTCGAGGCTGCGGCGGTGATAGATATTTCCGTCATCGTCGGCCTCCGTTCGGGTCGTGACCGCGACGTAGTATCCGTCGGCGCTATCGACACGCGGGTGCTGGTCGTATGTGTACGTGCGATGGCGAATAGGCGCGGCCGCAAGATCCGGGACCGGATAGACGATCTTTTCCTTAAGATAGATTGAGAATTGATTGGGGTCGGGGGGGCACAGGCCGGTTTCGCCGTCAGCCGGGTAGTACTCGAAGGTGGTGACGATCCCCGTTGCCGAGGTCTTCTTCAGCAAATTGCCGCTCGTTTCATCCCACTCGAACTGGATCACTTCCTCCCGCGACTTTCCGTCCGCTTCGTACAAGGTTTTTTTTTGCTTGGGAAACATGTAGATGGGCGACTGATTCGTGATCGGATCGGCCTCGCTCACATAATATTCGGCGGTTTCCGTCTTCAAATGCGCGCCATTGTCCTGAGTCGTGACAAGTTTCACTTGTGAGTGAAACTTGTCGTAGGTGTAGGTTTCCACGTTGGCGAGATTGCCGTCAATACGTTGCGTTAGCCTGTTCGTATAGCTGTACGCTCGCGGGTAATTCGAGAGGGTATCGACGTTACTTGCGAACATGACGTTCGTGTTGTTGCCGAAATAGTTGTTCGCCTGCGCGTCGGACTGATCGTCGGATCCGACGCCGTATTCATACGTCGTGTAACTGGCCGGCTGGCCGGCTCCCGGATCGCTTGTAAATGTCGTGACCGCATACATGGCCGGAACGGGGGCGCCGTTGGGCAGGGCAAGCGTACTCGAATATGTCGCCTGTTCAGAAAGGCCATTGGAATCGTTGTATCCGGAAATATAATTAATGGCTTCGGTGCCGGTAACGATCGATTGATATAAAAAATTAGACGTATGAAGATCGTTTGAAAAAGAGACATTATCGAGAAGGGAGCCGAGCATGCTGAGCACCACGGAATAAGTCTCGGACTCATAGTCCGGGAAGAAGGTGATCGTCGTGCTTGGTCCCGAATAGGTCATGGTGACGAGCGTCGCGCCTGTATCGTCCTTGATGGAAGTCAGGGTTGACGCGTCGTTCTGGACAAGATAATTAAAATTTAAACTGCGGCCGTGTTTGTTTGTGAGTGTTTTGATTGATGCGAACGTGGTGTTGTCATAAGTGAGAATCAGGTTTTCTCCACTTGCGTAAATGACGGAGATAGTTTGCGGATCCGGGATTGACACTTTCATGTTCTGTAGCGTGTACCCGTCCAGCGTGGGCTGTCTGCCGGCGAAGGCATTCCTCATCACGTAATTTTGTCCGTCAAGTACGATCAGCTGGCCGCTGCTCGTACTTGAATCATATTGATAACATGGAATAGTCAAACTCCATCCACAACCAAATGGAGTCGAAATCATGCCGATCGTATCGAGCGGATTGAACTGAAGATTTAAGGAAAACTTAGGTCCCAATCCATAGCTCCCGATAATCTGCCCAAGACTGATTTTCTTCGAATAGATTCCAGTTCTCGGGTCCGGTTGTCCAGCGACGCTACCCAGTTCGTTGAATGCGGAAGAGTAAATGATCGACATGATGATTTTGATGTCCGGGAAAAGTGGTCGGCTCAGCCTTTATTATCAGTTTGCCTGTTCGAAAAGACTGTTTTTGTATGATACAAAAATCGGCTTGAATGGCGTGAATTGACCGTGATGTTTTTGTCATGCGTGTGTGCGCCAGAACCGGTTCGCGCACAACGCCACCGGGGAAATCAGATCCCGGTGCGTTGAATGAGACCAGGTAAAAACACGTGAACCGTAAAAGAACGGCTAAACGGCAATGGGTCTACCGTTCGGGTCTGGCGGCATGCCCAGCTTCCCCGAGCGATCCTCGCATACATACCCCATATTTCTGACCGTGTGGATCAGCTTTGGGAACTGTCCGTTGTCAATCTTCAGGCGCAACCGTCGCACCAATACGTCGACGACATTCGTGCCGCTGGAAAAATTCATATCCCATACCTGGGAGGCAATAATCGCGCGAGGCAGAATTTCGCCCTGATGTCGCATTAGTAGCCACAGTAGCGAGAATTCTTTTGATGTCAGGAGTATCGAACGTCCTTGACGTGTTGCACTGCGGCGTTTCAGGTTCAACTGAAGATCGGCTAGCTTCAGGATCGACGCGTCGTCTCCGCAATGAAGAAGATTGCGGATTTGCTTAAGTAGTTTTGGGAATTCGAATCGGGTGCCGCGGTTGGCGTCGACGGCATCCTGTCGTCCGTCTGCATTATTTTCCTGCAAACTACCCAATAACAGTAACGGCGTGCCTTCTCCCCGATCGTCGTGGCCTGGGCCGAGCCACGCCTCGGCGCACGATAGAGCCAGGTCCAGAATGACAAGGTCATAGTCTTCGGATCCCGCCTGTATATGACTATCCGGGCCATCACGCATCCAGTCGACGACAAAGCCCGCCTCTGACAACGCCCTGGTCAGGTATTCACCCATATGATGCGTCCGCCCTACGATCAAAATACGCATAGCAGTAAAACCCTCGTCGAGAGTCACGTTCAACGGCCGCATCTGATTCCAGATGTGTTCGGGCCTGGTCCGTGACGGCTGTTATTTCGTCGCGCGGTATTGCCGGGCGACGCCTCGTATCAGCGCGATACCGGCGCGGTATCTGCGCAGTCTTGAATTGACTGGAAGTGTTCGTTATGTCAGCACGACAATGTCCTCCAGATGTGTTTGGATGGTTGAAAAATGATTTTTGACGCTTATTTTGATTAAGGTGGCGGAGTCGATCTGTAAAAACTGTGTTTGACTGTTTTTGATAGTCGATTTCAAGCTATCGATCTTGTTAATTGTGAATTTCCTCTGATGCTTCTTGCACATGGTATTCGTGTCGGAAATCTCCTTGCGGGATAAGCAATTGGCATAATTTGAGGTTGATCTGTCATGCCAGCGATCTGAAGAAAAGTTGCAAACGACGGCGCAGACGTGCTTCTCCATGGATCGCCTCCTCAAGGTCCTGTCGTATCGGTCGAACCGCTTCGGCAGATGCATTCTTATACGACCGTATTTCACAATGCAATTCGTATATTTTGGGTGTTAACCCTGTCCTGCGTTGATAATCGGTGTGAGCCCGGAAGCCTGGTTATTATTGTTGCGTCTTCAAATCGAAAACTGCGGGATGGTTATTGGGCAATAAATTAAAAAAATCCCGACTCAGCGGCTGCCTGCTTGAATTGCAACTTGATAGATTGATGTATTTTCGATGTTGTTTTTTGCCGCTGGCTGTCATCGCCGTTTGTTATGAAAATGCTAGAAAACCGCGGAACGGTACGTGTGACTTGAGAATGATATTTTTGTCATTTGTATGTTTTTTGTATGCGATATGGATTTTATGACGTGCGATACGTCCATGTAGGGTTTGCGAAATGAATAACGCCCGGTCGTTTTCCGCGCGCTGCAATCTGGATCGGCGGCTGCTTGCTGCCCAAAAGCATTACCCATTGGCCTCGACAACATCGATAGACACCCTGCTTACCGTCGTCGCGGCGCAGGGCCCTCGCATCGACAACCGTCAACCCATCTCCGATAATCCTCCAACCATCCGCCGCACTCATCACAGGAACCCACCCATGGGCAAAGGCCGCATCGAAGCCTTCAGCGATGGCGTCATCGCCATCATCATCACCATCATGGTGCTCGAGATCAAAGTACCGGAGGGCTTCGACCTCGCCGCGCTGCGTCCCGTGGTGCCGGTGTTCTGCGCGTACGTGCTGAGTTTCATCTACGTGGGCATCTACTGGAACAACCATCACCACATGTTCCACGCGGTGCAGAAGGTCAACGGCGCGGTGTTGTGGGCTAACCTCCATTTGCTGTTCTGGCTGTCGCTGCTGCCGGCCGTCACGCATTGGGTCGGCGAAAACCATCTGGCCGCCTGGCCGACCGCGCTGTATGGCGTCGTGCTGTTCATGTCGGCGATCGCGTATTTCATCCTGACCCGCGCGTTGATCCGCGAGCATGGGCGTGACTCGACGCTTGCGCGCGCGGTGGGTAGCGATTTCAAGGGCAAGGTGTCGGTGGTGATCTACCTCGCGGGTATCGCGCTGGCCTTTGTCGTGCCGTGGGGTTCGGTCGCGCTGTACACGCTGGCGGCCATATGGTGGCTGGTGCCGGACCGGCGCATCGAGCACGTGCTGGAAGCCTAGGCGCGGGCATCGATCCGCGCATCGACTCTTGCCGCCGCGCCTGGAGACCGTATGTCGTCACGCATCGCCAAACCTGCCAAACCCGGCAAACCCGCCACGCCCGCTACGCCGACGACCGCGGCGCCGCTCATCCGCCGCATCGGTCTGATCTCCGACACGCATAACCTCGTGCGTCCCGAGGCGCTACAGTATCTGGCAGGCTGCGACGCGATCATCCACGCGGGCGACATTTGCCGTCGCGAGGTGCTCGACGCCTTGACGCAGATCGCGCCTGTCACCGCCGTGCGCGGCAACAACGATACGGAGGGTTGGGTCGCGTCGCTGCCCGCGCAGGTCACGTTGACCGTTCAGCAGGTGACGATCCTCGTCGTGCACGACATTGCCGACGTGAGCGCCGATCCGCGCGGCGCGGGCATCGGCGTGGTGGTGACGGGGCACTCGCACAAGCCGTCCGTCAGCGAGCGCGATGGCGTCCTGTTCGTCAACCCCGGCAGCGCGGGCCCGCGACGCTTCAAGTTGCCCGTCAGCGCGGGCATGCTGCTGATCGATGGATCGAAGGCGAGCGCGCGCTTCGATTCGCTGCTGTCTTAGGCCGGCGTTAAAGCCGGAAGAAAGACGAAAAAAAGGGCCGACATCGCTGTCGGCCCATTCGAGGCAAATCAATTCAATCGTGATGAGCGAGTCGCTCGATGGTCGAGACTCGCGCCGCATCGGATGCGCTACGTCACGGCACGCCGCGCGTAAAACTCACGGCGTCGCCCGCGCATTGCTGCTCACGTCGGCATCGCCGCGGAAGGTCTCATCGAGCGCGTATTCTGGCGCGTATCAAGCGCGCGCCGTTGCCGCCGCCGCGTAACTTTCATCCATCTCCGCCGCTTCACGCTCGCCGCGCAGCACCGCATGCGCTTCCGCACGCGTCGCCACGCACGGGCCGGAACCGAGCAGCGGCTTGCGCGCCGTTTCGCGCAACGCAACCACCGAAGCGATACCGATCAGCGACGCGCCCATCAGGTAGTACGCGGGCATCATCAGATCGCCGGTACGGTCGACCAGCCATGCGGTCACCAGCGGCGTCGTCCCGCCGAACAGCGACACCGAAATATTGAAGCCGATGGCGAGCGCGCCATAACGGATTTTGGTCGGGAACAGCGCCGGCAGCGCGGAAGGCATCACGCCGGTAAAGCACGACAGCAGCACGCCGAGAATCATCAGGCCGCCGAACACCGGCAGCGTGGTGCCCATGCGGATCAGCAGCAGGGCAGGGATCGACAGCGCGAACAGACCCACGCAGCCGAACAGCATCACCGGCTTGCGGCCGATCGCGTCGGACAGGCGGCCGGCGGCGAGCGTCATCGGCATCATCAGCACCATCACGAGCAGCACGAGAAACAGGCCGTGCGTTTCGTCGAAATGCAGCGTGGCCGACAGATAGCTCGGCAGATACGACAGCGCCATGTAATCGGTGACGTTGAAGATCAGCACGAGGCCGACGCACAGCAGCAGCGGCTTCCATTGCTGCGCGAGCAACTGGCCGAACGACTGCTTCGGCAGCGCCTTGTCCTCTGCTTCACGCTGCTCGGCCTGCTTCTTGAACGCGGGCGTTTCCTCGAGCTTCATCCGGATATACAGACCCACCAGACCCAGCGGACCCGCGATCAGGAACGGCACGCGCCAGCCCCAGGTGAGCAGGGCGTCGTTCGAGAGCGTCGCGGTCAACACCGCCACCGTCCCCGCGCCGAGCACGTAGCCGATCAGCGTGCCGAATTCGAGGAAGCTGCCCATGAAGCCGCGGCGCTTGTCCGTCGAGAATTCGGCGATGAAAGTCGCGGCGCCGCCGTACTCGCCGCCGGTCGAGAAGCCTTGCACCAGCCGCGCGACCAGCAGCAGCACCGGCGCGAAAATCCCGATCGATGCATAGCTCGGAATCAGGCCGATCGCGAAGGTGCCGAGCGCCATCATGATCATCGTCATGGCCAGCACGCGTTGCCGTCCGATGCGATCGCCCAGCGGCCCGAACACCATGCCGCCGACCGGACGCACGAGGAACGCCGCGGCGAACGTGCCGAACGTGGCGATCAGCTGCGCGGCCGGGCTCGCCGACGGAAAGAACACCTTGCCGAGCGTCACGGCGATATAGCTGTACACGCCGAAGTCGAACCATTCCATCGCGTTGCCGAGCGCCATGGCGCCGACGGCCCGCTTGAGGAGAGATTTGTCGACGACGGTGATGTCGTCGAGAGAAAGGCGTTGTTCTTCTTTGTTGTGTCGCCAGAAGCCGTTGCTGGAAGCGGTCAAGGTGAAAACTCCAATGACTGCGACGAAACTCATGATGCGCATGAACGTTCCGCCACGGGTGCTGGGGAAGTGCAGTTTCGCGAGCAAAAGCGAAGGCAGCGCCTGCGCCGGAGCCGGCGAAGGAGCGAAGTGGACGCGAAGAAAAAACAGAACGCCCGTGCCTCGCGAGGCATCTCGCGAAAAAACACTCGTCTAGATTGTGCTTGCTGTTGCACCTGCGTGGCCGTGGATGGGGGGCAGGTGCATGAGGACGATGGGGTGGCTGAAAGCTGGCCCACACGCCGCTGGAAGGCTTGAAACGAAAAAGGCCGGTGTTTTTATTCGCCGCCCGCTGAGCGCGCCTGAACGTGCGTTCGGGCAATCAAGGGTGGTGAAACGACCGACGAGCCTTCTTGTATAAAACAGGTTCTTTTAACGTGGCGCACGCTTTGCAGCAAACAACAAACGCGCAGTACGGGCCATGTTCAAAGAACGCGAATTGACAGTGAAATGCTGTTCGAAAGATGAACATGATAGCACGATGACGGAGGATCGTGCAAGTCGCCCTATGGGCGGGGCTTTCGGCGGCGTACGTGGGCGCATCAAGCGCAATGTTTTCGGCACCGGTTTAAGAATGATCTGACAGAAATACGAGATAGGTCGACGCATGCTGTCGGATGAGCCGCGCAAGCGTTTTTGACGAGGCGAGACCACTCGCATGGCCTCGTCTTCAACCGGGGATATCCCATGTTTTTCCGAAACCTGAAAATTCTATTGCTGATCGCGATGTCGCTTGGCGCGCCGTCATATGCGTTCGCGGCGTACAACGACTGCAGTGCGCCATTGCCGATGACCGTCAATCTGCCGGCGGTCAGCGTTCCCGCGAAACTGCCCGTGGGGCAGACGATTCCGGGCGCCGTCGCGGCGTTCGACCTTCAAATCAACTGCACGGTTACGCCTAATGGTCAATGGTATATGACCGACAACTACAGCTCGGGTGTGACCTTGGTGCCGGGGTTTAGCGATGTCTATACGATCGCCGGCATGACTCCTGGTATTGGCTTTCGCATTCGCAATGCGGGAGGGGCGGTGATGGCTCCCATTTCGTATAGCGGCAAGGTCACCACCTTTGTCTTCGGAACGGCACAGAAGGGGAGCAATTCGATACGTGCCACCTTTGAGCTTGTAAAAACAGGCAACACGACGGCAGGGAGTTTTAGTTTCGCGGACTACATCCATGTGCCGGGCCAGGAATACGCGAACGGCGGAAGCGGTGACGCAAGCACGCTGAAATTTTCCTACACGCTCCTCCCCACCACCGTCGCCAGTTGTTCGCTCACCACGACGAACGTCGCCGTCACCTTGCCGACGGTGTCGACCTCGGCCTTTTCCGCGGTAGGGCAGACTGCCGGCTTGACGTCCTTTAACCTCGGCCTGCTATGCGACGACAACGCAAAACCGTCGATCAGCCTGACCGATTCCAGCATGCCGTTCAATCAGACCAACGCGCTGACGCTTGCGCCAGATTCGACCGCTAGCGGCGTCGGCGTGCAGATTCTCTATCGTATGCAACCGCTGGTAGTGGGGCCCGCCGCCTACACGTACACGGCCAGCAATACGCCGGCCGTGAACGGCGTATCGTTGGGCACGCTGTCGGGCGTTCAGACGGTGCCGTTTCAGGCGCGCTACGTGCGTCCCGACGCAACGCCCGTCAAGGCGGGACGCGTCAGCGCACTGGCCACCGTCAATCTTTACTACAACTGACGCCCAAAAATTCGCATCGCGGCGCATGAAAAAAGACCCGATCACGCAAGTGACCGGGTCTTTTCGTTGTGAATCGTAACGGGCAGAATGTTCGCCCGATCGGCCTTACGCCGACGGCGGCACGTAACCCTGCGCGGTATCCGCGCCTTCGCCAAAGAAGAACTTCTCTGTCTGCTTCATCAGATACTGACGCGCACGCGGATCAGCCATGTTCAGGCGGTTTTCGTTGATCAGCATGGTCTGCTGCTTCAACCAGGCCTGCCACGCTTCCTTCGAAATGCTTTCGTAGATCCGCTTGCCGAGTTCGCCCGGCAGCGGCGGGAAATCGAGGCCTTCGGCTTCCTTGCCGAGCTTCGCGCATTGAACCATACGAGTCATGCTGTGTTTCTCCTGTGTCGACCGGCGCTCGCGTGTTGCGCTTCGTCCGGTTGCTGTATCGATGTGGGGCAGTATTTAGTGTGAGTGACGCTTGAGCGGCGCGTGAATCGCGGGAGAACCGCGCGCATGCACGGCGCGCCGCTCAAAGCTGTTTCATCAGCACGAGCGATTTGCGTTGCCAGTTATAGAGCCGGCGGCGATCTTCCGGCAGATCGTCGACGGTGGCCTTCACGAAGCCGCGCTTGAGGAACCAGTGTTCGGTGCGCGTGGTGAGCACGAAAATACGCGTGAGGCCGCGCGCCCGCGCGCGCTGTTCGATGCGCTTGAGCAGGCGTTCGCCGTCGCCGGTGCCTTGCGCTTCGGGCGCGACCGTCAGGCACGCCATTTCGCCGATACGTTCCTGCGTGTACGGATACAGCGCCGCGCAGCCGAACAGCACGCCATCGTGCTCGATCACCGAGAAATGGTCGATGTCGCGTTCGATCTGATGCCGGCCGCGCCGCACCAGCGTGCCGTCCGATTCCAGCGGCTCGATCAGCGCGAGAATGCCGCCGACGTCGTCCGGCGTGGCTTCGCGCAGACTTTCCAGATTCTCGTAGGAGATCATCGTGCCGACGCCGTCGTGCAGGAACAGTTCGAGCAGCAGGCTGCCGTCGAGCGCGTAGGGAATGATGTGCGCCCGTGCCACGCCGCCGCGGCACGCGCGGATCGAATGCTTCAGATAGAAGCCCGCGTCGCCGGTGACTTCGCCGCTTTCGTGCAGCTTGTACGCGTCGTCGAGCGAGAGTTCGCGGATCAGTTCGGCGCCTTCCTCGCCGGCTTCCATCAAGCCCGGCGTTTCGGTCAGGAACACGATCTTGTCGGCGCGCAACGCGATCGCCGCGGCCGAGGCCACGTCTTCCATCGCGAGATTGAAGGCTTCACCGGTGGGCGAGAAGCCGAGCGGCGACAGCAGCACGAGCTTGCGGCTGGCGAGTGAATGGCGGATCGAATCCGCGTCGATCTTGCGCACCACGCCCGTGTGCGCGAAGTCGACGCCGTCCAGAATGCCGACCGGCCGCGCGGTCACGAAGTTGCCCGACACGACGCTGATGTGCGCGTGTGCCATCGGCGTGTTCGGCAAGCCCTGGCTGATCGCGGCCTCGATATCCAGACGCACTTCGCCGGCCGCTTCTTTCGCGGACTCCAGCGCGCGCGCATCGGTAATGCGCATGCCGTGCGAAAACTCGGACTCCACGCCGTGCAGACTCATCTGCTCCTCGACCTGCGGCCGCGAACCATGCACCAGCACGATCTGGATGCCCATGGCCTGCAACAGCGCGATGTCGGACACGAGCGCATTCAGGAGCCCCTGATGCACCACTTCGCCGCCGAAACCGACGACGAACGTCTTGTTGCGGAACGCGTGAATGTAAGGGGCGACTGAGCGCATCCAGTCGACGAATTGCGCGTGCTGGGCGAGGGTTTCCGTGTCGCCGGCGGGGGCCGGAACGCTCGCGGGCGCGGGGACGAGGTCGGTTTGGGAATTCATGCCGGGGATTATAATGCGCCCCCATGTCGAATGTACCCAAAAGTCCCGCCGCGGCGAACGAGAATCCGGCGCCGGCCGCTGATCGAAAGAACACCGGCGATGCCGCACGCCGTCCCGCGCAGGACGCCAACCGGAACACGCCGCACACGGCGCGCGAAGCGCGTCGTCCGCGAGGCGGCGGCGAGGCACCGTCGCGCAAGGAAAACGGGCCGCAAGGCGGCCGCTCCGACGAGCGGAAATCGCCAGAATCGCGCGAGCAGCGCGAACCACGTGAACCGCGCGAGCCTCGTCCTCCGCGTTCCGCGCGTCCTCAGCGCGTTGTCGAACCGAACCCGATTCCGCCGATCACGTTTCCCGAAGCGTTGCCGGTATCCGGCCGCCGCGAGGAAATTGCCAGGGCGATCGCCGCGAACCAGGTCGTGATCGTCTGTGGCGAGACCGGCTCGGGCAAGACCACCCAGTTGCCGAAAATCTGCCTCGCGCTCGGGCGCGGTCTCGGCGCGGGCGGCACGGGCCTGATCGGCCACACGCAGCCGCGCCGGCTCGCCGCGTCGGCGACCGGCCGCCGCATCGCCGAGGAGCTCGGCACGCCGTTCGGCGAAGTGGTCGGCTACAAGGTGCGCTTCACCGATAACCTGGCGCCAGGCGCATCGGTCAAGCTGATGACCGACGGCATTCTGCTCGCCGAAACGCAGACCGATCCGCTGCTGAAGGCCTACGACACGCTGATCATCGACGAAGCGCACGAGCGCAGCCTGAACATCGATTTTCTGCTCGGCTATCTGAAGGAAATCCTCGTCAAGCGGCCCGATCTGAAGCTGATCGTCACTTCGGCGACCATCGACGCCGATCGTTTCGCGCGTCACTTCGGCAGCGAGGAGAAGCCCGCGCCGGTGATCGAAGTGAGTGGCCGTCTGTACCCGGTCGAGGTGCGTTACCGGCCAGTCGTCGAGGACAGTCCGGCGGTGAAGGCGGCGGAGGGCACGCGCGCTCCGGCAAACGCGCCGGCTGGTTCGCGCGATCGCGCGGAGCGCCCGAAAACCCAGCGCGAAGCCGACCGCGACCTGATGGACGCGATCGTCGACGCGGTCGACGAGCTGTGCCGCGAAGGCCCCGGCGACGTGCTGGTGTTCCTGCCCGGCGAGCGCGAGATTCGCGATGCCGCCGAGGCGCTGCGCAAACACCATCCGCCGCACACGGAAATCCTGCCGTTGTTCGCGCGGCTGTCCGCCGCCGATCAGGAGCGCGTGTTCCGCACCTCGAACGCGCGCCGGATCGTGCTGGCGACCAACGTCGCCGAAACCTCGCTGACGGTGCCGGGCATCCGTTACGTGGTCGACACCGGCCTCGCGCGCGTGAAGCGCTATTCGTATCGCAACAAGGTCGAGCAGTTGCAGGTCGAGTCGATCTCGCAGGCCGCCGCGAATCAGCGCGCCGGGCGTTGCGGCCGGGTGGCGGACGGCATCTGCATTCGTCTGTACGAAGAGAGCGACTTCACGGGCCGCGTGCGCTTCACCGATCCGGAGATTCTGCGTTCGTCGCTGGCCTCGGTGATTCTGCGGATGAAGTCGCTGCACCTGACCGCCATCGAGACGTTCCCGTTCATCGAGCCGCCGCCAGGCCGCGCGATCGCCGACGGCTATCAGTTGCTCAACGAGCTCGGCGCCGTCGACGACGACAACCGCCTCACGCCGCTCGGCCGCGAACTCGCGCGCCTGCCGCTCGACCCGCGCGTCGGCCGGATGATTCTGGCCGCGCGCGATCAGCAGGCGTTGAAGGAGGTGTTGATCATCGCCAGCGCGCTGTCGGTGCAGGACCCGCGCGACCGGCCGATCGAAGCGCAGGAGCAGGCGGACCAGGCGCACCGCCGGTTCGCCGACGAGCGCTCCGAATTCCTCCAGTGGCTGAAAATCTGGCAGTGGTTCGAAGAAGCGATCGCGCACAAGAAGTCGAACAAGCAGTTGCATGAAGAGTGCCGCAAGAACTTCCTGTCGCAACTGCGTCTGCGCGAATGGCGCGACGTGCATTCGCAACTGCTGACCGTGGTGCGCGAACACGGCTGGCGTCTGAACGAAGCCGAGGCGACCTTCGAGCAGATCCATCTCGCACTGCTGACCGGTCTGCTCGGCAACATCGGCCTGAAAGCCGACGACGAACCGTATTACCTCGGCGCGCGCGGCATCAAGTTCTATCTGTGGCCGGGTTCCGCGCTGGTGAAGAAGGCCGGCAAGTGGGTGATGGCCGCCGAACTGGTCGAAACGAGCCGGCTGTACGCGCGTTGTATCGCGAAGATCGAGCCCGAGTGGATCGAACGGATCGGCGCGCATCTGCTGAAAAAATCGCTGTCCGAGCCGCACTGGGAGAAGCGCGCGGCGCAGGTCTCGGCGTTCGAGCGGGCGATGCTGTACGGGCTGCCGGTTTATCACCGTCGGCGTGTGAGCTTCGGCAAACAGGACCCGGCGCGCGCGCGCGAACTCTTCATTCGCGGCGCGCTGGTGGAAGGCGAATTCGACACGAAGCTCGCGTTTTTCGCCCACAACCGCAAGCTGCTCGCCGACATCGAGCAGCTTGAACACAAGTCGCGCCGTCAGGACGTGCTGGTCGACGACGAGCTGATCTTCGGCTTCTACGACCAGGTGGTGCCGCAGGGTATTCACACCGGCGCGGCCTTCGAACGCTGGTATCGCGACGAACTGAAGGCGAGCGGTCAGCAGGAAGACAAGCTGCGACTGCTGTACTTGTCGCGCGATGATCTGATGCGCCACGAAGCGGCCGGCGTCACGACCGATCTGTTCCCGAAACGGATGACGATGTCCGGCGTCGAGATGGCGCTGACGTATCACTTCGAACCGGGCACGCCGCGCGACGGTGTGACGCTCGCCGTGCCGCTGTATGCGCTGAACCAGGTCGATGCGCGCCGCTGCGAATGGCTGGTGCCGGGCATGCTGAAGGAGAAGGCACAACTGCTGCTGAAGTCCTTGCCGCAGAAGTTGCGTCGTCACTGCGTGCCGCTGCCGGAGTTCGCGGCCGGGTTCGTCGACCGGCACGCCGCGCCGCGCTTTGGCGCGGGCGGTTTGCTCGAATCGCTGATCGCCGACGTGCGTGAGCAGACGCAGGTGGCCATGAAGCAGGCCGACTTCAAGCTCGAAACCTTGCCGGCTCATCTGTTCATGAACTTCAAGGTCGTCGACGAGCACGGCCGTCAGCTCGCGATGGGCCGCAATCT
Organism: Paraburkholderia sp. D15; assembly: GCF_029910215.1. Lineage (NCBI taxonomy): Bacteria > Pseudomonadati > Pseudomonadota > Betaproteobacteria > Burkholderiales > Burkholderiaceae > Paraburkholderia > Paraburkholderia sp. D15. The sequence goes on along the minus strand of NZ_CP110395.1, from coordinate 2,927,642 downwards.
CGCGCAACTGCGCGCGGAGCTGGGTGGGCAGGCACAGCAGCATTTCCAGAAGATTGCGTCCAGTGCGGCGGGTGCGGCGTTGGCGGATGCGGGCGGCGGTGGTGTGGCGGGCGCGCAGGCGGGTGGTGCGGGCGGGGCAGGTGGTAATGGGGCTAACGTTAGTGCACAGCGCGGCAGGAGCGGTCCGCAGACCACGACGACGCAAGGTGCCGCGCAAGGCGGCTCGGCAAGCACCGCGCTCTACGAAAAACTGACGACGTGGAATTTCGGCAAGCTGCCCGAATTGCTCGAAATCCGCCGAGGCGGCCAGACCCTGTTCGGCTATCCGGCGCTGGTGGATCGCGGTACGCATTGCGATGTCGAGGTGTTCGATTCGCCGGAAGAGGCGGCGCGTATTCATCGTGCGGGTTTGCGGCGTCTGTTTGGTCTGCAATTGAAGGAACCGATCAAGTATCTGGAAAAGAACCTGCCGGGCTTGCGCGAAATGGCGATGCAGTTCATGCCGCGCGGCACGCAGGAAGAGTTGCGCGATCAACTCGTCGATACGGCGCTGGATCGCGCGTGTCTGCAAGACCCGCTGCCCGACGACGACGTGTCGTTCCACACCCGCCGCGACGAAGGCCGCAGCCGGCTGACCCTGCTGGCGCAGGAGATTGCGCGGCTGGCCGGACAGATCCTCGCCGAATACGCGACGGTGACGAAGAAACTGGTCCAGGCTCGTTCGTTCACGGCCGCGCATGCCGACATGCAGAATCAGCTCGATGCGCTGGTCGGCAAGCGTTTTGTGGTCGACACGCCGTACACGCAGTTGGCGCATTTCCCGCGCTATCTGAAGGGAATCGCGCTGCGCATCGACAAGCTGCGGGCAGACCCGGCCCGCGATGCGCGCCAGGTCGCCGAATTCGCGCCGCTGCTGCAGAACTACCAGCGCACGGTGGCGCAGCGTGGCGGCGTGCTGGATACGCGTTTGTCGGAATTCCGCTGGCTGCTGGAAGAATTGCGGATTTCGCTGTTCGCCCAGGAATTGCGTACGCCGATGCCGGTGTCGGTGAAGCGCTTGTACAAGGTGTGGGAGTCGATGCAGCGTTGAGCGGTGTGCATCTCCACCCCGATCTCGACATCAGCCACCCGACGCGCGTCACCAGTGCATGCCGGCTCCGAGCGCCGCGCCCAACTGACCGCGCGAGTCGGTCGTGCCTTGCATCCGGTAAGCCCATTTGCCGTTGACGGACAGTTGCGATACGCCGATCGCCAGCGCCGACTGTCCGCCATAGGTGCCGCCGGCGACCGCCATCATGCCCCGGCCCGGCAGCACGGCCTGCGGCAATGCCGCCACGGCGAAGGCCGCGGCCGTGCCGCCGTAAGCATCGCGACGGGCCGAGCGAATCTCGTCGTTCGTATAGCGCTGCGCTTCGCCAACCGCGCCATTCACGCTTTGTTGCATCTGCTCGACGTTGACCGCGTCCGTGCCCTGCGTGCCCGCCGCGACGTTTGCGAGCTGACGCTGCTGGCCTGATGAGCCGACCGACACGGTGTTTGCTCTATCGGCCACCGAACCTTGGCCCAATGCCACCGAGTTTTCCGCGACGGCGTTCGCTGCGGCGCCAAACGCGGAAGCGTTGACGGCGCTTGCGCTGGAGCCGGTGCCGAGGGCGATTGCACTGACGCCGCTGCCACTTGAGTTCGCCCCCACGGCAATGGCGCTGCCTCCCGCCGCGCCGGCAGCCACGCCGAGCGCGACCGAATTGACGCCGCTCGCGCCGGAAGCCGCGCCAATCGCAAGCGCTCCGCTTCCGGTTGCCTGCGCGTTCGCCCCCGCAGCGACCGCATGTGCGCCTGAAGCTACCGCGCTTTCGCTCGCCGGGTCGCCCGCGGCGCTAAAAAAGGCATTCGCGTTTCCATCGCTGACCACAACGTTGTTCACCAGCCCGCCAATGGCTGCGCTCACGGCCGCATTCAACTGCCCGAGGTTGACCGCGTCGCCGGCATCGACGCCGTTCGCGACGTTATGGATCGCCGTACCGCCTACGGCCGGATCGCCGAGCGTCACGTTGCCGCGCTGAATGTCACCGGACGCATCGCGCCCGTAGGTGACGGCGGCGTCAAGCGCAGATGCCGTGCCGTCCAATGCGCTCAGCGCTGCCTTCAACTGACTGACGTTGACCGCGTCCGTGTCGTTTGCCCCGGCGGCGACATGGGTGAGCCGACGCTCGCTGCCGACGGAGCCGATCGACACCTGGCCGATGGCATTCACGCCGTGAATCAGCGACAGGCTCGCGCCCGCTGGGACGAAAGCGATGCCGTCGGACGGCGCGGTCATGGATCCCGCGCCGAGCGCCACGCTATTCGCCTCCCTGGCGACCGCGCCCTGGCCGATGGCGATCGCCGCGCCGCTGCCGCTACCGATGACGCCGGCGCCGTAGCCGAGCGCGATCGATCCGCTCGCCGCGGCAACCGAACTGGCGCCGAGAGCGATGCTGCCGAGCCCGTTGGACTCCGCATTCGCGCCGACCGCCGTGGCGGCTCGTCCGTCGGCACGTGCCGCGTAGCCGGCAGCCGTCGCCTGGTTCGCGCCGGCCACGGAATGGGCGCCGAGCGACAACGCCGCATTGTCGGCGGCGATCGCGTTGAAGCCGAGCGCGATACCGAACGGCCCCGACGCGTTGGTCATGTAACCGATCGCAATCGCCAGTTCGGCGCTGGCCCCGGCCCCCGGGCCGATGGCGAGCGCATTGCGGCCGGACGCGATCGCGCCGTTCAAGCCGCTGGGTTGCGCGCCGACGTCGAGGTAGTACTCCGCGGTGTCCGGAGGCAGGGCCGCATGGACTGCACTTGCCCCGCCGACCAGCGCCGCGCCCGATAAGGCCAGTCGCGCCGCGGCGAGCCTGCGAGGCGACGTGGACGACGTCTTCGATCGCGCGGCGCGCGCCTGGCGCATTCTCTCCATGCCAGCGTGCCGTTTTGGGGATCCAATATTTATTTTCATATGTTGCGTAACTCCGAAAAAGTTATTGAACGTTGCGGGTCTTCGATTTATTGGTATGCCCGGAAATAGATGAGATGTCTTTGTTCGTGCGTTAAAAGCATTGATGGATGGCTGGCTATGCCGGACACGCTTCGGGCCGGCTACGCATGGTCTGACAAGACGCTCGGCAGCCGCCATTCTGGCGAATTTCGCGTGGCGACGGTGATGGGATAATTCCGAAATATTGATCTTGATAAAAATAAAGTCGCTGGTTAATTTCTTATTTTTGATATTTTTATGGGCGTCTTAATTTAATTCAATTTATTTTGAATGAGATAATATGCATTTCGCGTCGGCAGATTTAAAAGCGTTTGCAAAAACGCAATCATTTGTCGGATTGGCCAGGAAAACTCCATGAAATTCCTGGCAGGCGTTCAACGGGTCCAACGTGCTCACCCCCGAGCCATGTCAACCTTGCATCACAGTAAACGTTCTACAATGACGAACGTTCTCCCGAAGTGAGTTTTCATGCGCAATTTTTCCTTCTCCGGCTTGACCGGCATGGTCCTGGCGGGCGCGGCAGTCGTCGCGGCAACAGGTTTTTTCTCTCCGGCGGCGCGCGCGAATAACGTCATCGTGCTCAATTCCGGCGAAGCGACGCTCAGCCTGATCGACGAAGCCACCCGTCAGGTCGTCGGCACGGTACCGACCGGCAAGGAACCGCACCATCTGATGTCCACGCCGGACAACTCGTCGTTGATCGTCGCGAATTCGGTGTCGAACAATCTGATGTTCGTCGACCCGAAAACGGGGCAGGTGCAGCGCTGGGTCGAGAACATCGAAGATCCGTATCAGATCGGTTTTTCGCCTGACCGCAAGTGGCTCGTCACCACCGGCCTGCGTCTTGACCGGCTCGACATCTATCACTACGACAGCCAGAAGAACCAGATGACGCTCGCGTCGCGTCTGCCGCTCGCGGTCATGCCGAGCCACATGGCGTTCACCAACGACAGCAAGACGGTATTCGTCACGCTGCAGGTGTCGGGTGAGCTGGCCGCGATCGATCTGGCCACGCAAACCGTCAAGTGGAAAATGAAGGTCGGCAAGGTGCCGGCCGGGCTGTGGATGACGCCGGGCGAAAAATACCTGCTGATCGGCATGACCGGCTCGGATTACGTGGCCGTGGTCGACTGGCGCAACCAGAAGATCGTGAAGACCATCCAGACAGGGAAGGGTGCGCACAACTTCCGCTCGCTGGCGGACGGCAAGCACGTCGCGGTGTCGAACCGGGTCGCCAGCACGATCAGCATCATCGACGAAGACACGCTCACCAATGTCGGCGACATCACCGGCTTGATGCCGGGGCCGGACGACATGGAACTGACGGCGGACAAACGCTATCTATGGGTCACGTTCCGCTTCGCGAAGCACGTCGGCATCATCGACCTGAACACGCGCAAACTGATCCAGACGATTGCCGTGGGCCGTTCGCCGCACGGTATCTATTTCTTCAATCGCGCGCCGGTCACGGCGCCGAACGGCGCCTGACGCACAGGGCGCCGCGACACGCGGGAAGTAACGGGCCAGCACATGTTTCAGCAGATTTTCGCTTCTCTCGACAGCTTCGTTTCGGCGGTGCAGACCCTGCTGTACGTCGACGTGGTGCAGCCGCTGCTGTTCCGCTTCGACCTGATGGGTTACGACGAAGATACGTACGACGCGCTCTACTGGGTGATCGTCGGCGTGCTGGAGGTGCTGGCCATGTACGCGGTGCTGCGCCCGCTCGAAGCGCTGCGTCCGGTGGAGCGGTGGCCGGATCGCAAGGCGGTGCGCGTCGACGTGATCTATACGTGGATCGTCAAGCTCGGCATTCTCAACCTGTTTTTCTTCTTCGCGTTCCAGCCGCTGTTCGATAGCGTGCAGGGGTGGCTGCGGCTGAACGGCATCGCGAATCTGGATCTCGACAATCTGTGGCCCGGCGTCACCACCCGGCCGCTCGTCACGTTCGTGATGTACCTGCTGGTGCTCGACTTCGCCGGCTACTGGTATCACCGCTGGCAGCACCGCATCGGCGTGTGGTGGGAGCTGCACGCGGTACACCACAGTCAGCGGCAGATGTCGCTGTGGTCCGACGACCGCAACCATCTGCTGGACGATCTGATGCAGGCGTCGTTCTTCGCGGCGATCGCGCTGGTGATCGGCGTGCCGCCCTCGCAGTTCGTCGTGCTGGTCGCGATCACGAATCTCGCGCAGAGCGTGCAGCACGCGAACATCCGTCTGTACTTCGGCTGGCTCGGCGAGCGTTTGCTGGTCAGTCCGACCTTCCATCGCCGCCATCATGCCATCGGCTACGGCCATGAGGGGCTCAAGTACGGCTGTAACTTCGGCGTGCTGTTCCCGTGGTGGGACATGCTGTTCCGCAGCGTTTCCTGGAGCCGCGACATGGAGCCGACCGGCATCGCCGACCAGTTGCAGGGCCGTCGCTACGGCGAAGGCTTCTGGGCCCAGCATGGGCTCGCGTTCGTGCGCATCGCGCAGCGTCTTGCGCGCAAACGCGTCGATGAGCACGCCGGCGGCCGCGGCGCCGACGGCGACGCCAGCGCGGTTTGATCAGCCCTTCCTGCATGCCGCCGGTCTCCCCGGCAGCGCCTCGCGTGGTTTATCCTGTTCCGAATCCCGCCCAGCGTGCGCGTCGTGGGGCGCGACGCGGCCCGGCTTCTTCCATCGTTTCGCTCACCGGCACTGGCTCGCATGAATGATCTGTTGCGCTCGTTTGGACGCGCGCTGGCTAGCGCGCTCCACCCGCGCATGCTCTGGCTGACCTTCATGCCGTTTTTCGCGGCGACCGTCGGGTGGGGCGTGATGCTGTGGTTCTCGTGGCAGACGCTGATCGGCGCCACGCGTGGTTGGCTCGATAGCTGGTCGTTCACGTTGACGCTGTACCGGCTGTTCGACTGGCTCGGTTTTTCGGCGCTGCATACCGCGGTCGCGCCGTTCCTCGTGATCGCGATGGCGATACCGTTGATCGTCGTCACCGTGCTGCTGCTGATCGCCACGCTGTCGATGCCGGCCGTGATCCGCTTTCTCGCGGCGCGCCATTTCGCCGGCCTCGAAATGCGTCGCGGCGGAACGTGGTACGGTAGCCTCGGCCAGGCGTTGTGGACCACACTGCTGTGTCTGGTGCTGCTCGTGGTGACGTTGCCGCTGTGGCTGGTGCCGCCGTTCTTCGCGCTGATTCCGCCACTGTTGTGGGGCTGGCTGACCTATCGCGTGATGAGCTACGACGCGCTCGCGCTGCATGCCACGCGCGACGAACGACGCGCGCTGGTGCGGCGTTTCCGCTTGCCGTTGCTGTTGATCGGCGTGGCCAGCGGTTTGCTCGGTTCGCTGCCGACCTTGCTGTGGGCGTCGTCGGTGTGGCTGATCGTGCTGTTCCCGGTCGTGACCGCGGTGACGATCTGGATCTACGCGTTCATCCTCGTGTTTTCGGCGCTGTGGTTCGGCTATTACTGCCTGCGCGCGCTGCAACGCATGCGCGCGGAAGAGCACGGCGGCGTGCGGCAGGCGGCGCCGGTTCCTTATTGATGTTTCACTGACTAAAGCGAAAGAGGCGGCAATGGCATTTGGCGTCATCATCATCGGCGATGAAATCCTGTCGGGCCGTCGGGTCGACAAGCATCTGCCGAAGGTCATCGAATTGCTGGGCGCGCGCGGGTTGTCGCTCGGCTGGGCGGAGTACGTCGGCGACGACCCCGAACGCATTACCACGACGTTGCGGCGGACGTTCGCATCGGGCGACATCGTGTTCTCGACGGGCGGCATCGGCGCCACGCCGGACGACCATACGCGTCAATGCGCGGCCGCCGCGCTGGGCGTGCCGCTCGAACTGCATCCGGAAGCCGCGAAGCTGATTCAGGAGCGCATTCGCGACATGTATCCGGCGAACGCGGCCACGCCGCTCGATCTGGATTCGCCGGAGAACCGGCATCGTCTGAACATGGGCACGTATCCGCAGGGCGCGGCGATCGTGCCGAACGGCTACAACAAGATCCCCGGCTTCTCGATCAACCAGCATTACTTCGTGCCGGGTTTCCCGGTCATGGCGTGGCCGATGATCGAGTGGGTGCTGGATACGCACTACGCGCATCTGCATCACGCCATGCCGCACGCGGAAAAGTCGCTGCTGGTGTTCGAGTTGCCGGAATCGCGCCTGACGCCGTTGATGGAGAAAATCGAAAGCGATTTTCCGGGCGTGCGGGTGTTCAGCCTGCCGAGCGTCGGCGATGCCGAACGCGGTGGCGTGTACGCGCGGCATCACATCGACCTGGGGGTGAAGGGCGAGCCGGAAGCGGTTGCGGCTGCATTCGTGAAGCTGCGCGAGGGGGTGCATCTGCTCGGCGGGGACATCGTCGAGCCGGAAGCGGCGGCGGCATCGGTGGCCGCGGCGAAGGCGAAGCCGCCGGGCTGATTCGCGGCAGGCCGTCACAAAGCTGACGGCGTTGAAATAAAACGGGCGCTACGGCGCCCGTTATGCTTTGGCTCACAGCCCACAGCCCACAGCCCACAGCCCACAGCCCACAGCCCACAGCGCAAACCTCCACGCCGGACTCCTCCACCACACCATCAACTCACCGAAGCCCCACCTCACACCACCTGATCAGATCATCCGCCTGTCACATTGCGCGCCGACGATGTCTGCGACCCGGTGCTCGATCAAGCTCCGATCCACGGCAACCCACGAAAGCACCAGCCCGACACCGTCTTCCGATGCCCCTGGCCGTCCTTGTCGCCTTCGAAGCCTTCCAGCAGGTCGTACGCCTTGGTGAAGCCAGCCTGAGTCGCGGCGATCGCGGCGAGCTTGGAGCGCGCGGCGCTGCGGCACAGGAACAGCACCGGCGTATCGGCCTGCGCCACCTGGCTCAACTGCTGGATGAATTCCTGATTCGGCACCGCACCCGGATAACGGGTCCATTCGACGTGCGCGTACTGGCCATCACCGATCACCGGCCGGCCGACCCAGTCGAGTTCGGCGCGCGTGCGCACGTCGACGAGGCGCGTGCGCGGATCGAGTTGCAGCAGCTCGAACGCCTCGGCGGGCGAGATCGCGCCCGCGTAGGGCAACTGGTTTTCTGTGCGGCGTTTTTCCGCCTGGGCGTACAACTGTTCGAGCGTGCTCATGAGCGCCAGTCTCCTTTGGGCCAAATGGCCATTCTAGCGCGGGCCGCGTGGCGTGCAGGGATCGACCGGGCGAGGAAACGAGCGTCGGCCGCTGTGTCGGATCAACCGGTGCGCATGCGCAAAAGTGGTGCAAATTCGACGTTATGCACCAAAATAGATAAGCCTAGGGAATTCATCTCAAACGACGCACATTTTTGGTGCGTCGTTTGAGATGAAGATTTCACGCCGCTGCGTCCCGCGGTGCGTCCATTCCCCGCAAACGCGCGCGCCGCAAGCTTTTGCGCCGGCTTGGCGCATACATGGCACAGAAGCTGCTTTATTGGTGCCGATCGATTTGCCCGGGCAGATTCTTATGATCCTCCTCACCGATAGAGGGGTGGACGTGCCGGGGCGGGTCAGCTAGATTGGGCGGCGGCTGAATCCGCCGAATTCGTTAATCAGGAGATAGGTTATGAGTAAATCCGTGGCCGACGTCGTGCAACTCGTCAAAGACGAAGACGTCAAGTTTGTCGACTTCCGTTTCACCGACACGCGCGGCAAGGAACAACACGTTTCGGTGCCGGTGTCGGCATTCGATGAAGACAAGTTCGAAAGCGGCCATGCGTTTGACGGTTCGTCGATTGCCGGCTGGAAGGGCATCGAAGCCTCGGACATGTTGCTGATTCCGGACGCGAACACGGCCTTCATCGACCCGTTCTTCGAAGAATCGACCCTCGTGCTGACCTGCGACGTCGTCGAACCGGCGGACGGCAAGGGCTACGAGCGCGACCCGCGTTCGCTCGCCAAGCGCGCTGAAGCGTACCTGAAGAGCACGGGCCTCGGCGACACGGCCTTCTTCGGTCCGGAACCGGAATTCTTCATTTTCGACTCGGTCCAGTGGAATACGGATCAGTCGGGCTGCTTCATCAAGATCGGCTCGGAAGAAGCGCCGTGGTCGTCGTCGAAGGAATTCGAAGGCGGCAACACCGGCCACCGTCCGGGCACGAAGGGCGGCTACTTCCCGGTCGCACCGGTCGACACGTTCCAGGACATCCGTTCGGAAATGTGTCTGCTGCTCGAACAGATCGGCATCCCGGTCGAAGTGCATCACCACGAAGTCGCGGGTCAGGGCCAGAACGAAATCGGCACCAAGTTCTCGACGCTGGTGCAACGCGCCGACTGGCTGCAGCAAATGAAGTACATCATCCACAACGTCGCGCACACGTACGGCAAGACGGCAACGTTCATGCCGAAGCCGATCGTCGGCGATAACGGTTCGGGCATGCACGTTCACCAGTCGATCTGGAAGGACGGCACCAACCTGTTCGCGGGCAATGGCTACGCAGGTCTGTCGGAATTCGCGCTGTTCTACATCGGCGGCATCATCAAGCATGCTCGCGCGCTGAACGCGATCACGAACCCGTCGACGAACTCGTACAAGCGACTCGTGCCGCACTTCGAAGCACCGGTGAAGCTGGCTTACTCGGCACGCAACCGTTCGGCATCGATCCGTATTCCGCACGTGTCGAACCCGAAGGGTCGCCGTATCGAAACGCGTTTCCCGGATCCGATGGCGAATCCGTACCTGTGCTTCTCCGCGCTGATGATGGCGGGTCTGGACGGCGTGCAGAACAAGATTCACCCGGGCGAAGCTGCCGACAAGAACCTGTACGACCTGCCGCCGGAAGAGGATGCAAAGATCCCGACCGTGTGCGCCGGCCTCGACCAGGCTCTGGACGCGCTGGACGCGGACCGCGAATTCCTGACGCGCGGCGGCGTGTTCACGGACTCGATGCTCGACGCGTACATCGAACTGAAGACGGGCGAGCTGCAACGCTATCGTCAGTCGGTGCACCCGATCGAATTCGAAATGTACTACTCGCTGTAAGCGGCCATGGCGCTTCGCCCTTCACCCGGCGAAGCGCTTGGTCCGACGCTCGCGATCGGTCACGAAGGGACGGCGGCGCCGTCCCTTTTTCGTTACCGGGCGCAGAACGTTTGCGGCGTCGCGTTCTGTCATCGTGTTGCGTCACCGCGTGTCATCACCATTCCTTCTCCTATCGGCCAGACTGCAAGATGGTTCTCAAGAATCTGATCAAGGCAAGGAAAGGGCACGAGCAGTCGCTGTCGGACGACGTCCAGCTCGTCGCTTCCGGGTTGTTGCCGGGCTTCGAGGCGTTGCCCACGGTCGTGCTGGTGCTCGAGAAGCGCACGTTGCGCGTCGCGTTCGCGAATCCGTCGGCGGAGTCGATGCTCGAACTCTCGCGCAAGCAACTGACGCAGATGGCGTGGCCGGACATCTTCTCGAACGCGGACGAACTGGTCGCGACCATTTCCGCGATCGCCGCGCACCGTTTTCATGCGACCCATCTGGACGCCGTGCTCGAGCGTCCCGGCCACGAGCCGCTGCACGTGCATGCGATCGTCGGCTTTCTGGAAAGCGCGCAGGACTATGTGCTGCTCGAACTGTTCGAGAACGAGCGGCATCTGCGCACCGACCGCGAGGAGCGTATCAACGACCTCACGGCGGTCAACAAACAACTGATCCGCAATCTCGCGCACGAAATCAAGAACCCGCTCGGCGGGATTCGCGGCGCGGCGCAATTGCTGGAGTTCGAACTCGGCGAGCGGCAGCGCGACGAACTGCGCGAATACACGCAGGTCATCATCAAGGAGTCGGACCGGCTGCAGACGCTGGTCGACCGGCTGCTGGAGCCGCACCGGCATCCGCATATCGTCGGCGACGTGAATATTCATGAAGTGTGCGAGCGCGTGCGCCAGGTGATTCTCGCGGAGTTTCCGCGCGGCCTGACGATCGAACGCGACTACGACGTGAGCGTGCCGGATTTGCGCGGCGACAAGGAGCAGTTGATCCAGGCGCTGCTGAACATCGTGCGCAATGCCGCCGAAGCGTTGCGCGAACGTATTTCACAAGGCGATGCGCGGATCGAATTGCGCACCCGTATCGCCCGCAAGATCACGGTGTCGAAACGTTTATGTAAGTTGGCACTGGACTTGCATATCACCGACAACGGCCCTGGCATTCCCGAAGAGATTCGCGACCGGATTTTCTATCCGCTCGTGTCGGGGCGCGAGGATGGAAGCGGACTCGGTTTGACGCTCGCGCAGACGTTCGTGCAGCAGCACGATGGTCTGATCGAAGTGGATAGCCGGCCCGGCCACACCGAGTTTCAGATTCTGCTGCCGCTCGACTGCTAGTACCCCATGTATCGCAGGTAATCCCAAGACTTCTGACCGACCTATATGAAGCCGATCTGGATAGTAGACGACGATCAATCGATTCGCTGGGTGCTTGAAAAAGCGCTTGCACGCGAAAACTTCGCGACCCGCAGCTTCGCGAACGTGCGCGAGGCCTCGGCGGCGCTCGATCACGAGAGTCCGCAGGTGCTCGTGTCCGACATCCGGATGCCGGGCGGCTCGGGCCTCGAACTGCTGCAGACCGTGCGCGACAAGGTGCCGGGCCTGCCCGTCATCATCATGACCGCGTTCTCGGATCTGGACAGCGCGGTCGCCGCGTTTCAGGGCGGCGCGTTCGAGTACCTCGCCAAGCCATTCGACGTCGACAAGGCGGTCGAGCTGATCCGCCGCGCGGTGGACGAAAGCATGCGCGGCGAACAGACGTGGGACGACCGCGTCGCCGAGGCGCCTGAAATGCTCGGCCAGGCGCCGGCCATGCAGGACATGTTCCGCGCGATCGGCCGTCTGTCGCATTCGGCGGCCACCGTGCTCATTACCGGCGAATCAGGCACCGGGAAGGAACTGGTCGCGCGTGCGTTGCACCGGCATAGCCCACGCGCGAACGGTCCCTTCATCGCGTTGAACACCGCGGCGATTCCGAAGGACCTTCTGGAATCCGAACTGTTCGGGCACGAGCGCGGCGCGTTCACCGGCGCGCAGGCGATGCGCCAGGGGCGCTTCGAGCAGGCCGAGAACGGCACGCTGTTTCTCGACGAAATCGGCGACATGCCGTTCGATCTGCAGACGCGGCTGCTGCGTGTGCTTTCCGACGGGCAGTTCTATCGGGTCGGCGGACATAACCCGTTGCGCGCCAACGTGCGCGTGATCGCGGCTACCCACCAGAATCTCGAATCGCGCGTGCGGCAAGGGCTGTTCCGCGAGGACTTGTATCACCGTCTCAATGTGATCCGTTTGCGCTTGCCGGCGTTGCGCGAACGCAGTGAAGACATTCCGTTGCTGACGCGGCATTTTCTGCAGAAGAGCGCGCGCGATCTCGGCGTCGAGCCGAAGCGCGTGTCGGAAGAAGCGCTGGCTTATATGGCGTCGCTGCCGTTTCCGGGCAACGTGCGGCAGTTGGAGAATCTCGCCAACTGGCTGACGGTGATGGCGCCGGCGCAGACCATCGAGATCAAGGACTTGCCGCCCGATCTCGGGCCGGCGCAAGCGGGCGTGTCGGAGCTGACCGGCGGAGCAGGCATGGCTTCCGGCGATGCGGCCTTGACCGGCCTGGCGGGCACGGCGCCGGCCAATGGCGGCAGCGTGAGCGCGCACCCGGCGCTGGTCGGTGGCGCGGCGGTCGCGACCACGGTCAGCGCGTGGGAGGGCGGGCTGCGGACCGAAGTCGCGCGGATGCTGCGCGAGAACGCCGCGGACGTGATGGACGAACTCGCACGGCGTTTCGAGGCGGCGGTGATTCGCGAAGCGCTGGATTTCACGCGCGGACGCAAGGTCGAAGCCGCCGAGCGGCTGGGGATCGGGCGCAATACGATCACGCGCAAGATTCAGGAGTTGAATCTGGAGCCGTGAGGCGAGGGCGGTCGAGGGTGCAGCAAAGTGTGTGACGAAGGGCGGCTCGCGGGCCGCCCTTTGTTATTCATGCTGTACGACGGGCGCTTGCCTTTGCTCGCTGTTGTTCGCTGTTGTTCGCTGTTGTTCGCTGTTCTTCGCCATCGCCTGGCGTAGCCGGTCGCGGTCGGCCGTGATCGGCCCTGATCGGCCGACTTGCCCGCCAAGGCATAATCACCGCTGTTCTCCTCCGACAGCCGACGATGCCCGCTTCTTCCGTTTCCTCCACGTCCTTCTCCTGGCCGCTTTCCCCCGATCCGTATCAGTCGCTCGAAGCGCTCGACGATCCCGCCGCGCTTGCGTGGGTCGAGCGGCAGAACGCGCGCACGCAAGCTGCATGGTGCGCCAGCGCCGAATTCGAATCGCTGCGGCAACGTCTCGCCGACGCGTATCTGCCGCGCGAGCGTCCGGTGATTCCCGATCGCTGGCAGGACTGGGCCTACGATCTGTGGCAGGACGAACGCAACCCGAAGGGCATCTGGCGGCGTACGCCGTGGGCTGCATGGCGCAGCGGCGCGCCGGTCTGGCAGACGCTGCTCGATTTCGACGCGCTCGGCGCCGCCGAAGGCACGCCATGGGTATGCGTCGAACTCGACATTCTTTATCCCGATGGCGACCGCGCGTTGATCACGCTGTCGCCGGGCGGCTCGGATGCGCTCGTGGTGCGCGAGTTCGACATCGACGCCCAAGGTTTCGTCGACGACGGTTTCGCGATTGCGAAGGCCGGCAAGCACACGGCGTCGTGGATCGATCGGGACACGCTGTACGTCGGCTGGGACAATGGCCGCAAGACGCTGACGCGCTCCGGCTATCCGCGCGAAGTGCGGCGCTGGACACGTGGCACGTCGCTGGCCGACGCGCCCGTGGTGTTCAAGGCCGCGTTCGGCGACATCGGCGTGGAAGCGCATTACGATCCCGTCGAACATCGGCACACGGTGGCGTGCAGCGTCGATTTCTTCGATGGCCATACGTACTACCTGGACAGCGGCGGCGCGCCCGATGCGTGGCATCGCTACGACGTGCCGTCGCACGTCGCGATAGGCGGTTGGCAGGGCTGGCTGCTGCTCGAACCACGGCTCGACTGGACGGTCGGTGATGCACATCACCCGGGCGGTTCGTTGCTGGCGATTCGCGAGGATGCGTTTCTGCGCGGCGAGCGCGATGTCGTCGCGCTGTTCACGCCGACGTCATCGACTTCCGCCTGCGAGTGGACGCATACCCGGCATCATCTGATCGTGTCGTATCTGGAAGACGTGCAGAACCGCACGCTGCTGTGGACGCCGTCACAGCGCGCGGACCAGACCTGGCAATGGCAGCCGCGCGTGTTTCCCGCGCAGGAGGGCACGCAGGCCGATGTCTCGCCCATCGAACCGACGCTCAACGACGAGGTCTTCGTCGATACCGACGACTATCTACAGCCGCCGGCATACTGGCTGACCGACCTCGCGCGCGACGATCTGCGCGAATGGGAGTTGCTCGATCGCTGGCCGACGCAGTTCGACTCGACGCACTATGCGCTCACGCGCGGCCACGCCGTTTCCGCCGATGGCACGCGCGTACCGTACACGGTGATCGGCCCGCGCGCCGATGCGCAGGCGACGATGCAAACCACCGATGCCACGCCGCGTCCCTGTCTGCTGAGCGGCTACGGCGGTTTCGCGATTCCGCTGCTGCCGAGCTATCTGACGGGGCAGGGCATCGGCTGGCTCGCGCGCGGCGGCGTGTACGTGGTCGCGCACATTCGTGGCGGCGGTGAGTTCGGCACGCGCTGGCACACCGGCGCGCAAGGCGCGCATCGTCAACGCGCGTTCGACGATTTCATCGCGGTCGCTCAGGCGTTGATCGACAGCGGCGTGACGAGCGCCGCGCAACTCGGCATTCAGGGTGGCAGCAACGGCGGGCTACTGGTCGCGGCGTGCATGGTGCAGCGCCCCGAACTGTTCGGCGCCGTCGTGTGCGAAGTGCCGTTGCTCGATATGCGTCGCTATCACCTGCTGCACGCGGGCGCGTCGTGGATCGACGAGTACGGCGATCCCGACGAGCCGGACGAAGCGCGCGTGCTGGCCGCGTATTCGCCGTATCACCGCGTGTCGGCGGATGCGGTTTATCCGCCGGCGCTGTTCACGACTTCGACGGCCGACGATCGCGTGCATCCGGGACACGCGCGCAAGATGGCCGCGCATATGCAGGCGCAGGGGCACGAGCGCGTGTGGTACCGGGAGAATACGGAAGGCGGCCACGGCGGCTCCGATGAGCTGGAGCAAGCCGCGCACGATGCAATGGTGTTCGAGTTCTTGTGGCGGACGTTGAGCGGCTCGGCGGCGCGCGCGGGATAGCGCTTTAGCCGAGCACCGCGACGACCGGTGCGTGATCCGATGGCTGTTCCCATTTACGCGGCACCTTGTCGATATCGCACGAGGTGCAGACGTCCGCGAGCGCCTTCGACAGCAGGATATGGTCGATGCGCAGACCCGCGTTGCGGCGGAACGCCATCATCCGGTAGTCCCACCACGAATAGAGTTTCTCGGGCTGGTCGAATTTGCGGAACGCATCGAGCAGGCCGAGCGCGATCAGACGCGTGAATTCGGCGCGCTCTTCCGGCGACACGAGGTTCTGGCCTTCCCACGCTTTCGGATCGTGCACGTCGCGGTCGTCCGGCGCGATGTTGTAGTCGCCGAGCAGCGCGAGCTTCGGATGCAGCGCCATTTCGCCGGCGATCCAGTCGTATAGCGCGGCCAGCCAGCGCAGCTTGTACGCGAACTTGTCGGTGCCCGGCGCCTGGCCGTTCGGGAAGTAGGCGGAGACGATGCGCACGCCTTCGATGGTCGCGGCGATCACGCGTTGCTGCGGATCCTCGAAGCCGGGGATGTTGCGCACCACACTGCTTTCGTCGACGTTCAGTCCGGCACGCACCACGATGCCGACGCCGTTATAGGTCTTCTGACCGGCGAACCAGCTGCGGTAGCCTTTCTCTTCGAGTTCGGCGCGCGGGAATTTGTCGTCGGTCAGTTTGAGTTCCTGCAGGCACAGCACGTCGGCGCCGCTGGCTTCGAGCCAGTCGATCACGTGTTGCTGACGCACTTTTAGCGAATTGACGTTCCAGGTGGCGATTTTCATATGGGGCTCACTTTGCCGCGGGATTCGGATAGTCCCGCATCTTATCGCGCGGCGGATCGGGCGGTGAAGCGGGCGATGAAGCGGACACGAAAACCGACCCGCGAGAAATCGACGCTAAGCGCTTGAAAATAAAAGCTTGGGCGACTCGTGGCGTGGCGTATAGTGAGGCACCACATTCGCGCTTCGATGCGCACCGGGAGGCAGTATGGCGGAACGGTATCCAGCGCTTTATAAGGACTTCGAAGTGCACCCGCTGGTATTCTCGCGGACCTTCGATAAATTCGACGGTCACAAGCGGCAGGCGGAAGGCTACGACGTGGCCGTGCGCGTGTGCCGGCCGGGCGCGATCAGCGGGTCGAAGGCGAGCCGCGTATTTCGTCTCGAGTTGCCGGCGACGATCGCCGACTTCGGTGTCGCCAAGCGTAGCGCGAGTCAGTACGGCGCGGACATCATCGACGGCAAGGTGGAAGGCGCGACCGTCCAGGATCTTTGAGTTGGGGCGCGTCGGAGTGTGCGTGCACTCGAAATAATTCGCGCGATTGTTTGACGTTTGCGTGACAGGCCGATATAATCTTTTTTCTCTGACGCGGGGTGGAGCAGTCTGGCAGCTCGTCGGGCTCATAACCCGAAGGTCGTAGGTTCAAATCCTACCCCCGCAACCAACAGCCTCATGCTTCGAAGCTGTTAGGACATTCTCAGGGCAATCCGTATGCATGTTGTGCGGAGTTGTCCAACACTGAAACCCGCCCCGTGCGGGTTTTTTGTTGTCCGTTGAATCTGTGCACACCCGTAAGGTCATTGCGGTCATGCACTCGATGGTCAATTGCGTCTTCTGATTTCGCTTGGTGTCGCGTTGGAATGCCTGGCCCGCTTTGAGCGGGCTTTGCCGTTTCTGGCGTCACGGTTTCTTGCTCGTTCAGCCTTTTTTCAGATGAGTCCATATCGCTCCGCAGCGGTGATGCGCAAGCGATCGCCGATCGGGGCAGAAGTATCCGCTCCGATAAGTTGCCGGTCGCGGTATGAGCCGGTTTTTTGACTGTATCGTGGAGATATCGACATGTCGGAAATGACGGGGAGCGTGTGTGTTTTCACTACAAAAAATGCTCGACGAAATAGGCCCTGAACGACAGGAGCGGCGCGTTGCTTTGCGTCATAGAGAAAGACAGATAAAGGCGATTGAACGCGCGTACGACGTGAACCTCGGTAAGCTGAAGACGCTGTTTCCGGTGCATCGAGAGGAAAGGCGTACGTTAACCGTGGCGCCTCACATCGAAGTGCGGGAACTGGAGGCAATTGGCGTACACGCCTTGCTCGTAAGGCAAACAATCGAGGTCGCACAGGTTCCGCGTTATATCTCGATTATTCGCGGCGAGTGCGATGAAACGAGCTGGCAGGTGTACGAGAGAGGAGCACTGCGTACACTGCTCAAGCACGACGAAGCGCTTTCCGGAACGAACATGCGGTTACTGACGAACGATGCCGAACTGGTTCACCGTCTCGCCGACAGCGGATTCAATCCACCAGGCACGTGGCTTGCGTTCTACGAGCTTGGTCCATTCGTTGGGTCGTTGCAGGGTAATGCGGCGTATTGGTATAGCCAACTCTGGGACCCATACTGGGGCGGCCTCAGTCTCGTGGAGCAGACGGAATTTCTTGAGAAACAGCGACTCGAAAGCACGGCTTATATGTCGGACGAGGAATGGCAGGGCTGGGTCGATAGGCTTGGATTTCGCGATTCCAGGATATGCGACTCTCTGTCTTCCAACAACCCATGAAGGGTAAGCGCGATATTTCACATCCTGCGGGTTTCTGGTCCGCTGTACCGTAGCGAATGCGTTCGGCGAGCGGCGGCTCGCGTCGCCAATGCGCGCATCGCGCGACGCGTTACTCTGCTTGACGAAGTGACGCGTTAGTAACTGAACCGGCACGGTTAAGCGCATCTACGTTCCGCACCTGGCTCTGGTCACTCCAGCGATCAGGTAGCGGGTCACGTGACTTCCACCGCGTCGCTGCATGCTCCTTTATCAAGCGCTCACTCGGCAGCGTAGGCGCATCTCGTGTCCTGTCGTTTGTTTTCGACGACGCACTCGGGGGCGCAACTAAGTATGCGATCCGCAAAACTCGCGCTCTTTTTAGTCTCTGTCTGATATCTACCGCTTGCTGCTTTCATTGAGGATTTCGAGCTGGCTATGACGCCGCCGTTGGCTGTGAATTAACGGCTTTCTAAGTCAGTTTCGAAACTTAAAGGGAGACATCTGACGTGTCGAAAAAAGTACATTACGAGAGCGCGACCTGCGACGTGTTACGGGCGGAAGAGTTCGCATGATTCGCTCTTTTCTTGGCGTTGGCGACCGCGGCGGCGATGCCGTGATCACGGAGGGACTGGCTTGCGTCACATGCGCGGACCCGTTGCCGCGAGTGAACATTGCAACGCTATACATGAAGACCTGGTGCGGGGCTTGCGAACGGGAAGGTTTCATTGCGCCCACGGGTCCGCGCTGGCCAGGCACAGGGCCGAATGGCCAACAATGGGCATTAAGTGGCGACATCAACATTTGTGGTTGCGAGCCACCGCCGGTCTTTCATGCCGAGCGCAACATGCGAATGGTTTTCACGGCCGAAGAAGTGGCCGTTTTGACAGGCGGTGTGGTTGCTGTCGCATCGTCCGACATATTGCCCACGATTGGCTACGACGAGCAGGTTCAAGCTGTCGCAAGTGCGGCGGCTGTCGTTGGCTATCCCTACTTTATCGAAGCATCTTCAGATTCTTTTTTTAGCGGACGCGTCGATGCGCATGGATTATTACCACGTATCTGTACCGACAGTGACACAACCTACACGGTCTACTGGGGCGATGAAGCATTGAGCCATAAGGATTGGAACCATGCCGAATAGAAAAATTGTGGTTCGCACAAACAACACGCCCGATTCGATAAAGGAAGTTGCTCTGAAGGTTGTCAAGTTTGGCGAATTTTGGGCTAGTTACCCACGCGGAAACCCTTATGACAACCCGGACTACAAGGATCAGTGTGCAATCCGCATGAGCATAATGTTCCATCGTGTTGGAATCGGCATGAAATCTTTTTCGTCCCGGTTGGTGCGTCCGGCTTCTGGGCAGGAGTCCATCGGCCGTATCCTGCTTGACGGAAAACCAACTGCAACGAGAGCTGATGAGCTGGGGCAGTGGCTCAATCTTCGTCCGTTCGCCGGTTTGCCGGTCGCTGAAGACATAACTGGTCCCGACTGGCAGCCGAAGGTCAAGGGGCGCACAGGTATTCTTCTATTTTCGCATTACTGGCGCCGTGAAGGCGAAGATGCCGGTAGCGCAAGTGGCGGTCACATCGACTTATGGAATGGATCGCGGCTAACGATAAGCGGACCAATAGGTTCGATCGCAACAATCGGGCGGATGTTTGGTATGAATTCGTTCTTTGCCGGTTATTCGTTCGGATTTTCGGATCTGCGTAACGCCAGGCAGATACTTTTCTGGGAGATTCGGTGAGAAGACTTGCGTCGCTCGCTTTGTTCGGCGTAGCGGGTTTCACGACCGGCATACCCGTCGCGGCTCTGCTTCTTGCATTCGCGCCGCGTTGTGGATACGAATGCGAGAACCGCGCTTTCGGCGTCGCCGTCCTTTCCGTGGCGGGATGCACCCTCGCATTTCTGTTACTCGGCTACGCGTTCACGCGCAAAGGATTCGTGACGTGGTTTCGTATTCTCGCGGGGTCGGCGTCGCTGGCGATTCTTGCCATAGCGGCAGCCTGCGGGCACTACGTCGTCGAATTGCGCGACCGGTATCAGGACGCGCAATCAGCGATGCCCGTGTCGGCCGATATGAACTTCATGTACATGGCAATCGCAACGCGCGACGTGCGAGCGTACACGAAGGCTGAGGGCGGGGCGGCTCAACCTGCGGGTGTCATCCCGCAGTGGCAACGCTGCGCCATCGACGGCGCGCGATGTGAAGCAGGACGCAGACAAGCGCATATGCGTTGTCAAACTGGCACTGTGTTCGTCGACGAATCAGATTGGCAAGCTTTCTCTCTCATTCCCCGAGAGAATCTCAGGGGCGCCGTTGCCATGAAATCGATGAACCTGTGCGCGCCGGGTAACGTGCCTGATTAAACTCCCGAAGTTGGAAAACAGGAAGCCCGCTGGCGTCAGCCAGCGGGCTTCCTTAATTCCACCCCGAAGCGGACGAGCGTCGTCCATCATCCGCTACTCGGAATCAATCGCCCACTCCACCGCCGCCTGCGCATGCAACGCGGTCGTATCGAACACCGGCAACGCCGAATCCTCCGGCTTGATCAACAGCGTAATCTCCGTACACCCAAGAATCACCGCTTGCGCGCCACGCGCGGCGAGCCCTTCGATCACCCTCTGGTACACGGCACGCGATTCGTCGCGCACGTTCCCATGACACAGTTCGTCGTAAATGATCCGATGCACATCCGCGCGTTCGGCTTCGTCCGGCACGAGCGTCTCCAGATCATGACGCTCGCGCAGACGTCCCGTGTAAAACGTCTGCTCCATCGTATATCGCGTGCCCAACAACCCGACCCGTTCGACGCCCGCCGCGCGTAACGCTTGACCGGTCGGATCGGCGATGTGCAGGAACGGCACGTCGATCGCCTGCTCGATCGCTTCGTACACGCGATGCATCGTGTTCGTCGCGAGCATCACCACGTCGGCGCCGCCGCGTTCGAGGCGGCGCGCGGCATCGGCCATCTGTTCGCCGAGCGCATCCCAAGCGCCCGCGCGTTGCAGCGCTTCGACGTCGGCGAAGTCGACCGTGAGCAGCAGACTGCGCGCATTGTGATGGCCACCCAGACGCGCCTTCGCGTACCGGTTCAACAGCTTGTAGTACTCGGCGGACGATTCCCAACTCATCCCGCCAATCACACCGATCGTCTTCATGAAGCGCTCCCGCGAGTAGAGTAGATGACGGCTTCGCGTGCTCGCGCGTCGCGAGCGCCGTCTGGTTCGCCGAGTATAGGCGGCGCGCGGCGTGGGCCGCCGGTACGCCTTGCGCGCCGCACGCCGGTACGGCAAGTGGATAAAACATCGGCACGGGGTTTCTGACGCCGATAAAATCGTAGCGATCGATAACCGGTCGCCAACCGGTCGCCAACCGGTCGATAACCCATCGCCAACCGGATCACGACACACTCGGCAACCACACCGCCGCGAAAACGTTGCAAGGGGAGAGCGCTACATGGACTTGATCATTCGCCGCGCGACGCTGCCGCCGGGCGTCACGCCGCAGCATCGTCAACCGGTCGACATCGGTATCGACGCGGGTCGCATCGTCGCCGTCGAGCCGAATCTGGCCGCGCGCGCGAACGAGGAAATCGACGCCGCCGGCTCGCTCGTCACGCCGCCCTTCGTCGACCCGCATTTCCACATGGACGCGACGCTGTCCTACGGTTTGCCGCGCGTGAACGCATCGGGCACCTTGCTCGAAGGCATCGCGCTGTGGGGCGAACTGAAGCCGGACCTCACGCAGGAAGCGTTGATCGAACGCGCGCTGCAGTATTGCGACTGGGCCGTCGCGCGTGGGCTGCTGGCCATCCGCAGTCACGTCGATGTCTGCGATCCCCGTCTGCTGGCCGTCGAGGCGCTGCTCGAAGTGAAGCGCCGCGTCGCGCCGTATCTCGACCTGCAACTGGTCGCGTTTCCGCAGGACGGCGTACTGCGCAGCTCCGGCGCATTCGAGAACCTGAAGCGGGCAATTGCGATGGGCGTCGACGTGGTCGGCGGCATCCCGCATTTCGAACGCACGATGGCCGACGGCGCGCAATCGGTGCGGCTATTGTGCGAGTTCGCGGCGGAGCAGGGCCTGCGCGTCGACATGCATTGCGACGAATCGGACGACCCGCTGTCGCGGCACATCGAAACGCTCGCCGCCGAAACGCACCGGCTCGGCCTGCACGGCCGCGTGACCGGCTCGCATCTGACGTCGATGCATTCGATGGACAACTACTACGTCAGCAAACTCCTGCCGCTGATGCGCGAGTCCGGCGTCGCGGCGATCGCGAATCCGCTGATCAACATCACGCTGCAAGGCCGCAGCGACACGTATCCGAAACGGCGCGGCATGACCCGCGTACCGGAGATGATGGCCGCGGGCATCACGGTCGCGTTCGGCCACGATTGCGTGATGGACCCGTGGTACAGCCTCGGCTCGGGCGACATGCTCGAAGTCGCGCACATGGGCCTGCATGTCGCGCAGATGACGGGCGTCGAAGGTATGCATCAATGCTTCGACGCGGTGACGGTGAACGCCGCACGCATCCTGGGTCTGGAAGGCTACGGCATCGCGCCGGGCTGCGCGGCGAATCTGGTGGTGCTCGATGCGCGCGATCCGGTCGAAGCGATCCGTTTGCGTGCCGCGCGGCTCGCGGTGGTGAGCCGCGGCAAAGTGGTGAGCCGGGCGCCGGCGGCGCGCGCCACGTTATCGCTCGACGGGCGGCCGGCGCAGGTGGATTTCAAGCTGCATCGGACTTGATGCGGGGTTTGACAGCGTCGGCGTACCGGCGAAAAAAACGGTGATGTGCGAAAGCAGATCACCGTTTTTTTTTTTCAACTGCCCGGGCGACCGGGCATAGCACTCAGTGCACTCGAAACACTCAATGCGCGGCGCCGGGCGCCATGCCGCTATGCCGCAGCAGTGCATCGATATTCGGCTCGCGGCCGCGGAACGCCTTGAACGATTCCATCGCCGGGCGGCTGCCGCCCACTTCCAGAATCTCCTTGCGATACCGCATGCCGGTGGTCTGATCGAGCACGCTGCCGCTCGCCGCCTGCGCGGCTTCCTCGAACGCGGCGTACGCATCGGCGGACAGCACTTCGGCCCACTTGTAGCTGTAGTAACCGGCCGCGTAACCGCCCGCGAAAATATGGCTGAACGTGTTCGGCCAACGCGAGAACGCGGCCTGCGGCACCACGTGGAAGCGCTCGTTGATTTCGCTCGCGAGTTCGGTGGCGTTCTTCGTGCCGGACGCGTCGAAACCGGTATGCAGTTGCATGTCGAACATCGAGAACACGATCTGGCGCAACGTGCCCAGACCACTCTGGAAGTTCTTCGCGGCGAGCATCTTGTCGAACAGATCGCGCGGCAGCGGCCTGGCCGTATCGACGTGCGAGGTCATGTCGCTCATCACGTCCCACTCCCAGCAGAAGTTCTCCATGAACTGCGACGGCAGTTCGACCGCGTCCCACTCCACGCCGTTGATGCCCGACACGCCGAGTTCGTCGACGCGCGTGAGCATGTGATGCAACCCGTGGCCGAACTCATGGAACAGCGTGATCACTTCGTCGTGCGTGAAGCAGGCGGGCTTGCCGCCGACCGGTGCCGAGAAGTTGCAGGTCAGATACGCGACCGGCGTCTGCAACGCACCGTGCGCGAGCTTGTGACGGCCGCGCGCGTCGTCCATCCAGGCGCCGCCGCGTTTGCCTTCGCGTGCATACAGATCGAGGTAGAACTGCGCGACGAGGCCGCCGTCCTGATTCTCGACGCGGAAAAAACGCACGTCCGGATGCCACACGGTCGCTTCGTCGCGACGGATGCGCACGCCGAACAGCGTCTCCGTAACCTTGAACAGACCCTTGAGCGCCGCGTCTTCCGGGAAGTACTGCTTGACCTCGTTCTCGGAGAACGAATAACGGTTCTGACGCAGACGCTCGGCGGCGAACGTCATGTCCCAAGGCTGCAATTCGCTCATGCCGAGTTCGGTGGCGGCGAATTCGCGCAGCTCCTTCCAGTCCTGCTCGGCATGCGGACGCGCGCGCGTGGCGAGGTCTTCGAGGAAGCTCATCACCTGCGCGGGCGACTCGGCCATCTTCGGCGCGAGCGAGACTTCCGCGAAGTTGTGGTAGCCGAGCATGTGCGCTTCTTCGGCGCGCAGCTTCAACTGATCGGCGAGCACCGCCGTGTTGTCCCATTCGGCCTTGCCGCCGCCGTATTGCGGACCGAGTTCCGACGCGCGCGTGACGTATGCGCGGTACATCGTTTCGCGCATCGCGCGGTTTTCCGAGTACTGCATCACCGGGAAATACGAAGGGAAATGCAGCGTGAATTTGTAGCCGGTCTTGCCGTCGCGTTCGGCGGCTTCGCGGGCGGCTTCGATCACGTCTTCCGGCAGGCCGGCCAGTTGATCGGTGGCGCCTTCGTCGACCAGATAGGCATACGCGTTGGTCGCGTCGAGCACATGATCCGAAAATGCTTTCGACAGCGCGGCCTGGCGTTCCTGCAACTCGGCGAAATGCGGCTTCTGGTCTTCCGGCAACTCGGCGCCGGACAGACGAAAATCGCGCAGCGCATTGCCGAGGATCTTCTGGCGCTCGCCGGTCAGCGACGCGAAGTCGCCGCTCGCATGCAAGGTCTTGTATTTTTCGTAGAGCGCGAGGTTCTGGCCGACGCTCGACCAGAACTCGGTGACGCGCGGCAGATTCTCGCCGTACACGGCACGCAGCTCCGGCGTGTCGGCGACTGCGTTCAGATGGCCGACCACGCCCCAGGCGCGCGCCAGCGGTTCGGTGGCGCGCTCGACCGGTTCGACCACGTCAGCCCACGACGCGGGCGCGGCCGGCAGCGCGGCGCGCTCGACGGCGGCGCTCGCGTCGGCGAGCAGCACGTCGAGCGCAGGTGTGACGTGTTCAGGGCGGATGTCGCCAAAGCGCGGCAGGTCGGAGAAATCGAGGAGCGGATTGTCGTGATGCGAAGAGGTAGTGGACATAAGGCTTCCTGTCTGACGCGGGTGAACGGGTAGTCGGTGACGTGACGGGCGTCGCGATGAATGGACGCGGCATCTGGCGGTAGCGCGAGCGTTCGGGACGCGGGCCCTACGTATCGCATGCGTCGCGTGCCTCGCGCGCCTCAATCAACGACCGGTATGGACATTATTGGGGCAGGACGCGCCGATTCCAATCCGTCGAACCACAAAGTATCAGATGTCGCGCGCCGGTGCGCTTGTCGCCGCGCTTGCCGCCGCGTTGCGGCCGGCCACGTGCGCCGCGTGCAGGGTGGGCGCGCATTCCGTGCGCGCCCAGGCCCCGGTCCGGCTCTGGCGCCAGCCTTAAGCGTTCGCCGCGTTCGCTTCGCGCTCGGCCGCTTCGATCGTATTGACCAGCAGCATCGTGATGGTCATCGGACCGACGCCGCCCGGCACCGGCGTGATGTAGCCGGCCACTTCCTTGACGCCCGCGAAGTCGACGTCGCCGCACAGCTTGCCGGCCTCGTCGCGATTCATGCCGACGTCGATCACCGCCGCACCCGGCTTCACCATGTCGGCGGTCAGGATGTTGCGCAGGCCGGTGGCGGCGACCACGACATCAGCGTGACGGGTGTGGGCGGCCAGATCGCGCGTCTTGCTGTGGCAGATCGTGACGGTTGCGCCGGCTTCGAGCAGCAGCAGCGCCATCGGCTTGCCGACGATGTTCGAGCGGCCGATCACCACCGCGTTCGCGCCTTGCAGCGGGATCTCGTAAGCAGCGAGCATTTTCATCACGCCGTACGGCGTGCACGGACGGAACAGCGGGCGCCCGGTCATCAACGCGCCGGCATTGGCGACGTGGAAGCCGTCCACGTCCTTCTCCGGTGCGATGGCCTCGATCACCTTGTGGCTGTCGATGTGCGGCGGCAGCGGCAGTTGCACCAGAATCCCGTGGATGCGCGGATCGCGGTTCAGTTCGTCGATGCGCGCAAGCAGCTCTTCTTCCGGCAGGTCGGACGGATAACGGTCGAACGAGGAGCCGAGGCCGTTGTCGTGACAGGCCTTGACCTTGTTGCGCACATACACCTCGCTGGCCGGGTTTTCGCCGACCAGCACCACGGCGAGACCCGGCTGATGGCCGCGGGCGGTCAGCGCGGCAGCGCGCGCGGCGACGTCGGCGCGCAAGGTCTGGGAAAGGGCGAGGCCGTCGATCAGTTTGGCTGTCATGGTCGGGTCGAGATGGGCTGTTTGGAAAGCGGAGCAGGGCGCGGGTGAGGGAGCGCACCACGCGATGGCGCATTTCAGCGGGCGCGGGTCGCCGCGTGAAAAGCGCACCGCGCGAATCGGGGATAGGCGCCGCTGCAAAGTCGGACATTATACCGGGCAAGCATGACGCGGCAGGTAGGGATTGCGGGTCGCGAACGGCGAGGCGCCGGTGGCGCGGGAGAGACTGAAGGCGATGCGGAATGCGTGGCGGCCGGGGGAGGTGGGCCGGGAGGAAGGCCTGGAAGAAGGCCTAAAAGAAGGCCGGGAAGCAAAGGCCGAAAACAAAAGCCGAAATGCGGGAGTCGAAAAGCGGCGGCCAGGAACATGGACCGAACACAGGGGCCCGCAAGATGGGCCGAAAAGCGGGCGTTGCAAGCCGAACCGCGTTAGCGCCGGTCCGGCCGTGTCCCGGTGATCTACTGCTGCGCGGATCGGCGTCGAACCAGCGAACGCCGACTCCGCTCCGTTTACTGCGCCGGTTGCGGCTTGTTCGACAGCGCCAGTCGCAGCAGGTCGGCGACCGTGTTGACGTTCAGTTTTTCCATGATGTTCGCGCGGTGCGCTTCGACCGTCTTGATGCTGATGCCGAGGTCGTCGGCGATCTGCTTGTTCAGGCGGCCGGCGATGATGCGCTCCAGCACCTGATGCTCGCGCGCGGTCAGCTTGCCCAGACGCTCCGCGGCGGCGCGCTGCTGCTGCACGCTGCTGCTTTCGCTACGCGCCTTGTCGAGCATGCGTTCGACCAGCTTGCGCAGTTCGGCTTCGTCGAACGGTTTTTCGATGAAATCCATCGCGCCTTTTTTCATCGTCGACACCGCCATCGGCACATCGCCGTGGCCCGTCACGAAGATGATCGGCAGCGACGCGTTGTCGGCGATCAGGCGTTCCTGCAACTCCAGTCCGCTCATGCCGGACATCCGCACATCGAGAATCAGACAGGCGATCTGGCCCGGGTGCTGATGCGGCTGCCACGCGTCGATGAACTGCTCGGCGCTGGAGAAGCATTGCACGCGATAGCCGTTCGCCTCCAGCAGCCAGCGCAGCGAATCTCGTACGGCCTCGTCGTCGTCGACGACAAAGACGGTTTCCTGTGTGGTGACTGGGCTGTTCATAGCTCTCCCGTAACGGTTTGTGGTGTCGGCGCCTCGGACCCGCCGTTGCTCGGGCCGTCAGGCTCTCCAATAGGCAGACTGCAATGGAACGTGGCGCCCGTGATGTGGCCGTCGGCTTCGACGTTGTTCACCACCCACAGACGACCGCGGTGCGATTCGATAATCGAACGGCAAATGTTCAGCCCCATGCCCATGCCATCGGACTTGGTGCTGTAAAACGGTTCGAACAGCCGCTCGGCTGTCGCTTCGTCGACGCCCGGACCCTGGTCGACGACGCTGATGCAGACAAACCCGCTCTCCAGCCGCACGACCACGCGGATTACCGGATCGACCGCGTTCGGCCGCGCTTCGGCCATCGCCTCGGCGCCGTTCTTCAGCAGGTTGACCAGCACCTGCTCGATCAGCACCGGGTCGACGTAAATCACCGGCAAACGCGAGCGCAGATCGGTGACGATGCGAATGCGCCGCTTGCGCACCTCGATCTCGGCCAGCCCGACCGCGTCCGCGACGATATCCGCGACGCGCGTGGCCTGCCGCTTCGGCTCGCTGCGCTTCACGAACTCGCGAATCCGCTTGATGATCATGCCCGCGCGCACCGCCTGCTGAGCGGTCTTTTCGAGCACCGGCAGCAGATTGTCGGGCGTGGTTCGACCGGATTTAACCAGCGCCACGGTTCCGGAGCAATAGTTATTGATCGCGGCGAGCGGCTGATTCAGCTCGTGCGCGAGCGACGAGGCCATTTCTCCCATCGTCATCAGGCGGCTGGTGAATTGCAGTTTCTCGTCCTGTTGACGCGACAGTTCCTGCGCCTGCTTGCGCGTGGTGATGTCGGTCGCGATCTGCATCTGCGCGAGGTGGCCGTCCACCCACTGAATGTACTGACGGCGCACTTCGAACCATTTCTGGATGCTCTGCACGTAGATTTCCTGCGCGTCCGCGGTGCTTTCGGTCAGCGCGGCGGCGGGCAGGCCCGCGTAGGTGTCCACCATATCGATCGAATCGGACGAGGCCTGCGAGCTGTCGAAGCCGCCGCCCGCCAGTTCCAGATGACCGTCCGGACGAATGCCGAACAGATGGCGGTAATAGCGGTTCGCGAACAGCAGTTCGGCTTCGTCGGCGGCGAGCACGGACACGGCCGCGTCGAGGCTTTCGAGGACGGTGGTGAAGCGCTCGTGCGCGGCGGCGAGTTCCTCGCGCGCGCGTTTCGGCTCGGTGATGTCCGTCATCGACGACATCCAGCCGGTCTGGCGGCCCGAGCTGTCGATCAGCGGCGACACATAGAGACGCGCATGGAACAGCGAGCCGTCCTTGCGGCGCACCCGCAGCTCGAAGCCCGAGGACGGCGCCTTGCCGCGCAGCGTCATGTCGAGCTGACGCTGCATCTCGGGATAGGAGTCGCGCGGCCAGTAGGCGAACGGCGCGTTCTTGCCGACCAGGTCGCTTTCGTCCCAGCCGGTCATCCGGCAGAACGCCGGATTCACGTGGGTGATGCGGCCGTGCATGTCGAGCACGCGCATGCCGATCAGCACCGAGTTTTCCATCGCGCGGCGGAAGAAGGCTTCGGCATACAGCGCCTGCTGCGCCTCGAAGCGCTGCCGCGTGTGCTTCCACAGACTCCACAGACTCCACAGCACGAAGCACGACAGACCGGCCACCAGCCAGACGAGCGTGTTGTTGGTGAAGTTGGTCATCTGCGGGAACGCGTACACGCGGACCGAGACGCCCTGGCCCGGCGGATCGAGCGGCAGGTCGTAGAACATGTCGCGCGGCAGGCGCGGGCGGGTCGACGTGGTGGTCAACTCGCGGTTGTTCACGTCGATGATCGAGATTTTGTATTTGGCCGACAGTTCGGGCGGAATGTCGTGCTTCAGGATGCCTTCCACCGAGAACACCGCGGCGATCGTGCCGAGGAAGTCACGATCGCGGAACACCGGCGTCTGCAGCGTGATGTAACCGTTGCCGACGTCGTCGTAGATCAGCGGCGAATACACCTGGCGGCGCGTGCTGCGCGCTTCCGCGAAGGCGGCCTTGACCGCCTCGTCCATTTGCGCGTCGTTCGGTTTGGCGAGCCGCTGGCCGAACACGGGCAGCGCGGTATTCGGCCAGCGCGGCTGCTGCTGGCTCGTGTACCAGTTCATGTAGAGGATCTCGGGATGCCCCTGCATGATGTCCGTGGTGGACACCTGGAACGAATGCGGATCGGCATGGCCGGCGACCAGATCGCGCGCCAGCGCCTGAATCTGTTCCTGCGCGCCGGTCATGGACAGGCGGATCTGCTGCTGCGCCCACGCGACGTTACGGTAAAGCGTGTCTTCCTGCTGTTGCTGTTCGCGCCGGTTCAGGCTCCACAGAATCAGGCTCATGACGACCAGGAACACCAGGATCGACAGCAGCGGCGTCAGCAAATAGGAATTCGACCACCATGGTCCATGGTGCCAGCGGGAGGACGGCGTCGAATCGGCCGGGGAACCGGCGTTACGCGCCGAGCGAGCGAAAAGCCGTTCGGTCAACATGCGTCGCATTGTAGCGCAGCAGCTCGCTAGCAAATGGCGCAAAAAAGCGCTGAAAGTCATGTTAACGGGCGCAAACTAGCCGGCGTATCCGTCGAACGGCAGTCAATCCAGGTTGCGCCGCAGCAATTTTCCGCATTATGAGAATTGATCTCGCAATTCGAAAATTTTGTTGCGCGGACGTCGGGACCCCTTTTACAATCGGCCGAAGCTGCCGCGGCCGTGCCTCGTCCGCGTCGTCTGTTCAAAGAGCGTTCCTCTATATCCAGGAGACGAGCATGTCCGCTGTACCCGACGAAGTCATGAAATATGTCGCCGCCGAAAAAGACGACGATCCCCAGGAAACCGGCGAATGGCTGGAAGCGCTGGATGGCGTGATTTCTGCTGTGGGCCCCGATCGCGCCCACTATCTGATCGAGAAACAGATCGAATTCGCCCGCGTGCATGGCGAACATCTGCCGTTCTCCGCTAACACCCCGTACATCAATACGATTCCGGTCGCGCGCCAGGCGAAGAACCCGGGCGACCAGGATCTCGAGCACCGTATCCGTTCGTACACCCGCTGGAACGCAATGGCGATGGTGCTGCGCGCCGGCAAGGAAACCAACGTCGGCGGCCACATCGCGTCGTTCGCGTCGGCAGCCACGCTGTATGACGTCGGCTACAACCATTTCTGGCACGCACCGTCCGCCGAACATGGCGGCGATCTCGTGTTCGTGCAGGGCCACTCGTCGCCGGGCGTCTACTCGCGCGCGTTCCTGCTCGGCCGTCTGACCGAAAAGCAACTCGACAACTTCCGTCAGGAAGTGGGCGGCGAGGGCATCTCGTCGTATCCGCACCCGTGGCTGATGCCGGACTTCTGGCAGTTCCCGACCGTGTCGATGGGCCTCGGCCCGATCATGGCGATCTACCAGGCGCGCTTCATGAAGTACATGCAGGCGCGCGGCATCGCGAAGACCGACGGCCGCAAGGTCTGGGCCTTCCTCGGCGACGGCGAAACGGACGAGCCGGAATCGCTCGGCGCGATCGGCATGGCCGGCCGCGAACGCCTGGACAACCTGGTGTTCGTGATCAACTGTAACCTGCAGCGCCTGGACGGCCCGGTGCGCGGTAACGGCAAGATCATCCAGGAACTCGAAAGCGAATTCCGCGGCGCCGGCTGGAACGTCGTCAAGGTGATCTGGGGCAGCCGCTGGGACGCACTGTTCCAGCGCGACAAGTCGGGCGCGCTGATGCGCCGCATGATGGAAGTCGTCGACGGCGAATACCAGACGTACAAGTCGGAGTCGGGCGCGTTCGTGCGCGAGCACTTCTTCAATACGCCGGAACTGAAGGCGCTGGTCGCCGACTGGTCCGACGACGACATCTGGAATCTGAACCGCGGCGGCCACGATCCGCACAAGATCTACGCTGCGTTCACGGAAGCGTCGAATTCGCAGGGCCAGCCGACCGTCATCCTCGCGAAGACGATCAAGGGCTACGGCATGGGCGAAGCCGGCCAGGCGATGAACATCACCCACCAGCAGAAGAAGATGCAGGTGGAGCAGCTGAAGAATTTCCGCGACCAGTTCCGTCTGCCGATCACCGACGAAGAAATCGTCGACGTGCCGTACCTGAAGTTCGAGGAAGGTTCGAAGGAACTCGAGTACATGCGTGCTCGCCGCCAGGACCTCGGCGGCTATCTGCCGGCGCGCCGTCAGAAGGCCGAGTCGCTGCCGGTGCCGGCACTGACGGCATTCGAGCCGCTGCTCAAGGGCACGGGCGAAGGCCGCGAGATCTCCACGACGATGGCGTTCGTGCGGATCCTGAACATCCTGCTGAAAGACAAGGCGCTCGGCAAGCGTATCGTGCCGATCGTGCCGGACGAATCGCGTACCTTCGGCATGGAAGGTCTGTTCCGTCAGATCGGTATCTGGAATCAGGACGGCCAGAAGTACGTGCCGGAAGATTCCGACCAGCTGATGTTCTACCGCGAATCGGAAAGCGGCCAGATCCTGCAGGAAGGCATCAACGAAGCCGGCGGCATGGCCGACTGGATCGCCGCCGCGACGTCGTACTCGACGCACGGCGAGACGATGATCCCGTTCTACATCTTCTACTCGATGTTCGGCTTCCAGCGTATCGGCGACCTGTGCTGGGCCGCGGGCGACATGCGTTCGCGCGGCTTCCTGCTGGGCGGCACGGCCGGCCGTACGACGCTGAACGGCGAAGGCCTGCAGCACGAAGACGGTCACTCGCTGCTGTGGGCGGCTTCGGTGCCGAACTGCATCAGCTACGACCCGACGTTCGGTTACGAACTCGCCGTCATCATGCAGGACGGTCTGCGCCGCATGGTCGCGGATCAGGAAGACGTGTACTACTACATCACGGTGATGAACGAAAACTACGAGCACCCGGCGATTCCGCAGGGCGATGCCGTAGCGGCCGACATCATCAAGGGCATGTACGCGTTCCGCAAGGCAGAGGCCGACAAGAAGGCGCCGCGCGTGCAACTGCTGGGCGCGGGCACGATCTTCAACGAAGTGATCGCCGCCGCCGACCTGCTGAAGAACGACTGGGGCGTCGCTGCCGACCTCTGGAGCGTGCCGAGCTTCACCGAGCTGGCGCGCGAAGGCCACGAAGTGCAGCGCTGGAACCTGCTGCACCCGACCGAAGAGAAGAAGCTCTCGCACGTCGAGAAGCTGCTGAAGGACGCGCAAGGTCCGGTCATCGCATCGACCGACTACGTGCGCGCGCTGACCGAACAGATCCGCGCGTTCGTGCCGCAGAAATTCGTCGTGCTGGGCACGGACGGCTATGGCCGTTCGGACACCCGCGAGAAGCTGCGTCACTTCTTCGAAGTCGACCGCTACTGGGTCACGGTTGCCGCGTTGAATGCACTGGCAGATGAAGGCACGATCGAACGCAAGGTCGTCGCCGAGGCGCTCAAGAAGTACAACCTTGATCCCGCCAAACCCAACCCGATGACCGTCTAAGGCATCATTCCCCGTGTGCCACGGCGTGCGCGCCCGCTCCTGATCGGCAGGGGCGGGCCGCGTGCGCGGCCCAGGAGACACTAACAATGAGTCAAGCGATCGAAGTCAAGGTGCCGGACATCGGCGATTACAAGGACATTCCTGTGATCGAGGTGCTGGTGAAGGCGGGTGATACCGTCGAGAAAGAGCAGTCGCTCGTTACGCTGGAATCCGACAAGGCGACCATGGACGTGCCGAGCTCGGCCGCCGGCGTCGTCAAGGAAGTGAAGGTCAAGGTCGGCGACAACGTGTCGGAAGGCGTGCTGATCGTCGTGCTGGAAGCGGCTGAAGGCGGCGCGGCTGCGCCGGCTCCGGCGCCCGCACCGGCGGCAGCGCCCGCACCGGCTCCTGCCGCGGCGCCCGCGCCGGCACCGGCCCCTGCCGCGGCGCCCGCCGCGAGCGGCGGCGGTCTGCAGGACGTGAAGGTTCCCGATATCGGCGACTACAAAGACATTCCGGTGATCGAAGTGTCGGTGAAGGTCGGCGACCGCGTCGAGAAGGAACAGTCGCTGGTCACGCTCGAATCGGACAAGGCGACCATGGACGTGCCGAGCTCCGTCGCCGGCGTCGTCAAGGAAGTGAAGGTCAAGGTCGGCGACAACGTGTCGGAAGGCTCGGTGATCGTGGTGGTGGAAGCCGAAGGCGGCGCCGCTGCTCCGGCTCCGGCGCCCGCGCCGAAGCAGGCCGCCGAGAAGCCGTCCGACGCACCGGCCACGCCGTCGCCCGCGCCCGCGCAGCCGTCGGCGCTCGCTCAGGCGCCGGTGATTCAGGCAGGCGAGGGTGGTGCGCGTCAGGCGAGCCACGCGTCGCCGTCGGTACGCAAGTTCGCGCGCGAACTCGGGGTCGACGTCGCGCAGGTGCCGGGTACGGGTCCGAAGGGCCGTATTACCCAGGCCGACGTGACCGCGTTCGTCAAGGGCGTGATGAGCGGCCAGCGTGCCGCGCCGGCCGGTGCCGCGGCGCCGGCGGCCGCAGGCGGCGGCGAGCTGAATCTGCTGCCGTGGCCGAAGGTCGATTTCACCAAGTTCGGTCCGGTCGATGCGAAGCCGTTGTCGCGCATCAAGAAGATATCGGGCGCGAACCTGCATCGCAACTGGGTCATGATTCCGCACGTCACCAATAACGACGAAGCGGATATCACCGATCTCGAAGCGCTGCGCGTGCAGTTGAACAAGGAAAACGAGAAGTCCGGCGTGAAGGTCACGATGCTGGCGTTCGTGATCAAGGCGGTGGTTTCCGCGTTGAAGCAGTTCCCGACGTTCAATGCCAGCCTCGACGGCGATAACCTGGTGTTCAAGCAGTACTTCCATATCGGGTTTGCTGCCGATACGCCGAATGGGTTGGTCGTTCCTGTGATTCGCGATGCGGACAAGAAAGGTCTTATCGAGATCGCGAAGGAAATGGCTGAACTGTCCAAGCTGGCTCGTGACGGCAAGCTGAAGCCGGATCAGATGCAAGGTGGGTGCTTCTCGATTTCGTCGCTGGGCGGGATTGGCGGCACCAACTTCACGCCGATTATCAATGCGCCTGAAGTCGCCATTCTGGGGCTGTCGCGCGGCGCGATGAAGCCGGTTTGGGATGGGAAGCAGTTCGTGCCGCGGTTGACGTTGCCGTTGTCGTTGTCGTATGACCATCGGGTGATTGATGGGGCTGCGGCGGCTCGGTTTAATGCTTATCTGGGTGCGATTCTTGCCGATTTTCGGCGTGTGATTCTGTGATCTTTTGATGGGCGGGGGCGCGGGGTTTTTTTTTCTGTTATCTCGCGGCTCTCTGTAGAACCTGATTTGTTAGTGGTCTATTAGCGTCGCCCCTGTGCGGGGCGGCACCTACTTTTCTTTGTCTTCCAAAGAAAAGTAGGCAAAAGAAAGGCGCGTCCTTGGGCGGACGGCAAAGGATGATTCTGTCCGTCGCGCTGCCAGCTTTGGGGCTGCTTTTAGGCTGCTTTTTCAGGTTCTTTCTTCATCATCGATCAATACGAGAAGGGGACACCATGAGTCTCGTCGAAGTAAAAGTGCCGGATATCGGTGACTTCAAGGACGTCGATGTCATTGAAGTCAACATCAAACCGGGCGACGTCATCGAGAACGAACAAGCTCTCATGACCCTCGAGTCCGATAAGGCCTCCATCGAAGTGCCCAGCGACATCGCCGGCACTGTCAAGGAAGTTCGCGTCAAAGCCGGTGACAAAGTCTCGCAAGGTACCGTCATCGCGCTAGTCGAATCCGCCGCCGATGCACCGGCCGCTAAAGATGCCCCCAAGGCACCTGCCAGCGAACCGGTCAAGGCACCGGCTGAAGCGAAGCCGCAAGCGGCTGCTCCCGCCGCCGCGCCCAAGGCCGCCGCGTCCGCGCCGCAAGCAGGTAGCTTCTCCGGTAGCGCCGATATCGAATGCGACATGCTCGTGCTCGGTTCGGGCCCCGGCGGCTACTCCGCCGCGTTCCGCTCGGCCGACCTCGGCATGAAGACCGTGCTCGTCGAACGCTATTCGACGCTCGGCGGCGTGTGTCTGAACGTCGGCTGCATTCCGTCGAAGGCGCTGCTGCATACCGCGCTCGTCATCGACGAAGCCGAAGCGCTCGGCTCGCACGGCATCACGTTCGGCAAGCCGCAGATCGATCTCGACAAACTGCGTGACTTCAAGTCCAGCGTCGTCAAGAAGCTCACCGGCGGTCTCGCCGGCATGGCCAAGGCGCGTAAGGTCGAAGTCGTCACCGGTACGGGCTCGTTCGTCGATCCGAACCACATGGAAGTGCAGACCGAAGGCGGCAAGAAAGTCGTCAAGTTCAAGCAGGCCATCATCGCCGCAGGCTCGGAAGCGGTGAAGCTGCCGTTCATTCCGGAAGACCCGCGCGTGGTCGACTCGACCGGCGCGCTCGAACTGCGTCAGATCCCGCAACGCATGCTCGTGATCGGCGGCGGCATCATCGGCCTGGAAATGGCCACGGTGTACGCGACGCTCGGCGCGAAGATCGACGTCGTCGAAATGCTCGACGGTCTGATGGCCGGCGCGGATCGCGATCTGGTCAAGGTCTGGGAAAAGTACAACAGCAAGCGTTTCGCCAACGTCATGCTGAAGACCAAAACCACCGCGGCCGAAGCGAAGGACGACGGCATCTACGTGTCGTTCGAAGGCGAAAAGGCGCCGGCCGAAGCGCAACGCTACGACCTCGTGCTGGTCGCCGTCGGCCGTACGCCGAACGGCAAGAAGATCGGTGCGGATAAGGCCGGCGTCGCGGTGACCGAGCGTGGCTTCATCGACGTCGACAAGCAGATGCGCACCAACGTGCCGCACATCTTCGCGATCGGCGACATCGTCGGTCAGCCGATGCTCGCGCACAAGGCCGTGCACGAAGGCCACGTCGCCGCGGAAGTCGCGCATGGCGAGAAGGCTTACTTCGACGCGCTGCAGATTCCGTCGGTGGCGTACACCGATCCGGAAGTGGCGTGGGCCGGCAAGACGGAAGACCAGTTGAAGGCCGCCGGCATCAAGTTCGGCAAGGCGGTGTTCCCGTGGGCCGCATCGGGCCGCGCGATCGCCAACGGCCGCGACGAAGGCTTCACGAAGCTGCTGTTCGACGAGGAAACGCATCGCGTGATCGGCGGCGGGATCGTCGGTCTGAATGCGGGCGACCTGATCAGCGAAGTCTGTCTCGCGATCGAAATGGGTGCGGACGCAACGGATATCGGCAAGACGATCCATCCGCATCCGACGCTCGGCGAATCGATCGGCATGGCCGCCGAGTTGTACGAAGGCGTCTGTACCGACCTGCCGCCGCAGAAAAAGAAGTAAGAGCGCGCAACCTGCCTGCATGACGCAAGCAGGTTCGCGACTGCGCGAGCCAATAAAAAACGGCGCGCCCCGAAAAGGGCGCGCCGTTTTTCTTTCGAGCGCATATTCCGCAACCATCGAATTCGTGTGTCGGCCGAGAAATCCGGCCAAGCAAAACGCATCAGCGCGCGGATAAAAAAATCCCGGCGCTACGCCGGGCAAACGATACGCCATTCAACGTATCGGAGCGTCCGGCCTGTTCGCGCCGTTTGGGCGGCAACGGCGCGACGCTGTTGCTTGCGAAAACGCCGGCACCACCGTTAAGCGATGCCGGCGCATTGTGCTGCCGATCCTGCCTGCTGCTGAAACTTAGACAGCCTTCTTGGCCGAGCGCGATGCTTGCGCGGCGGCTTGCGAAGCAGCCTTCGAAGCAGCCGTTGCTGCCGCGTTGAAGTTGCTTTCGGCGATTTCGACGGCTTGCTTGGTTGCCTTGTGAACCGTTTCGTACGTCGTGTTCGCGGCGGTGATTGCCGACTTGATCACGGCGACGGCGGTTTCCGAACCAGCCGGTGCGTTCTTCGCCACGTTTTCGACGAGCGACTGCACCTTGCGATTCTGTTCTTCGAACTGCGCTTCAGCGACGCGGGTGAATTCACCTTGCGTTGCCGAGACGATTTCATATACGTGACGGCCGTACGACAGCGCCTTTTCGGCGACCGGTTGCGCGAGGCTCGCTTGCAGGGCCAGCAGTTCCTGCGCGTCCTTCACGGACAGTGCGCGTTGGGCATTTTCCTGGCTTTCCGCGATCGTCGACTTCACGACTTGCAGGTTCAGCTCAACCAGCTTTTCGACGCCTTCGAATGCCTTGGTCGTCAGGCCGAACAGCGTTTCAAAGTTGGCTTTCTGGGCTGCAGCGAATTGCTCAGGGGTCAGCAGAGTCATGGTTTACGCTCCTGGGTTGCGGTCTGTCTGTGCGGACCGCTTTGGGTAAGTGGCGAGACGCCTTGAAGCTCGTCCCCCCGGACCGCGATGTATGGTGCATCGCAGCAATGGTTCCTATTTTAGGATGACTGCGATGAATGTCAAGCGCTTTTTGTGCGTCGCACAATATTAAGAAATTGCTGATAAAACAATACGTTATGCACTCGGCATGACGCGCGTATGACGCAAGTCGAATTAACCGGCGCACCGTGCTGGTGCGCGGAAAATCCGCATTTGTTACCGATATCATGAGATGTTTTGACCGCGCGCCGACGCGAATGCTGCGAGGCGGTAATACCCGGCATATCAAAAAATGGCGCCCGATCCATTCGATGTAAACCGGAAACTGTCATGGAACGTTAATGCGCTATGCGAGTCGAATGCGCGTCGGCGGTTTCCAGCAGGCGTTTAACAACGCCGCGTCGAGCCCCGGCGACGTCTCATGGCACGGGCGATGCGTGGCCCATCCGTGCTCTGACCGTATTTCCCCTGATCAAGGTTGTCTCGATTTTGCCGTTATGCTGAAAGAATCATCTCGATTCGGGCGTGTGACGGCAACGACGAGGCGATGAGCGGTCGCGATCGATTTTTTCGATCGACCGGCGGCACTTATTTGTGTTTTTGCGATCGGAGCTTACAAGCCGGTTTAAGGAGCGCGTATAAGTGCTTCAAATTGCTAATTTTTCGTTGTTTTACTACACTTGCGGAAACCTCTCGCCGCTCCCTACCGAACACCCATGAAAACCGACATGTTTTCGTCGCTAAAAGTGATCCACGGCGCGGCCCGCAGCACCGCTCTGTCGGTGGCCGCCTCCATGGTCATCGCGGCGGCGTTCGCCACGCCCGTGAGCGCTTTTGCCGCCACGCCCGCAGCACCTGCAAAAACCACCAAACACGCAAAAGCCGGCAAGAAGCCCGCTGCCGCGACCGCCAAGGTCGCGAGCAAGTCGGCCAAGGCCAGCAAGGGCGCGGCCGTCAAAGCCGTGGCCGCCGCTGACGACGCGCCGCGCGCCGGCGTCAAACGCAAGCGCGTGACGTATACGATGAACGGCCGCCGCCACACGGTGGTGCGCCGCGTCGCGTACGAACCGCGTCAGCCGACCGTCGGCCAGGCATTCGGCCTGCACGAAACGCCGGACGCGCTGATGCTGCGTTCGAGCGTCGCGTACGTGATCGATCAGAACTCGGGCGAATCGCTGTTCGACAAGAACTCGCGCGCCGTGGTGCCGATCGCGTCGATCACCAAGCTGATGACCTCGATGGTCGTGCTCGATTCGAAAGAGCCGATGACCGATCAGATCGAAGTCACCGACGAAGACCGCGATTACGAGAAGAACACGGGCTCGCGTCTGTCGGTGGGCTCGGTGCTGTCGCGTGAAGACATGCTGCACATCGCGCTGATGGCGTCGGAAAACCGTGCCGCGGCCGCGCTGTCGCGCTATTTCCCGGGCGGCCGTCCGGCCTTCCTCGCGGCGATGAACGCGAAGGCGAAGCAACTCGGCATGACCGACACGCACTTCGAGAACCCGACGGGTTTGACGAGCCAGAACGTGTCGAGCGCGCGCGATCTCGTGAAGATGGTCAACGCGGCGTACCAGTATCCGCTGATCCGCAAGTTCTCGACGGATCACAGCTACGAGGTGTACACCGGCAAGCGCTCGCTGGCATACAACAGCACGAATGCGCTGGTGCGTAATCCGACGTGGGACATCGGTCTGCAGAAGACCGGCTTCATCAACGAAGCGGGCGAGTGCCTGGTGATGCAGGCGACCATTCATGGCCGTCCGATGATCATGGTGCTGCTCGACTCGTCGGGTAAGTATTCGCGGTTCGCGGATGCGACGCGTCTGCGCACGTGGCTGGACAACGGTGGCGATCAGGCGCGTATCACCAGCGCGGATGCCGGCGGCGCGGGGACCTGATAGGGTCGACGGAGGCCGGGTTTCCTGATCCGGCCGCGCCATTGAAAAAGCCTCGCGACATGCATATGTCGCGAGGCTTTTTGTTTTGGCGGTTGCGGCTTGCCGGACGGCGGCACGACCGGACGGGCAAGGACTCGATCGAGTTCGACTAAAGCCCCATGCCGTTCACGCGTGATGGTTATGCGAATGATCCTGCGTCAACTGCGGGCGATAGCCGAGCGACGTCGAAATCATCAGCGCGGTCTGGCTCAACTGCCCGAGCCACGAATCCTGCAGGCGGTCCGCCGGTGCCGACAGCGACAGACCCGCGACCAGCTTGCCGGTGTCGTCGTAAATGCCGGCGGCGATGCAGCGCACACCGAGTTCCAGTTCCTCGTTGTCGCGCGCACAGGCTTGCGCACGCACGATCGACAGTTCGCGCTCCAGCTTCGTGAGATCGGTAATGCTGTTCTGCGTGTGACCCGACAGGCCGGTGCGCGTCGCGTAGGCCCGCACGCGGGTGGATTCGTCGGCGGCGAGAAAGAGTTTGCCCACCGAGGTCAGATGCAGCGGCGCCCGTCCGCCGATCGCCCGCACCACCTGCATGCCCGAGCGTTCCGAATACGCACGTTCGATGTAGACGATCTCATCGCCCTGACGCACCGACAGATTGACCGTTTGCCCGGTCTGGCGATGCAGTTCGCGCATCGGCGTGAGCGCCGCGTCGCGCACCGACAGACGCGCCTTCACCAGATTGCCGAGTTCGAGCAGCCGCATGCCGAGGCGGTACGTGCCTGGGTCCGAGCGGTCGACCAGCCGGCACATCACCATGTCGTTCAGGATGCGGTGCGCGGTGGACGGATGGAGTTCCGTGCGGATAGCGAGTTCTTTCAGGCTGACCGGGTCGCTATGCGCGGCGAGGGCGTCGAGCAAGCGCATCATACGTTCGATCACCTGGATCGAAGTTTTGGGATCCGGGTTCGTGTCGCTCATGGGAAGAAATCAGTTGACGCGTCAAACAGCGGAAACTGATTGTATCTCGTATGGTGAAAAAAGCGAACGCGGTTGGAAAACCTATTCCAATTTTATGCGCAACTCGTCCGATGGCTTCTAGCCGTTGGTATTGTGCGCAAAACGTCGGATAATCAGGGACGTTTTTCCGGAGGAGGGCTCATGCGAGTCGGATTGTTCGTCACCTGTCTGATCGACCTGATGCGGCCCGAAATCGGTTTTTCGGCGATCAAGCTGATCGAAAACGCCGGCTACGAAGTGATCGTGCCGCCCGCGCAAACCTGCTGCGGCCAACCGGCTTACAACCCGGGCGACCGGCGTCTCGCGCGCGATCTGGCTGAGAAAACGCTGCGCGAATTCGAGCAGTTCGATTACGTGGTCGTCCCCTCCGGGTCCTGTGGCGGCATGATCCGCGCGCATTACGGCGATCTTTTCGGCGACGATCCGGAAATGATGAATCGCTTCGGCCGGCTGCGGGCCAAGGTGTTCGAGCTCACCGATTTCCTCGTCAACGTCGCGAAAGTCGAGCTGAAGCCGGGCGAATTCGCCGGCGAGGTCACCTATCACGATTCCTGTTCCGGTCTGCGTGAACTTGGCGTCAAGGCCCAGCCGCGCGCCTTGCTCAAACAGGTCGGCGTGGCCGTCACCGAGATGAAGGACTGCGAGCATTGCTGCGGCTTCGGCGGCACGTTCGCGGTCAAGTACGGCAATATTTCCACCGCGATCGTCGACGAAAAATGCGCGAACATCGGCGCGAGCGGCGCCGGTACCGTGGTGCTCGGCGACCTCGGCTGCATGCTCAATATAGAAGGGCGCCTGCGGCGCACCGGCGACTCAACCACGCGCGTGCTGCATATCGCGCAGGTATTGGCGGGCGACGTTTGAGCGACGCGAGCGCGGCCGGTTGTGAACGGCTCGAAGTGGCAGCTCAAGGCCGTCCGGCCGCTCAGTTCGCGGCCATCGCCTGGTTGTTGAATTCCCACGTACTTTGACCCCGCCCGCTTCGCCGCGCGCGAGTCCTATCCGATTACGCACAAGGCCGCCATGCAAGTCCAATCGATGCAATTCAAGGCGCGCGCGGGCCAGAAGCTGGCCGATCAGCGTCTGCAGCAGAATCTGACCAAACTGTCGACCAAGTTCGTGTCGGCGCGCGCCTCGGCGATGAACGCGATCGACTTTCCGGCCACGCGCGCCGCGCTCAAGGAGCGCCGCAACCGCGCGCTGGATAACCTCGACGTGTGGCTCGAAGCGTTCGAGCGCGAGGCGAGCCGGCGCGGCGTCACCGTGCTGTTCGCGGAAACGACGCAGGAGGCGGCGAGGCTCGT
The DNA here is from genome assembly GCF_029910215.1 of Paraburkholderia sp. D15. NCBI lineage: Bacteria > Pseudomonadati > Pseudomonadota > Betaproteobacteria > Burkholderiales > Burkholderiaceae > Paraburkholderia > Paraburkholderia sp. D15. The sequence continues at coordinate 2,885,976 of NZ_CP110395.1, read as the reverse complement.
CGGCGACATCGCGCGCCGGCACGACGTGAAGAAAGTGATCAAGACCAAGTCGATGGTCACGGAGGAAATGCGTCTGAACGAGGTGCTCGGTCAGATGGGCGTGCAGTCGATCGAAACCGACCTCGGCGAATACATCCTGCAGATCAACGGCGGCGAACCGCCGAGCCACATCATCGCGCCGGTGGTCCACAAGGATAAGGACGAGATCGCCGATCTGTTCGCGCAAACCCATGGCCGGCCGCGTCTGACGGAAATCACCGACATGACGCGGGAAGCGCGCGAAGTGTTGCGCCCGCATTTCATGACCGCCGACATGGGCGTGACCGGCGGCAACTTCCTCGTGGCGGAAACGGGTTCGGTCGTGCTGGTCACGAACGAGGGCAACGAAGGCATGTGCACGGTGATGCCGCGCGTGCACGTCGCCGTCACGGGCATCGAAAAAGTTCTGCCGACGCTGGAGGACCTGGCGACGGCGATGCGTCTGTTGCCGCGTTCCGCGACCGGTCAGGCCACGTCGAACTATTTTTCCGTGCTGACCGGGCCGCGTGGCGAAGGCGATCAGGACGGGCCCGAGCACATGTACGTGGTGCTGGTGGATGGCGGGCGAACCGGGCTGATCGGTGGCGATTTTCAGGAGATGCTGCGCTGTATCCGCTGCGGCGCCTGCATGAACCACTGTCCGGTTTATCAGAAGGTCGGCGGTCATGCGTATGGCTGGGTGTATCCCGGTCCGATGGGCTCGGTGCTCACGCCGAGTTATGTCGGCATCGACAAGGCGCTCGATCTGCCGCAGGCGGCGACCTTATGCGGCGAATGCAACAGCGTGTGTCCGGTGGGTATTCCGTTGTCCGACCTCCTGCGCAAGTTGCGCGAGAAGCAGGTGGAGCGGCGGCTGCGTCCGTGGAAGGAGCGGGCGGGGCTGGCCGTGTGGGGATTTCTCGCCTTGCATCCCGACCTTTATGCGCTGTTCACCAAGCTGACCGTTCGCGTGCTGGAGCGGATGGGTGGACGCAACCGGTCGATCGCGAAGCTGCCGCTGGACGGCGCGGGCTGGACCGATACGCGCGATATGCCGGCGCCGGTGGGGCGTACGTTCAGGGAGTTGTACGCCGCGCAGCGCAGTCATATCGGGTGAGTGGGGGCGGTGACGCTATCTAGTGATTCGTCATGTCCGACGGATCGCGACCGGCTGGTCTGCCGACTCCGGCGGGTCTTGCACCATTTCCGTAACCGCGGCCGCCACCGTTGCCCGCCTGCTGAGGCGGCGGCGAAGGCGGGGGTCCGCCAGCGCCCGGCCGGGGCGCGCCTGAACCACTCGGTCCACCGGGACCGCCCGCGGCTCCCCGAGGGGGCGGTCCACCTGCGCCGCCGGGTCCGCCACCGTTCGGCTGACCATGCCAGCCGCCACCCGGTCCACGATTGCCGTTATTCGGCCCATCCCCTCTGTATCCCGGATAGCCCGGCCCCGGCCCGTAATAGCGGCCCGGTCCGTCGTAGTAACGCGGGCCCGAGTAGCCGCCATAGCCGAGATACACATTGGTTTGCGGCGCGACCGGGGCGCCCGGCGCGTAGCCGTCGTAACCATAATTGCCGTCGTAGCTGCCGCCATAACCGTTGCCGTACATCGGCGTTCCGTCCGGATAAACCGCGCAGCCGCCGAGCAAAGCGACGAGCGCGAGACCAGCGATGGGAGTGACGAGTTTCATGTGAACGTCCGGCGGAAGGTTTTCATGTTTGTAAGACAGCCATTATCGCCCGGCGTCGCAACAGCTTTGTATGTGTTTGTAAGGACGTCTCTCTTCTGCGGCATATCAGGTCATCCACCACCCGCGCGACATTTCGCGCACTGTTCCATCTGAAGCAACGCTGTATCTCGTCCCGATGGGTTTTTCCCGATTGTGAATTTCTATAGGATTTCGACTGGGCATAGTGGGTCACAAGCTCCGGCGCCCTAATCAGAAAGAATTGCGGAAGAAACCCATCATGAAAAAGACAATATTGGTGTACTGGCCGCTTGCCGTCGTCGTCACGCTTGCAGCGGCAGCGTATTTGCATATTTGCGGCGATGTCGCGTCGCGCGCATCGCAGGCGCCGCTCGCGGCGGATCAGCTGACCGCCGAACTGGCGCGCGCCGTCTCGTACGGCATGATCGACGACGCGTCGGCGTTGCCCGCGAAGCCGCTGCGTGCCGTCGTGACGATGCCGTCGGCGCAGGCGTCGTAAGCGCGACGGGCAGGCAGGCAAGCCCCTGAGCCGCCTCCGGCGAGATTTTCGCCAGCTTTGTATAATCGCGGCACCGTTCGCCGGCCACCCGGCAGCCCGCCGTTCCACGTCGTACCAACCGCGCCCGCAAGCGCCTGAAAAGCCGCCGATGAAAACCGTGTCCATCTGCTTCGTCTGCCTCGGGAACATCTGTCGTTCGCCGACCGCGGAAGGCGTGATGCGCCACCTGGTCGCGCAGGCAAAGCTGGCGGACCGCATCCTGATCGACTCGGCCGGCACGGGCGATTGGCACATCGGCGCGACGCCCGACGAGCGCGCGCAACAGGCCGCCGCAAATCGTGGCTACGACCTGACCGCATTGCGCGGCCGCCAGATCGCCGCCGAGGATTTCGAGCGTTTCGACCTGCTGATCGCGATGGACGACAAGAACGTCGCCGCGCTTCGGCAGATCAGCCCGCCCGCGCAGCGCGACAAGATCCGTCTGCTGATGGAGTTTGTCCCCGAGACGGATGCGC